>CAZPQV010000039.1:0-21029 GCA_964588705.1 uncultured Chryseobacterium sp.
GAGGTACTGAGAATCCTGAAATACTAAGCATATCCTGGTTCGGAGAATCGATTGTTGGAGATGCTCCCCAAGCTGAACTTGCACTGGATCCTGCGTTTGCAGTAACTTCTTCAGCTTTTGAATAGGTGTAGAATGCAGATCCTGTAAGTCCTTTCCAAGGTCTTAGAGACGCACCAACAGTTGCTGATAATGCATAACCTTTAGTTTCAGTATTAGTAAGTACAGTTACGTTGTTCGCACCGATTTTACTGTTGTACTGATAAGATGCGCTGTTTGGATAGTAAGCACGGTCAGCATAAGTCATTCTGGCTCCGGAATCTTTTCTGTTTGCTCCAAACTGGAATACAGCGTTTACATCTCTTGTATAAAGTAAATCCCCTGTAAGAGTAAGTGGAGAGTTAGGAACTCTGAAGTCTACCCCAAAGCTTGATCTCCAAACTGAAGGCATTTTAAAGTTCTGGTCAACCAATGCGAAAGAAGATGGTGCTCCGTCTTTTGGAGTTTTGATGAATACGTTCTCAGCTCCTGCAGGAACATTGTTCAGGTGATAGTACATATCTTCCGGGTGGAATCTAACGTTTCCAATCCATCCTGCTACGTCACCATAACTACCTGGTTCAACAGTGTTCTGAAGTACACCTGCGTTCGTTGGCATATTTGTTAACCATACAAATGGTACACGTCCTGAGAAAATACCTGTTCCCCCTCTAAGTGTAAGAGTACGGTCTCCCATAACATCATAATTGAAACCTAAACGTGGAGAAAGTGTAACTTTAGAGTTTGGCCATTTTCCTGAAGAGTAATGAGTTGGGTTTCCGGCTTTGTCAAGAAGTTCCAGTGCATCAATTGCAGGGTTAGCCGTTAAATCATTAAGGTACATTGGTAGCTCAGCTCTTAAACCAAGTGTGAAGTTGAATCTGTCAGAAAGAGCAACTCTGTCCTGGATATAAGCAGATCCTAATCCGAAGTTTACTCTTGCATAAGTTTCCTGTCCTTCATATGGATAAGTTAAACCAAACATAATTGGTGCAACTTCATTTGGAGTACCAGTGGTAAGGAAATCTTCTACTGAAGCATATCTGTAGTATCCGGTTCCCATACGTGTATATGAGTTACCAAATTTCTGTACTTCATAAGCTAAACCTCCTGTTAGTGTATGTTTACCTACGTTGTAGGTTAAGTTATTGGTAATTGAGAAGTTATCGTTGATAACGTCATTCAGGTAAGAGAATAATTCAGTACCGAAACTGATGTAGTTGCCACCGTTTGGAGAACCGTCCCAAATATCTACGAATGGGAAAAGAACGTCAGAAGGTGTAGTTCTCTTATCTTGAATTTTAGAATAAGTAAATAATAACTTGTTAGAAAGCGCAGAGTTGAATTGAGAGTTTAATTCCGCAGTTACAGACTGTACATTGTTTTCGAAGCCATAGTTACCATTCTCGAATGTCATAGACATGTCACTCACACGGCCCCAACCTGTTCTTGGTCTTGGACCGGAGTTGAAGTTAGCAACTTGCATCGAAGTTCCTTTAAGCATATTATATCTTACAGCGAATTTATGCTTATCGTTGATGTTCCAGTCTAATCTTGCAAGGAATTTATCACCTTGTTGTTCAGCTTCGTCAGCATATCCCTGATATCTGCCCGGATCGTAACCCCATCTGTTAATCAAGTGGTTTCTTACTGCGATAAGATCAGATTCTCTTACTCTGGAGATGTTATTTGCTCTGTCAGATACTCCGTCTTGTGAAGCTCTCCATAGGTTTGCTCCGGATGCGTTTGCACCAGTTGCGGTTTCTCTTTCAGCACTAATGAAGAAAAATAATTTATTCTTCATAATAGGACCTCCGATTGTCAGACCGTTGGTCATTTTTGCACCTGATACTTTTTCAATATCTTCTCCGTTGATTTTCCAACCGTTAAGTTCTTTACCATTATAGTATCCGTAAAGTGATCCACGGAATCTGTTAGTACCAGATTTTGTCACCGCGTTAATACCAGCTCCTGTAAAACCAGACTGTGTAACGTCGTAAGGTGCAATATTTACAGAAATTTCTTCAATAGCATCCAAAGAAATTGGCTGAGAGTTTCCACCAGGTAGTGGGCTTGAACTCAAACCGAATCCGTTGTTAAAGTTAGCACCGTCAATCTGAAGGTTGTTGTAACGGGCATCACGACCTGCGAAAGAAAGTCCGTTGGCCTGAGGAGTCAATCTTGTGAATTCAGTGATACTTCTGTTAGTTTGTGGAAGCTCCTGAATCTGTCTTTGTCCTACGTTGGTTGCAGCACCTGTTTTGTTTACATTGGTGTTTCTAACTCCTGCAATAACAACTTCAGCAATATCAGCAGTTTTAACTTCACCGAAAACAGGGTTAAGCACGAATGCCTGTCCCAGTTCCATGTAAACGTCTTCGTAAACCAATGGTTCCTGCCCAGCATTTGTAACTTCTACACGGTAAGGTCCACCTACACGCATGTTGGCCAAGTTAAAGTTTCCTGCAGCGTTAGCTGTACCGGTGTACACAGTTCCTGAAGGCAAGTGAGTTGCTGTAATTACAGCTCCTGAAGTAGCCTGTCCACCAGTTTTTGTCACAATACCGGTCATGTTACTCGTCGTAACCTGTGCCTGTACTGTACCGTATCCTGTAAATGCCAATGCAGCAATGAGAACGGTTTTTTTGATTGGATTAAAATTCATATCAGTTTTAATTAAGAAATTAAATTTTCACGGTGCAAAAATACTGTTAAAATATAAAAGCCGCATTAACAAAATGTTAAATATTAAAATTTTGTTAACACAGCTTTAATTGTATCTGATTATCAATATGTTTGATGATAATTTTGATTGCTTTTGTTTCGGCAAAGATATTAAAATTTAATAATAAAAAGCCAAAATTTTATTCGTATCATAATATTTAGTCCTTAATTGCTTTCAAACTTATATCAATATTTTTTGCTGAATGTGTCAATGCACCAGCTGAAATGTACGTCACTCCAGTTGAAGCCACATCTTTTAAAACGTCTCTTGTTATGCCACCCGATGCTTCACTTTCGCAACGGCCTGCAATAAGTTTTACAGCTTTTTTCATCGTTGGAACATCCATATTGTCAAGCATTATACGGTCAACTTTTGCATCAATGGCTTCTTGCACTTCCTCCAGATTGCGGGTTTCAACTTCTATTTTCAGTCTTTTCTTATTCTTCTTCAGGTATTCTTTGCACATTTTCACGGCATTGGTGATACTTCCGTTATAATCGATGTGATTGTCTTTCAGCATTACCATATCGTAAAGACCGTATCTGTGGTTGGTTCCTCCGCCAATCGCGACAGCCCATTTTTCACAAATTCTGAAATTTGGGGTGGTTTTTCTCGTGTCTAAAAGTTTTGTTTTTGTTCCTACCAATCGCGAATCCCAATCGTATGTGAGTGTAGCGATACCACTCATTCTTTGCATACAGTTGAGAATCAGACGCTCTGTCTGTAAAATAGACTGTGCTTTTCCGGTAACGATAAATGCAATATCCCCAACTTTTGCAGATTCACCATCTTTGATGAATACTTCCACAGATATATTTCTGTCAAATGTTTTGAAGATAAATTCTGCCAATTCTACTCCGGCAACAATACAATCTTCCTTGATGATGCATCTTGCTTTCTGCACCAAATCTTTCGGAATGGTAGAAAGTGTAGAGTGGTCGCCATCCTGAATGTCTTCTTCCAAAGCATTCTTTATAAATAATTTTAAAGCTTTATCGGTAACGTAACTTGGTCTTTTCATAATTAAATTTTATTGTTCGGATATTGTTAACGGCTTCGTTGCCAAATCTTTATTGTAGAAAGACCCTTTATTTTCGGTCATTTTCAGCGAATGTTTGATGATAAGATACGAAACATTCACCAGATTTCTTAGTTCAGAAAGCTGTGGCGACATGATCGAGTAATTATAAAGTTCAG
This sequence comes from uncultured Chryseobacterium sp., assembly GCA_964588705.1. Lineage (GTDB taxonomy): Bacteria > Bacteroidota > Bacteroidia > Flavobacteriales > Weeksellaceae > CAZPQV01. Next base: position 3,959 of record CAZPQV010000039.1, read on the forward strand.
TCACTGCTTCGTAAATTTCCCGTTGTTTTCTCTTGGCCATTTCCAATCGGGAATTGCTTCTTACGATAGCTACCAAATCGCTCATCAGTTCCTGAAGCTGTTTTCTCAGATAAGAAATCATCACCATTTCATCCATCATTTTCATGCCTTCCTCATTCCATTCCGGGACCGCTTTTAAATCTTCATAATTAAAGTCATCTTTTTTCAGAAGCTCAACCGATTTAATCGCAGCGTTATGCCCGAAAACCAATCCTTCAAGCAATGAGTTGGAAGCCAATCTGTTAGCGCCATGAAGTCCGGAATTGGTGCATTCTCCAACAGCAAAAAGATTTTTTATGGAGCTTTGTCCGTCCATATCAATATCAATACCTCCCATCAGATAATGACAGGCCGGCACAACAGGAATTAATTCCGTAAAAGGGTCAATTCCTTCATCAAGGCATTTCTGATAGATGTTCGGGAAATGCTCAATAAATTTTTTTTGATCCATATGTGAACAGTCCAGCCCAACATAATCGTCACCTCTCGTAATGAGTTCGTTATCAATGGCTCTCGCAACGATGTCTCTTGATGCCAGTTCCTCACGTTCATCATATTTATGCATGAAAGGTTCGCCATTTTTTGTGCGAAGTTTTGCGCCATCGCCACGAACCGCTTCTGAAATCAGGAAGAGCATTCCATCCAGTTTCGAATACATGGCCGTTGGATGAAACTGATAATACTGCATGTTTGAAACTTTTCCGCGCGCACGGTGTACAAATGCAATTCCGTCACCGGTAGCAATAATCGGGTTGGTGGTATTTTTATACACATGTCCTGCGCCTCCAGTTGCAACCAAAGTAATTTTTGCGGTAATTCCAATGATTTTTTTCTTTTTGTTGTTCAGCACATAAGCACCATAGCAACTGATATTATTCAGATCTAGTTTTTTGCCCGGAACCTGATGCTGAGTAATTAAATCGACCACATAATGATGATCGAGAATGGTGATGTTTGCCGAATTGTTGGCGGTTTCCAGCAAAGCCCTTTCGATTTCGAAACCGGTGATATCTTTGTGGTGAACAATTCGGTTTTCGGTATGACCGCCTTCGCGACCAAGTTTGTAATCGCCGTCTTTTTCGCGGTCAAACTGCGTTCCCCAATCTACGAGTTCCTGAAAACGGGCAGGCCCTTCTTTGATGACCATTTCTACCACTTCGCGCTTATTTTCGCCGTCGCCGGCACGCATGGTATCCTCTATATGTTTTTCGAAATTATCTTTGTCGAAATCGGTTACTACGGCAAGTCCGCCCTGTGCATATTTGGTGTTGCTTTCATCCTCATCTGCCTTTGTAACGATGGTTATTTTGGTATCTGGAAGTTGTTCTGCAATTTTTATTGCATAGGAAAGTCCGGAAATCCCGGAGCCAATTACCAATACATCTGTCTCTGTCATCCGCTTTGGTTTGTACATGATTTAATTTTCAAATTTAAGAAAAAACAGAGGTTCAGAAACTTAATTACAGAAATAAATTAACAAACAGAAAATAGAAAATTACAGGAATTTGAACAGCTTGTCATCATTTTTTCTCACCTTTTTCATGTGCTGAAAAGAGTCGTCTTCGGCTCTGTAACCTAAAGCTAAAGTTACGGTAACACTCTCTTTATCAGTATCGATGCCTAATATTTCTTCAATAGCACCAGGCTTAAAACCTTCCATCGGACAACTGTCTACACGTTCTAAGGCTGACGCAAACATCAGATTTCCTAAAACAATATAACTCTGCTTCTCATTCCAGTTCAGAAGTTTTTCCTTTTCGATACTGTCTCGAAAACTGTTGATGCTTTTTCTGAATTTATCTAGACTTTCGATTTCAACTTTTCTAACTTCGGTAATATGCTTAAAATAACCGTCGATATAGTGGTCTTCGATTTCTTTTTTCGATGAAATAATAATTAAATGCGAACAGGTTGAAACCTGAGATTTATTGTAAAATGCTTCCTGAAGTTTTGTAAGCATATCATCACTTTCAACCACGTAAATCTTGTATGGCTGCAGCCCAAGTGAACTTGCCGAAAGTCTTCCGGCTTCGAGAATATCTTTCAGAACGTCTGCAGGGATTTTTGCTTTGTTGAATTTTTTTACAGAATATCTTTTTTGAAGGGCTTCGATGTAGTTCATTCTGCAAAGATAAGGAAATGAGAACTTTGAAATAGTCAATAAGTCAATAGTCAATATGTGAATTTTTGGATGGGTCTAAAATGTTACTTGATGTAAATTTTCAAATTCACTTATTCACCATTCATAGATTCACTCTTAAAAAAGTCCACCGTCATTCGCATTTTCAAAACCCTCATCAATTTCAAGGTTTTCTTTATTGTATGCTGCTACGGCAAGACGGTCGCAAATTTCATTTTCAGGATGTCCGGAGTGTCCTCTGATCCAGTGGAAGGTAGGGTTGTGATCTCTGAAAAGTGGGATAAATCTTCGCCACAAATCAGGATTTTTCACATTTTTAAAACCTCTTTTTATCCAGCCTTCAATCCAGTTTTTGTTGATGGCATCGGCTACATATTTACTGTCGGTAAATACGTGAACATCGTTGTGGTTGGATTTGAGTTTTTCAAGAGCTTCAATTACGGCAAGTAATTCCATCCGGTTATTGGTGGTTTTACGGAAACCTTTCGAAAACTGCTTTTCATGATTACGCTCGGGTTGGCGCATAAGAATGCCATAACCTCCTTTTCCGGGGTTGCCGCTGCACGCACCGTCGGTGTAAATCTCAATTCTGTAATCCAAATTTGATTGTTTATTTTTTAGAACTGAAGCTCGTCATCTTCATCAAAATCATTCATTGAAGAACCGGAAAGCCCGGAGAAACTCGAATTATCCGGCAAATCAAAAGCAGCAGTAGGATCGCTGGAAATGGTTACTCTGCCAAAACCATCACCTTCCATTTTATCGAAGTTTGACGGTTGATAACCATAGTGATCTCCATACAAATCAAGGTCAGTGAATTTTCCAAGATTTTTAATGAACGAAAGCCTTACGTCGGCAGTAGCACCATTTCTGTGCTTGGCAATGATAATTTCTGCCTGGTTTTCGGTTGAGGTTTGCTGGCCTTCTTCGTCGTTATCCCAAGTGGTAATTTTATAATATTCAGGTCGAAAGATGAACGATACGATATCCGCATCCTGCTCAATCGCTCCCGATTCACGAAGGTCAGAAAGTTGAGGTCTTTTTCCCGTTCTTGTCTCTACACTTCTTGACAGCTGCGACAAAGCAATTACCGGAACATTCAGTTCTTTAGCAATAGCTTTAAGCGACCTTGAAATCATTGCAATTTCCTGTTCACGGTTTCCTGTGGCCTTTCCACCGCTGTTGGCCGTCATCAGCTGAAGATAATCGACCATGATGATTTTTACACCGTGTTGCATTACCAAACGGCGGCACTTCGCACGGAAATCGAAAACCGATAGCGAAGGTGTTTCATCAATATATAAAGGAGCATTTTCCAGTTCGGAAACGTTGGAAAACAGTCTTTGCCATTCGTCATCAGACATTTGTCCTTTTCTCAGTTTTTCTGAAGAAATACCGGTTTCAGACGAAATCATCCTAGTAATTAACTGAACTGAAGCCATTTCTAGAGAAAACAGCGCCAATGGAATTTTGTGATGAACTGCAATATTTCTTGCCATCGATAGCAAAAAGGCCGTTTTACCCATCGCCGGGCGTGCTGCAATAATAATTAAATCTGAATTTTGCCAACCGCCGGTTTCTTTATCAATATCTTTAAAACCGGATGGAATACCGGAAAGTCCTTCTTTGTCTTTTAGGGATTTAATGGTTTCAATGGCCTGTTTTACCAAGGAGTTCGCAGTGTCAAATCCTTTTTTGATGGTTCCGTTGGTGATTTCAAAAAATGACTGTTCGGCTTTGTCTAAAAGTTCAAAAACGTCGGTTGATTCTTTATATGAGTTGTCAATAACGTTTGCAGAAACATTGATGAGACTTCTTAAAATAAATTTTTCAAGAATTACACGGACGTGATATTCAATATGAGCTGAAGAACTCACACCCATCGTCAGTTCGATAATATAATGGTCGCCTCCGGCAAGTCCGAGTTTTTCTTCTTTTTTCAGCTCCTGAATAACCGTCATTAAATCAACCGGATGATTGCTTTCGTAAAGTTTTATGATGGCAGCAAAAATTACCTGATGTCTTGGATCGTAAAAGACTTCAGGTTTAAGTAAATCGATAGAATAATCGAGTCCTTTTTTATCAATAAGAAAAGTTCCTATAACGAGTTTCTCGAAATCAACTGCATTTGGAGGCATTTTGCCTTCTGAAATTGAGAGTTCCCTTGCAAAATTACCGTGAGTAAGAGACGATAATGTTTCCTTCTGTGCCATAAAGCAAAGATAGTTTTTTTAATATTTTAATTGTATTTATTAATTCACAATTATTGATATGTTAGGATTAAATTATTGATTTTCAGTATCTAATGCTGTTAATAAGTCTTTGTTCGACGGGATGAAACAGTAAGTGAACTCTTAGCCCGGATTGACTCTTTAATTGTTATTGAATTGATAGAATCGTCGAAACTCCTTCGTCGTTTTGAAACGGAAATCCTCAGGTATCGGAGATTGCAGTGGAAAGCCGGTGTGAAATATCCTACGAAGGCATAAATGTGCTGTTCTCAAAAAATCAATACTCCATTTTACGTAGTTTCGGGAATTTTTTCGCCACGAAAAGCGCAATGAACAGCGTCATGCTTCCACCAAAAATCACGGAACGAACCACGCCTAATAGTTTTGCAGCAACACCGCTCTCAAATTGCCCAAGTTCGTTGCTCGACATAATGAAAATTGAATTCACACTCAACACTCTTCCGCGGATGTGTTCCGGAGTTTTTAACTGAACAATAGTTCCCCGGATAACGACAGAAATTCCATCCAAAATTCCGCTTAAATCCAGGAAGAGGAACCACAGCCAGTACCATTTTGAAAGTCCGAAACCAATAATGCAGATTCCGAATCCGGCAACGGCAACCAAAAGTATTTTTCCCTGATTTTTGCGAAGCGGAACGAAGCTTAAAGTAATGATAATGAGCGCTGCGCCGATGTCTGCAGCTGCATTGAGGAAGCCAAATCCCTGTGAACCGACTTTTAAAATATCTCTTGCAAAAACCGGAATCATTGCAACGGCACCACCAAATAAAACGGCAAACATATCGAGCATCAGTGCGCCGAGAATTTCCTTGGTTTTGTAAATATAATCGATGCCTTCCTTCATGCTTTCGATGATTTTCATCTTTTTTCCGGCATTTTCAGAGAAATGTTTGTTGATGAACAAGAAGAATACTGAAGCAAAAACCAACAGTCCAACGATGATAAACAGCGTTCCTGCGATATCAAACCAGTGAATGAAAAATCCGCCCAATGCATGACCGCAAACCGATGCCGTGAGGAAAGTCGCTTGATTGACGGTGATGGCTGAAGCCAGCCTTTCGGTGCCCACAACTTTCGGAATCATGGATGGCACTAATGGTCCGATGAATGCCCTGCAAATTCCGGTAAAGAATATTGTTCCGTAGATGAAATAGGTAACTTCTTTGTTGCTGAAATGATGAATGTCTTTTTCGTAAAATGCCAGGAGCGCAAGAAAACCAATCAGAACGACATAGCAGTAATTCATGATTAAAAGCAATCGTTTCTTCTCGGTATTATCTATCACGTGACCTGCATAGAGTGCCGAACTTACGGCAGGAATGACTTCGGAAAGACCGATTAATCCAATCGCAAAAGGATCGTTGGTAAGTTGATAAATCCACCAGCCCAGCAATGTTGCCAACATTCTGAATGCCAGAATGAGCGAGAATCTTCCCATCATCAGATTTCTGAATTCGGGGATTTTTAAAGTTTGCAAGGGTTGGGCAGAAACTACCATTTACAAAAAGCAGCAGTTTGATTAAATTTTTAATTTTTCAAGGAAATCTCCAATCTTTCGGTCATTTGCCAATCTCGGAATTTTGTTTTGTCCGCCCAGTTTTCCTTCAGATTTTGCGTATTCGTGGAACGAATTTTTTTGCAGTTTCGTAATCACCAATGGTTGCAAAACATTTCCGGAAATCAGGTCATTATAATAGGTATTTCTTGAGCGCATTTCCTCATCCAAATTTTTTCTGAAAGCTTCCAAATCAGCAGGTTCTTTTTCAAATTCGATCAACCATTCGTGGTAGGGCAGGCCTTCCGCAGGATTCACCTGTGGCGCCAAATGAAACTCGGTAATCTGCGCAGGATATTTCTCAACCGTGGTTTTCATGGCTTCTTCAACTTCAAAAGCAATCACGTGCTCTCCGAATGCCGAAGTAAAATGTTTTGTTCTGCCCGAAACCAAGATTCTGTGAGGATATTTAGAAATAAATCTCACCACATCTCCAATGGAATACGACCAAAGCCCGGAATTCGTTGTCAGAATCAGTGCGTAATCTTTATTAAGCTCTACGTCTTTTAAAGTTAATCGGGGCGCATCCGGTTTTCCATACTGATCTAAAGGAATAAATTCATAAAAAATTCCATGATTGGTTAAAAGCAGCAAACCTTCTTTGGTATAGTCGTCCTGAAATGCAAAAAAGCCTTCACTCGCCGGAAAAGTCTGAACGGTATCCACAGGTTTTCCAAGAAGTTCATTCATTTTTTCACGGTATGGCTCGAAGTTGACGCCGCCGGTAATAATCAGTTGTAGATTTGGAAATAACTGCGTGATTTTTTTGCCGTTTCTTTCAATCAGTTTTTCGAAATACATGATCAGCCAAGGTGGAATTCCGGAGATCAGCGTCATGTTTTCCTTTTCAGTTTCTTTTACAATTTCGTCCACTTTGGTTTCCCAATCTTCGATGAGGTTGGTTTGAAGGCTTGGCAAGCGGTTTTTCTGCAAATATTTTGGGATATGATGCGCCACAATCCCCGAAAGACGGCCAGTCTTTATGCCGTAAACTTCCTCAAGTTCCGGACTTCCCTGCAGGAAAATCATTTTTCCGTTCACGAAATCGGCATTGTTTTTCTGCGCGATGTAATGAAAAATAGCACTTTGCGCCGCTGCAATCTGATACGGCATTCCCTCTTTAGAAATCGGAATGTATTTGGATCCGGAAGTGGTGCCCGAAGTTTTGGCAAAATATTCGGGAGTGTCTGTCCAAAGGATGTTTCGCTGCCCCTTTTTTACCTTTTCAATATAGGGTTTCAAACCTTCGTAGTCTCTTACCGGAACACGGTTTTGATAATCCTCAACAGATTTTATTTTCTCGAACTGGTGTTCGCGGCCAAAGAGTGTTTTTTCAGCAGTTTTCGTCAGCGCAAGTAAAAGTTGCTCCTGATTTTCAGCTGCATTCTGCTTATAATTTTCGCAGTTTCGGACGTGTTTTTTTGCCCAAATTTTTGCTGCGGTTTTCTTGATGAAGTTTAACATGAAGCAAATTTAAAAAATAACTGCTTCCAAAAAGTGGAAGCAGCTATAAATTGAAGTTATAAAAGATTATCGGGTTGCATTGGCGGTCCAAATTTTTCCGTCTTTTGTGTAAAACATTTCAAGTTTGTTGTTATCAATTCTAATATATGACGTTGCAGTTGAGCCAATCATCACTAATGAATTGTCTCCTTTTTTCTCAAATTCAATTCCATTTAATGCCGGAATACTGTTCGAAAAAGTAAAATTATACTTCGTTCCGCTCGCAATTTTAGTGACGAAAACACTTCCGGCGTCTACGCTGATATTGGTGTTCAAACCATCACGATAAGACACTTTTCCTTTATAGGTTCCTGCAAAAAAATCGTTGTCGGCCGGGTCGTCGTCCCTGCTACAGGAAGTTAAACTTACCAATGAGAAAAAGATAAGCAATGCTCCAAGGTACTTTAATAAATTTTTCATAATTCTAAATTTTAATGTGATTTTACTGGTAACAAACATTCAATCATCATGCCGCATAACGATAAGATTATTTTTTGTGAAAGTTTTAACACGCTCCGGTTTCAAGATTATAAAAATTAAAAAAATGTAAATTTGCACCTCAGAACGGTTTCGGGAAACTCCCAAAACCGCATTTCTGTTTGTAATTAAAAATTAAACCTTGGAAGTCCCTCTCCTTAGGAGAGGGATTTAGGGAGAGGCTATGCAGTTAAAAACCATCAACGAAACCCTGCTACCCGAACTTCTGAAAAAGAATTTCGGCCAGGAAATATTTATTCAACTCGAACAGAATCAGAGTGTTTCGGTAAAAGGAGCGGCAGGTTCGGCACCGTCTGTTTTTGTGGCAGAACTTTTTTTGATTCAGAAAAAAATAATTCTTTTTCTTTTAAATGATAAGGAGGAAGGATTGTACGCCACTTCAGAACTGGAGGAATTGTTAGGAAAGGAACAGGTGTTGTATTTTCCGCCGTCGCATCTCGAACCGTATCAGATTGAGAAAGTTCAGAATGCCAATTTGGTCTTGAGAACCGAAGTTTTGAACCGTCTGAATTCTGAAAACAAACCGAAGGTAATCGTTGCGCCATTTGCGGCTTTGAGTGAAAAGGTGCTGAAAAAGGAAGATTTCAAGGCGATTTCGCACACCATAAAAGTGGGCGATTCTCTGGATTTTGATTTTGTAGAAGAGCTTCTGACCAGTTATCAGTTCAACCAGTCCGATTTTGTTTCCGAACCCGGAGAATTCTCTGTTCGGGGCGGAATTGTGGATGTTTTCTCGTACTCCAACGAAGAGCCGTACCGAATTACTTTTTTCGGAAGTGAAGTGGAAAGCATCAAGACGTTTGATATTGAAACCCAGCTTTCAAAGGAAAAAATCAAGCAGTTTCAGTTGGTTTCGAATATGAATTTTTCGGTTTCCGGAAGCAAAGTTCCGTTTTTCGATCTCCTGAAGCACGACAGCATCATTGTTTCAAAAAATGCATATTTGGGCGAGAAGAAAATCCATGAATTCTACGAAAAGGCGGAAATCAGTTTTGAAAAACTCAGTAAAGATCTGAAGCATCAAACGCCTGATGAACTGTTTATTTCTCAAGAAACGCTCTCAGAAAACCTGAATAGATTTAAACTGATTGATTTTACGGCTCAACAACTCAACAACTCAACGGTTTTACAACTCAACCAAACCCAGCAACCTTCTTTTCATAAAAACTTTGAACTTCTTGCCGAAGATTTAAAAAACAAAAATGCGGACGGTTACGAAACCTGGATTTCTTTTTCCACTGAGAAACAGAAGGAACGATTGGAAAGTATTCTGGAAGAGCTTAATCATGAAGTGGCTTTTAAATCGTTCAAATCAGAATTGCATGAGGGGTTTGTCGATCCTCAACTAAAAATTTCGGTGTACACGGATCATCAGATTTTTGACCGTTACCAAAGGTTTCATGCAAAGAATTCTTTTGCTAAATCGGAACAATTGACACTGAAAGATTTAATGTCGTTGAAAATCGGCGATTACATCACGCACATCGACCACGGCATCGGAAAATTCATGGGTTTGGTGAAGGTAAACAACAGCGGGAAAGTGCAGGAATGTTTCAAACTGGTGTATAAAAATCAGGATTTGCTGTATGTTTCGATTCATTCGCTGCACAAAATTTCAAAATATAACGGTCCGGACGGAAGGGAAATCGTGCTTTCAAAACTCGGTTCACCTGCCTGGAAATCGTTGAAACAGAAAACCAAAGCAAAAGTAAAACAGATTGCTTTCGACCTGATCAAACTCTACGCAGAACGGAAAACAGCCAAAGGATTTGCCTTCACGCCCGATTCTTACCTACAAAACGAGTTGGAAGCCAGTTTCATTTACGAAGATACTCCCGATCAGGAAAAGGCGACTTTCGATGTAAAAAAAGATATGGAAGCGCAAACTGTGATGGATCGATTGGTTTGCGGTGATGTTGGTTTCGGGAAAACGGAGGTCGCGATTCGTGCGGCGTTTAAAGCAGCAACCGACGGAAAACAAGTGGCGGTTTTGGTTCCGACTACGATTTTGGCGTTTCAGCATTATCGTTCATTCAAGGAACGACTGAAAGATTTTCCGGTGAATGTGTCTTATCTCAACCGTTTCCGTTCTGCAAAACAGAAATCTGAGGTTAAAGAAGGTTTGAAAAACGGGAAACTTGACATTGTCATCGGAACACATCAATTGGTTGGAAAAGATATTGAGTTCAAAGATTTGGGACTTTTAATCATCGATGAAGAACACAAATTCGGGGTGAACGTAAAAGATAAACTCAAAACTTTAAAAAATAATATCGATACGCTCACGCTTACGGCAACGCCAATTCCGAGGACATTGCAGTTTTCGCTGATGGCGGCGAGAGATTTATCGGTGATTAAAACGCCTCCGCCAAACCGACAGCCTGTTGATACGCAGGTGATTGGTTTTAATGAAGAAATCATCCGCGATGCCGTGGCTTACGAACTTCAGCGAGATGGACAGGTATATTTCATCAACAACAGAATTGAAAATCTGAAAGATATTGCCGGACTGATTCAGCGATTGGTGCCAGATGCACGGGTAATTACCGGTCACGGACAAATGGAAGGGAAGCAGCTCGAACAGAATGTGCTGGATTTTATGGAAGGGAAATATGACGTGTTGGTGTCAACCACCATTGTAGAATCAGGCGTTGACGTGCCGAACGCCAACACGATTTTCATCAACGATGCGCAAAAATTTGGAATGGTTGATCTGCACCAAATGTGCGGCAGAGTAGGGCGAAGCAACCGGAAAGCCTTCTGTTACCTGATTACACCGCCTTATGATATGATGACTTCCGATGCGCGAAAACGTCTGGAAGCGATTGAGCAGTTTTCGGATTTGGGAAGTGGTTTTCAGATTGCGATGAAGGACCTGGAAATTCGTGGTGCAGGCGATTTGTTGGGTGCGGAACAAAGCGGTTTCATTAATGAAATGGGTTTTGAAACCTATCAGAAAATCATGCAAGAAGCGTTGGAAGAACTTCAGAATGATGAAGAATTCGAAAATCTTTTTGACAACGAAGAAGAACGGAAAAAACTCATCAACACGACCAAAGACGTGAATATCGATACCGATATGGAACTGATGCTGCCGGATTTCTATGTTCAGAGTACGGAAGAGCGGCTAACGCTGTATCAGAAACTGGCGGAAATTCCGAGCAAAGCCGAACTTCAGAAATTTGAATCTGAACTGATTGACCGTTTCGGAAACCTGCCAACCGAAGCCAAAAATCTTTTGAAATCTGTAGAATTAAAATGGCTTGCCTCCGACATCGGTTTTGAGAAAATTGTGGTGAAGAACGGAATTTTCCTCGGATATTTTCCGTCCAATCCGCAGGATAAATTTTATTCAAGCGAGAAATTCAGACATATTATCACTTATCTCACATCCAATCCTGCAGAAGCAACGCTGAAAGAAAAACATTCCAAAGACGGCAATCAACTGATGATGCGCAAAGAAAATGTGAAAAATGTGGATGAGGTGACGGATGTGCTGGAGAGGATTTTGGGAAAATAATCTTTTAGTTTCCTAAATGGAAACTTGCTAAGTGAAAAGTTTTCGTTGAAATTGCCTCAACAATAAATTTGAAGATGAAGTTTTATATTTGCAATTGGTTTAAGAAAAAGAAACCTATAACAATAGAAGAAGATACTGTGAAATACCTCATTATCGGTCTCGGGAACAAAGGCGACGAATACGTAGAAACACGCCATAACATCGGTTTTAAAGTGGCTGAGAAAATCGCTGCCGAAATTGATGCTCCTTTTAAGTCCACCAATTTCGGGTGGATGGCCGAAGGAAAATATAAAGGACGTAAAGTGCTGATCTTGAAGCCGGATACTTATATGAATCTTTCCGGGAAAGCTATTAAATTCTGGATGCAGAAAGAGAATATTCCTTTGGAAAATCTGCTGGTGATTACAGACGATTTGGCACTTCCCTTCGGAACTCTGCGAATGAAAATGAAAGGTTCGGATGCAGGTCACAACGGACTGAAAAGCATTCAGGACGAACTCCAGACGCAGGCCTATCCAAGAATCCGCTTTGGGATTTCTGCTGAATTTTCAGAAGGCCGGCAGGTTGATTATGTACTTGGAACCTGGAATGATGATGAAAAAGAAAAACTTCCCGAAAGAATCGAGAAGTTTTCAAAAGCATGTCTGTCATTCGTTTTTGCGGGAATTCAGAATACGATGACCGCATTTAATGGGAAGTAGCCAGCACTTTTTCTGATCGGTTTATTCCAAGAGTATCGGTTTCATTTATCCAGGTCACAATACCGCTTTCTACACAGTAATTTGCGCCAACAATCTTTATTTTTCCTGATTTCTCGAGGTTTCTCAACGTCGAACTTTGGTGGCGGATGTCGTTCATTGTTTTATGAATATTGCAAACCGTCAAACGTTCTAATAAATCTTCGTTTTGTGAAGAGCGTTCTTCGCCTTCTTTGATGATATCGTTGATACATTCGTCGAAGTGATAGATGAGGTGGTTAAGGTTGTCCATACCCAAATCTTCTATTTTTGCGGCATCAAGGCCGCCTTTCAGCGCCCCACATTTGCTGTGTCCCAAAACGACAATAAGCTTGGAGCCGGCTACATTACACCCAAATTCCATAGAACCTAAAATATCCTGATTTACAAAATTTCCTGCGATTCTGATACTGAAAATATCACCCAAACCCTGATCAAATATCAATTCTGCAGAAGTTCGGCTGTCGATACAGCTTAATATTACGGCAAAGGGCCATTGTCCTTCACGTGTATCGTTTACCTGTTCCAACAGGTTTCTGTTGATTTTCAGATTGCTTACAAATCTCTCGTTGCCTTCCTTTAAAAATTGCAACGCTTTTTCCGGTGTTATGGTGGATTGTGTTTCTGAAGTATGTGCTTTCATTATTTTATATTTAGGGTTAAAATAGCCTCGCCGAATTGAAATTTAGTTTGATATGAAGAAACTTTGAAAGTTTACAGCAATCATCCGGCAAGGCATATTAACATTGAATTATATTTCTTTTTTTTAATAATTTTAAATTCACTGAAGAATTACATAGCTCTTCGGTGGTCAATCGTAATATGTGAATGCTGATCTTTGGCATAATCACCATAGTTGGTGCGGAAGCCGACCAGCTGAACCTGGATTTGCTCTTCTTTGGCGCGGATATTTGCAAAATCCTGTATCATTTCCAGAACATCTGAAGTGATATACGATGTCGTTTTGGCATCGATGGTCACTTTCGAATAAGGCTGAATATTTTTCAACGTCTTTTTAATGGCCGCTTTGTTCAGGAACGACACTTCTTCGGCAAGCTTCAGGGTAATTTCATCAGCTTCCTCCAGTTCTTCGCGACTGAAATAATACGCACGCTTCATATTGCCCTGAAGGACGAAGAAAATTGCGATTGCCATTCCAATTGCAACTCCGGTCAGCAAGTCGGTAAATACCACTGCAATCACCGTTGCCAGAAAAGGAATGTACTGAAATTTACCTTTAGCCATGAAGTGCTTTATTTTCTCGGGACTCGCCAGTTTGTAACCTACCAACAGCAGTACTGCCGCCAAGGTTGCGAGCGGAATAAGGTTCAGAATAAACGGAATACTGAGAACGCAAACCAAAAGTAGCACACCATGAATAATGGTCGATGATTTGGAGGTTGCGCCGGCATTCGCATTAGCGGAACTTCTTACTACAACCGAGGTAATCGGCAGGCCGCCAATCATCGAGCTTACAAGGTTTCCGATTCCCTGGGCGCGGAGCTCAACATTGGTATCGGTAATTCTCCGCTGCTGATCTAACCTGTCGGAAGCTTCAATACAAAGCAAAGTTTCGATAGAGGCAACAATGGCGATAGTTGCGCCAACGATCCATACCTGCGGATTCAGAAATCCTGAGAAATCGGGTAGTGTTACCAATGCAGCGAACTCAGCTGCTGAGGTCGGGACCGGCAGTGTTACCAAATTATCCGGAGTTATAGCAAGTGAGCTGCCTGTTAATTTAAAAACTTCATTGGTGAGAATTCCGATCATTACTGCTACCAAAGCTCCTGGCAAAAGCTTCAGTTTTTTTAATGCAGGTACTTTATCCCAAGCCAGAAGAATTCCAAGCGATATCAGGGTAACGATTACAGCTCCCGGATGTATCGATGAAATGACATTCGAAATGTAATTGGTGATGCTCGAAAGGCCTAAGCCGTTTTCAAAAACGGTCTCACTGCTGAAAGAAACTGCATCGTAACCTAAAGCGTGCGGAATCTGCTTCAGAATAATAATAATTCCAATGCCCGCAAGCATACCTTCGATAACTGAATTCGGGAAATAGTTGGAGATGCTGCCTGCCCGCAAAAATCCGAGAACTATCTGAATAATACCGGCAATTAATCCAGCAGTAAGGAAAAGCTCGAATGCTCCAAGCTCTGTTATGGCTGATAATACGATGGCAGCTAAGCCCGCTGCAGGTCCGGAAACTGAAATGTTTGAATTGGATAATGAACCGATTACGATTCCGCCAATAATTCCGGCAATAATTCCCGAGAGCGGTGGTGCTCCCGATGCCAGTGCGATTCCTAAACAGAGTGGAAGCGCTACCAAAAATACTACGACTCCTGAAGGGAAGTTCTCTTTAATCCCTCCAAACAGATTTTTTGCTTTTTTCATTTTTTGAAAAGAGTTTGTGAAGACACAGATAATCTATTTGCCTGAAAATCAAATGTCTGATTGTTTGAAATTAATTTTTTAAGTCATGAAAATCCTCTCGATTTCGGACTGAAACAGGAGTGATTTTCCTAAACTGCTCAAAAAATTAAACTTCAGGAGGCGGAGAAAATATAGAAAGATAAGGCGAGAGATGAATGTTTTCATCTTTTATAATAAGTGCCTTTCTGTGAGAATGCGATTCGAAAAATTTAATAAAATCGTGAACACTTAAAGTTTTCGGAATCGTTTTTTCGTAAACGATAAATGATGTAGAAGAGTGGTTTTCTTCTTCCGAAACAATCATATTGGTTTGTGGTAAATCAAAGTTGAAAACCTCAGCAATACATGGTAAAGCCGTGAAGTTTACAAAGATGATTAAAACCAATATGTTCCAGAATTTTTTCACAATTATTTTAAGATTGGTTTGCAAAAATAAAAAGTGGAAGTAAAAAAACCAAAATAAATTATAGATTTTTTCTAAACATTAACAAATTTTAATATTCAAAATCTATTTTTACATCAGGTTTTTGTTCTTTTTCCGGCTCATAACCCATGACGAATTGGTAAGGTCGTAAACTTTCTGGATATCAGAGAGAATTTCTTCAAAATCAATATCTAAATCAATCAGTTTACCGGATTTCATATCGAAAACCCAACCGTGGACAATGGGATAATCTTCAACAATGTAGCGTTGCTGTACCGAAGCCATTTTAATGACATTAATGCACTGTTCCAGAACATTAAGCTCTACAAGACGGTTGTATCTTTCGTGTTCGCAATCAATGGCATCCAGTTCTTTTTGGTGAATTCTGTACACATCACGAATTAACCGTAACCAAGGATTCAGAATTCCTAAATCTTCGGGATTCATGGCAGCTTTCACGCCGCCACAGCCGTAATGCCCGCAAACGATTATATGCTTTACTTTTAGATGCTCAACGGCATACTGAATAACCGCCGTAGAATTCATATCAAGCGTATTCACCACATTCGCAATATTTCTGTGCACGAAAAGTTCACCGGGTTTCAGTCCCATCATTTCTTCGGCAGAAACCCGGCTGTCGGAACACCCGATATAAAGGTATTCCGGACTTTGCCCTTTTGCAAGATTTGAGAAGAAATCAGCGTCTTCGCCCATTTTTTCCTCTATCCAATTTTTGTTGTTTTCGAAAATTTTCTGATATGAATTTGACATAGTGTTGTTCAATTTAGTTTGAAATTGTTTCTTTCCTATCGCAAGAAGGGATATTGTTCAAATTTGTTCAAAAGTTCAATATTATAGTGTTTTGGTCTGCATTAGAAAATTGACTTTTACTTTCTTCCGACTTCGGTCTTCGGACTTCGTACTTCCAGCCTCTCACACTTTATTATTTATATACCCTTCCGTGGCGTTGTCTTTTGGAGAAATTACTCCGGGATTTCCTATCACCACTGAGTTTGCCGGAACATCAAAATTGATATAAGCATTCGGTGCAATCAGTACATTATTACCAATTTTTATTTTTCCAACGATGACCGCATTAGGGCCAATCCACACTTCATCGCCGATTTCGGGAACGCCTTCGTTTTTTCCTCGGTTCGCCTGGGCAATAGTCACGCCTTGGGCGATGTTGCAGTTTTTTCCAATTTTTGCTTTAGGGTTAATGACTAACGTTCCCCAATGTCCGAGGTAAAGTCCTACGCCAATTTGTGTTTCGGGATAAATCTGAAATCCGTATTTAATTTGATGGTGTCGCAACACCATTCTCCAGAACATTCCCTTGATAGATTTTTTTGGATGCTGCTGACATTTGCGTAAAAGATAGATGAAATGAAGGTTTGGATTAACACATTTAACCCAAATCTGCGAACTTGAAAGCCATTTTCCGCTTTCCCTGTAAAAATCTTTTTGAATGGTTGAATATTTGGACATCTAAGCAAAGATAATAGAAAATCAATTTACAATTCATCTAAAATTTGCATAATTGATCGTACAGAGTTTTCGAGTGTGAATGGTATTTCATAATCTTTAAGGTTCTGCTGATATTCCGAAAAATGTTCTGGTTCTGAAAGGGCTTTTTTCATTCCTTCATAAATTCCTTCCTCGGAATTTTCAACTATCAAGCCGAGCTTCCCGTCTTCCAGCATTTCGCGAACGCCTGAAACATCAGTGGCGATGATATTCTTTTTCATCGTAATGGCTTCAAACAAAACCGTTGGGAAACCTTCGTATCTCGAACTTAAGATATAGAAATCTGCATTTTTGAAGTGCGGATACGGATTATCGGTAAAGCCCGTCATTTCAGCAGTTTCATCGACGCCAAGTTCAGATTTCAGTTTTTTGATGTTTTCAAAATCATAACCGTCGCCAACAATTTTAATTTTATGGTTAAAACCTTCATCCAAAAG
>CAZPQV010000040.1:0-11923 GCA_964588705.1 uncultured Chryseobacterium sp.
CAGTATGAAGTTGCCGTAAATCCTTCTCAACTTACGGCAATGGGCGTTACCATGCAGGAAGTATTCGAAGCTTTGGAGAAGAATAATCAGAATACAGGAGGGGCTTATATCGAAAAAGGACCGTCTGTTCTCTTTATCAGAACCGAAGGTTTGGTTGGAAAAGTGGATGATATTGAAAATACCGTCATCAGAAATCTTCCGGACGGAACCCCAATTCAAATCAAAAATATTGGGACCGTACAATACGGAAAAGCCATCAGATACGGCGCTATGACGTATAACGGAGAAGGTGAAGTTGCCGGAGCTGTGGTGATGATGATGAAAGGCGAAAACTCGAATGAAGTTATTGCTAAAGTAAAAAAACGCATCGCTGAAATCGAAAAAACCCTTCCTGAAGGTGTAAAACTCGATCCGTTTCTCGACCGTACAAAAATGGTGAATAACGCCATTGGAACCGTTTCCAAAAACCTGATTGAAGGCGCACTAATCGTCATTTTCGTTCTCGTTTTATTCTTAGGGAATCTACGAGCCGGTTTCATTGTGGCGTCCGTAATTCCGCTGTCGATGCTGTTTGCCATCATTATGATGAACATTTTTGGAGTCTCAGGAAACCTGATGAGTTTGGGAGCGCTCGATTTTGGGTTAATTGTGGATGGTGCGGTAATTATTGTAGAAGCGGTACTGCACCGGCTTCATCACTTGAAAGCATTTCAGGGAAAACGTGTTTCTCAGGCGTTTATGAATGATGAGGTTTACACTTCTGCAAGCAAAATGATGAACTCCGCAGTATTTGGGCAAATCATTATTTTAATGGTTTACATCCCGATTCTTACTTTGGAAGGCGTAGAAGGCAAGATGTTCAAACCGATGGCTCAGACGGTAATCTTCGCACTTTTGGGAGCGTTTATTCTGTCGCTCACTTATATTCCGATGATGAGTTCGCTTTTTATGTCTAAAAATCTTGAAAATAAGAAAAACATTTCCGACAGAATGATGGGATTTTTGGAGCAGTTTTACGAAAAAACGATTGATAAAGTTATCAAACTTCACAATCTTGCATTTTTCGGCGTAGTTGCCTTGTTCTTCTTCGCGATGTTCGTAATGACAAGATTGGGAGGCGAATTTATACCAAGTTTACCGGAAGGCGACTTTGCTGTTGATACAAGAGTTTTACCGGGAAGTAACCTGAAAACTTCCACAGAAGCCATCCTCAAATCTCAGCAGGTGCTGCTTGCAAAATTCCCTGAAATTGAAAAAATTGTAGGGAAAACCGGAAGCAGTGAAATCCCGACCGATCCGATGCCTATTGAAGCGAGCGATATGATGGTGATTCTGAAACCAAGAAAAGAATGGACTTCCGCTAAAACTTATGATGAACTGGCGGAGAAAATGACTGCCGAACTCAAGAAAAATCTTATTGGTGTCACTTATTCCTTCCAATATCCGGTGAATATGCGTTTTAATGAACTGATGACCGGTGCAAGACAGGATGTTGTCATTAAAATTTTTGGTGAAAACCTCGATACTTTGAAAGTTTATGCCGAAAAAATGGGTGAGCTTTCCAAAAAAATAAAAGGTGCCGAAAATATTTATGTAGAACCAATTTCCGGGATGCCACAAATTGTAATCACCTACAACCGTGGTGCGCTTTCGCAATACGGACTAAACGTGAGCGATGTCAACCGAATCGTTAATACAGCGTTTGCAGGACAGGCAACAGGTTCCGTTTACGAAGGTGAAAAGAAATTCGATTTGGTGGTTCGGTTAGCGGGAGAACAAAGAAAAAATGTGGATGATGTGAAAAATCTTCTGATTTCCACACCTTTCGGTGCCGAGATTCCACTAACTTCTGTGGCTGATGTGGAACTGAAAGAAAGCATTAATCAAATCCAAAGAGAAGATGCACAACGCAGAATTATTGTTGGGTTCAACGTTCGCGATCGGGACATTCAGTCAACGGTGGAAGATTTGCAGGCAAAAGTGGAACAGGATATAAAATTTCCAACCGGATATTTTGTGAAATATGGCGGAACTTTCGAGAATCTTCAGCATGCTCAGGCACGTTTAGGAATAGCGGTTCCGGTGAGTTTATTTCTTATTTTACTGATGCTTTATTTTGCCTTTAATTCGGTGAAATACGGTCTTCTCATATTCTCAGCAATTCCGCTTTCTGCGATTGGCGGTATCTTTTCACTCTGGCTCCGGGGAATGAATTTCAGTATTTCTGCAGGTGTTGGATTTATCGCACTGTTCGGGGTTGCGGTATTGAACGGTATTGTGCTTGTCGCCGAATTTAACCGTCAGAAACTGAATTATCCGAATGACCTTAAAAAAGTGGTAAGATTTGGTGGTAAAACGCGTTTGCGTCCGGTGCTTATGACGGCACTGGTAGCATCGCTCGGTTTCCTTCCGATGGCGCTGAGCCAGGGCGAAGGTGCAGAAGTTCAGCGTCCTTTGGCAACCGTGGTTATCGGTGGCTTGTTGTTGGCGACTTTGCTCACGCTTTATCTGCTGCCAATTATGTATATGTGGTTTGAAAAACATTTCCCGGATAAACGCCGTAAACTTCACGAAATGAGTGACGACGAAGATACTTACGAAAATGAATAATGCTGAAACGCTAAGAATTATGAAATTAAAGAATATAAAAATACTGCTGTTTTTTCTTCCGCTAATGGGTTTTTCTCAAATTCCTATTTCATTGGAAACGGCTTACGATAAAGCCATGCAGAACAACTTGAACATCAAGTCCGGACAGCAGCGGATTGACTATCAGGATAAGATTAAAAAATCTTACGCCGTGGTGGATCCTTTGAATATTTCTGCAGAAATAGGGCAAATGAATTCATCATACGTGGACAACGGATTATCGGTAAATCAAACATTGAGAATGCCGAAATTTTACGAAAGTCAGAAACAGGTTCTCATGGAAGAATGGAAAAATGCATTGCTGACTTTGGATGTACAGAAATGGCAACTGAAACGCGAAATTGCTTTAGTTTACAACGATCTGAATTATCTCGATGAAAAACAGAAACTGCTCAGAAAAGCAGACAGTATTTATTCAAAATATTATCAGAGAGCAGAACTCAGACTGAAAGCCGGAGAAAGTAATATCCTCGAAAAAACGACAGAAATTCAGTTGTTGAATATTGCAAAAGACCGTGATGTTTCACTTTACCAGTTCAATTATTTGATTAATGATAACGAAATGTACACGAATGATAAAGGAGATTTTTATAATTCAGAATTATTGTTTGATGAAAATTACGATGGCAATCCTTTAGTTCTGAAACAGTATGAACAACAGAGAAATATTGAAAGTGCGAGACTTCAGGCAGAAAAATCTAAACTTTTGCCAAGTTTTAATGTTGGTGTCAATTCGATGACGATGAAAGGAATGGGGTCTGATGACAAATATTACAACGGTTCGCACCGTTTCCACAGCGGAATGATTGGCGTTGGTCTTCCGTTGTTCAATACCGCACAAAAATCGGTGATTGAAGGTCAGAAAATCAATCAACAGATTGCAGAAAATAATTATGAAATTGCGGTTAGAAATCTGAAAAACCAATATGCCAAAACCTATGGCGAATATCAGAAACTGAAGTCTGAAACCGATTATTACCGTACCAAAGGGCTGAAAAACGCCGAAACCATTATTTTTACGGCCGAACTGCTCTCCAAAGAAGGTGAAATCGATTATCTGGAATACACGATGCTCGTAAACCAAAGTCTTGAAATTCAGAACAAATACATTGATGCTCAAAAACTTCTGAACGAAAAAATAATAGAACTCAATGCCCTGCAAGGCAACTGATAATTAATGAAAAACAATAAAATGAAAAAACTGACCTATATAATGTTATCCGGATTTCTGATTTTTTCCTGCACGAAAAAGGAAGAAACTGTGGAAGAGGTTTTTCAGGTTTCCGGTGACCAAATTACACTTACTGACCTGCAGAAGAAAAATGCCGGAGTAGAAACGACAACATTGAACAATCAGAATATTGCCAACAAAATTATTTTGACCGGACAGATGGAAGTGCCTCCGCAAGCAATGGCAGGCGTTTCTTCCACAACCGGCGGAATTATAAAAGTTGCCCGTTTTATGCCGGGAAATTATGTAACCAAAGGGCAGACTTTGGCTGTAGTTGAAAATGCCGAAATGGCGCAACTGCAGCAGGATTATCTTCAGGCGCGCGCCAACCAGGGATATGCACAGAAAGATTATGAACGACAGAAGTATCTCAACAAATATCAGGCGAGTTCCGATAAAGTCATGCAGCGTGCACAAAGCGAAGCGCAGAACCAAAGTGCAGTGGTGAGCGGAATTGCTTCTAGACTTCGGACTTATGGCATTAATCCCGGTTCGGTGAGCGCCGGAAATATTCAGAAATCAATGGCGGTTGTTGCGCCGATTTCAGGTTATATTTCACGGGTGAATGCTCCGATCGGACAATATGTTTCGCCGGCGGAAGTACTTTATGAAATCGTAAACAGCAATAACACGGTGCTTACACTCAAAGTTTTTGAAAAAGATCTGAATAAGATTGCGGTCGGACAAAGAGTTTTTGCATATACCAATCAAAATCCTGCAAAGAAATATTCTGCCAAGATCCGTTTAATCGGAAAAGATTTTGCGGCGGACAGAAGCGTTCTCGTTCAGTGTGATATGGTTGATAAAGATGTAGCACTTATCCCGGGAACCTTTATGAATGCTGAGGTTGAGGTAAACGAAGAAGCAGGTTTTGTAATTCCGGATGATGCCATTGTGACTTGGGAAGACCAACAGTATATTTTTGAGGAAATAAAGCCGAAAACCTATAAAATGTATCCGGTAACCATCGGAAATGCCGAAAACGGCTATACCGAACTGCTGAATTTTGATGTAAATCATCACAACAAAACGTTCGTCACCAAAGGTGCTTACCATCTTTTGATGGCGTTGAAGAATGTGGAGGAATAGAAATCAAGCTATCATGGATTAACAAAATTTACAATTGTTGAAATTCCAATTGTTAAACTTTTATAGAGTTGTGGCAGACATCATTTTGGTGTCTGCTTTTTATTTATTTTTTTTTAAAAATTAAATTAATGGAAAATATTGTAATTAAAACCAACATAGCAAAGCCAGTTTCAGAAGTTTGGGAATATTTCACAAAACCTGAACATATCACCCATTGGAATTTTACAACTGACGACTGGACGTGTGCTGTAGCGAAAACTGATTTCAGAGAAGGTGGAAAATTCAGTTATACGATGGAAGCAAAAGACAAAAGTTTTGGCTTCGATTTCACGGGAACTTTTAATAAAATTGATGAAAAGAAAGCGCTTCAATACACCTTGGATGATGGCAGAAAAGTGGAACTAACCTTTAATGAACTAGAAAATAATCGAACAGAAGTAACGGAGACTTTCGAACCTGAAAGCCAGAATCCTGTTGATATGCAGCGCGACGGATGGACGCTGATAATGAATAATTTCAGGGATTACGCCGAAAAACAATAATTTTGAATTGAAGGGACATCGGAGAAATTTCTTATATTTATAAAAAAATAAATATGGATTCGATTAAATCTGAGGTAATGCTTCTTGCTCCCATTCAGAAAGTTTGGGATAGTTTTCTTGAGCCGAAACACGTCACAAAATGGTTTTTTGCAATGCAGAACTGGCATAGTCCAAAAGCAGAAAATGATTTTCGTGAAGGCGGAAAGTTCAAATACAGAATGGAGGCAAAAGATGGAAGTTTCGGATACAATTTTTCGGGAACCATTATAGATATCGAGCCACTTCGAAAAATTCTTTCAACCCTTGAAGATGGCAGAAATGTGGAATTTCAGTTCGATAAATTGGACGAAGGAACCACGCGTTTTACCATGATTTTTCAACCCGAGAGACAGAACACAGTCGAAACTCAAAGACGTTTTTGGGAGGTTGTACTGCACAACTTTGAGAAATATGTGGAGAACTCCAAATAGTGTTTCAGCAATTGTTTTGCTAATTATAATTAATTCCTGCAACAAAAAAGAAACTACAGGAATGATTAATGAATCTGTTGATACAGTAAAAACGGAGGTTGCAACTGATACTCTAAAGTCAGAAACCCCAGATCTTTACACCACTTACAAAATTTTTAAAGGGGCATGGTTTGAAATTGAATATCCTTCAGATTTTAAGGCAAAAAATTCTTTAAAATCATCTACGAATTCGGAAGGTTTCGACAGTGCAATTTTCACTTCACCTGACGGAAAAGTTCAGTTTTATATTTTTTCGCCACAATGGAGTGGTAAAGCAACTGATATTAAGGTAAAAAAAGGAGAAAGTATAACTGAAACTTCTCAACAAAAAGAAAATAGAATTTTTGTAAAAAGATGGACGGTTGCCGCAAACGATGGAAGCTATTTCAGGTCGTATGAAGAGACTTCTGAAACTTTAGGAAACATCAATAAAGTTTTCGGAATTAAATATACTTCAAAATCAGATTTGGAACAATACCGTGAACAATACCTGCATTTCAAAAATTCTTTGGTTCAATATGCAGATTAATTTAACATCACTAACAAAATGAATAACGATATTTTCCCCTGTCTTTGGTATGATGGCGATGCCAAACCATCCGCAGATTTCTACTGCGAAGTTTTCGGTGGCAAAATCACAGTAGATTCTCCCGTAGTCATTAATATCGAACTTTTTGGGCAACGCCTGATGCTCTTGAATGGTGGTCCACAGTTTGAGAAAAATGCATCGGTTTCTTTTATGGTTCTTTGTGAAACTGAGGAAGAAGTTGACAAGTACTGGAAGCCGCTTTCGGAAGGAGGAATGGTTCTTATGGAACTCGGCGAATATCCGTGGAGTAAAAAATACGGTTGGGTTCGTGATAAGTTTGGTGTCACCTGGCAAGTTTATCTCGGTATGCAGGGCGATCAGAAGATTATTCCAACGCTGATGTATATTCACGAAAACAATGGAAAAGCAATGGAAGCGATGGAACTTTATACCGGTATTTTTCCAAACTCAAAAATCGAAAGTGTATTGAAATATGGTGAAGGCGTTGGTAATGAAACTCATGAAGTCCCTGAAAATGTACAGCATGCGGCGTTCACACTCGACAACTACACATTCTTCTGCATAGATAATTCTTATGACCATAAATTTGATTTCAACGAAGGAATTTCAATGGTAGTAATGACGGATTCTCAGGAAGAAACCGACCATCTCTGGAACTCACTTACTGCAGACGGAGGGCAGCAAAGTATGTGCGGGTGGCTAAAAGACAAGTTTGGACTGAGCTGGCAGATTGTTCCGAAAAGATTGCTCGAACTGATGAACGATTTCAATAATCCTCAGAAAGCACAGAATGTGGTTGAAGCCATGCTGCAAATGAAAAAAATTGTGATTGCAGATTTAGAATCGGCTTATAATTCTTAAAATAAATCCGAATGAAACTTCTTGAATATCAGATAGAAATAAACAGTTCGTCCAAAGATATTTGGCACAAAATGTGGGATAAAGAATCATACAAACTATGGGCATCGGAAAGAGCGGCAGATCATTATTACGAAGGCACTTTAGAAGAAGGAAACATTATTGACCTTTATGATTCGCAAGGAAATGGGATGTTCAACCTGGTTGAAAAACATATTCCCGAAAAGGAAATTTCGTTCAAGCATTTAGGTTGGATTTACGACCGTGTGCGAACGCCTCAGAATTGGGAGAATTCACGGGAAACCTACCAAATTGAAAGTACGGAAAACGGAAGTGTACTGAAGTTTTCAGTGAATGCGCTGGACGAGTTTGTGGATTATTTCCAGAGCAATGTGCCCAATACTTTGCAGAGGATTAAAGAGATTTCGGAAAAGGAATAAATCTTAGGTTAATTAATTTCTTTTCCGAAAAAGATTTTATTTAACCACATAAGTCACAAAAGGAAGTTGAAAAGGTTATTTCTTAATAGTTCACAATAGATTTTTCATCTAAGTTGAAAAAAATTGTTGTGTTCTGACTGTGTATAAAAAGTTTATACTAAAAGTCTTTTGTGCCTTTTGTGGTTTAAAAACTCAACAATAAAATTTTTTGAATCATATGTTTAGCTGATTTGATGTAATAAATTTCTTAATTTTAAAAGAAAAAGAATATGGCCAATGTAATGCACTCAGTAATCATCAATGCACCGGCAGAAAAAATCTGGGATGTGCTTTGGAATGAAGATTCGTATAAAGAATGGACACAGTTTTTCAGTCCGGGATCCAACTACAAATCTGACTGGAAAGTTGGTGGTAAAACTTATTTTTTGGATGCTTCCGGTAAAAATGGAAGTATTGCCACGATTGACAGAATGGATAAACCGAATATGGTGATTTTTAAACATATCGGTGAACTCCATAACGGAAAAGCCATTAATAACACCAGACAGGTGATTGATTGGCTGGGTTCTTTCGAAAAGTATTTCATTATGTCTTTCGACGGCTACTGCAAACTTCAGAGAGAATCGATTACCTCACCCGAATATGCCGACCAAATTAAAGATGGATTTGTAAAAGGATTCGCCAAAGTAAAAGAACTTGCAGAACAATGAAAAAACGGAAACTTAGTTTCCGTTTTTTCATTTTATTTCGAAGCGGTATCCTCGTAATTCCTCAATGTAAAATTCAGTACGGCTTCCACGATGTCGCCCATCGTTTTGCATTCTTTCAGTTTATTGTCTTTCAAGAAGGCGTAAACTTCGCGCCGCAGCTGATCTACTTTTTCCTGTGGTGCCAGTTCTTCCTGCTTCATGATTTCAATAAGATAATTAATCCTGAATTTTCCTACCAGCATACGCTTTGCCATCAGGGAACGTTCCTCATTCTGATACTGTTTTATGGAAGATTTTTCAATGTATTCCATCACCAGTCTCACATAAGGCAGGTTTTCTTTATAAAATTGCGGTTTGTACGAATTCATGCGGCCTTCGTACGATTGTTGGTCGAAATCGATGCTGCGTATTCTGTATTTTACTTCATCAAAATCGGGGGTCATTACCATCACAAAATTGTACGAACGCTGATCTCCCAACAGCCGGAGAAAACATCTTTCATTAAATTTCACAAATTCCTTTGCCACACGTTTTCTGCTCTGTTCATCGTCGGTCATATAATCGCTTAGGAATAAATCCCCGGGAATTCCCGAAATGTGTTCTTCAATCAAAGTATTTTTATAAACCAAAAAATCGATACGGTTGGGTGAAAGCAGAGATTCCAGTTCCAAACCATAAACTCTCGATGCATCGGCTCTTTTTACATAATAATAATCGTGGATGTCGTTCTGAAGATTTCGGATTTTCACCCGGAATGGATGTGAATTTCCAAAAGTACAGTAATCAATACTGTCTACGATGAGGTGCGAGCGTGCTTCAAGGTTTCCGTCAGAACGCAGTCGTTGGTAAATTTCAATCAGTCCGGCATTTATTTCATCCATATCACGATAATCGTACATTACACCTTCCCAAAGGGTGTCTTTTCCGTTTTTATCCAGAATAGGGAAGTGCTCTGTAAAGCGCAGTAAATCGTCGTAAACTATCGGTAATTTTAAGGCTCGGTCATACTTTTCGAGGTATTCCATAAAATTTTTACTGATAGGATAAGAGATCTTTTTCTTCGAAATTTTAATGTCTTCGTGTCCGTCGTCCATTGGTTTTATTTGATGTATAAAATTAGTGAAGATTTTTGAATTTTAAGAAGCTAAATGAGAGGTTCATTTTCAGTTTTTGAGTTTTAAAATTTAAAATTCGTGCATCCGTCGCAATCTCCAAAATTTAAAAAATGTATTTTTGCATAAATCTGTACAGTGAAGGATTACTATTATTTTCTTGGTGTAAACGACGATGCTTCGGAAGAGGACATCAAACGTGCCTACAGAAAACTATCACTGAAATATCATCCCGACAAAAACGAAGAAGACGAGTTTTTCAACAACCGTTTCCGCGAAATTCAGGAGGCGTATGAAGTTTTGATTGATCCCGATAAAAGAAAAACTTTCGATGAAAATCTTGACCGTCAGAAACGTTCGTTCCGTACCAATTTGCCGCCGAGTATCAAAACATTTCATGCCAATAAAGTGAGGGTGGTAAAAGGCGAGGAAGTAAGTGTGAAATGGAATACACAAAATGCGGATGTCGTAAAAATTCTTCCTTTCGGACTGGAAAAAGCTTTTGGAGAGCGAATTTTTAAGATTAATGAATTTACGGATGGAAAGTTCACACTGTTGTGCTACGCAACAAATTCAATGACACATAAAACGGCGGTTCAGGCGATTACCATTACGGAAGTTTTTAAATCTGATAATGAAAAATTTCGTGAAGAAGTTGAAGAAATGTTTGAGCACGAACCGGAAGCAGAAAAAGAAGTATTTAATAATGCAAAACTTACGAAAATTGTCTTCGGAATCTTACTTCTAATATTTGCAATTCTGATTCTCTCAAAAATCTACGGATAGTTGTAAACGCTAGGATAAACAAAGCTTTTTGAATTCTAATATTTTTAAGATAAACCAGGATTTCTTTTTGTTCATTTAAGAATAAGTTAGAAAAAAAACATTCGTGAATTCGTGGCAACAGTAATCTGCAAAATCAGGAAATCTGCGAGAGAAAAATCAATGTAACTCCATGCAAATCTTGATAACTCTGTGTACCAAAAAAACTAAGATATTTTCAGTCTTCCCGGACATTTTTTACAGCGCTTTCCCTTTTTATACTTCTTGCAACAGTTCTTTTTTCCACAGAACATATCGTTGGAACTACTGTTAACAGGCATTAAAGGAGCGATTTTGAAGGGAATTATCTGTACGTTCATACCGCAAATATAAATTTAATTTAGAATAAATCAAAATAATAATTCTGTGATTTACTGATTTAAAACATAATTCGCAGCATTGTAATTCCCGTCAAATTATCGTATTTTTACGCACTTTTGAATTCGAATTAATAAAATCTGATAAAATATGAATACACAGCAGTTTGTGAACCGTCACATTTCGATAAATGAAGCGGACAAAAGAGCAATGTTGGACAAAGTAGGAGTTTCAAACATCGAGGAACTGATCTCTCAAACCATACCACAATCCATTCGATTAGAAAAAGAATTGAACATCTCGGAACCGCTTTCTGAATACGAAATGCTTCGTCATTCCAAAGAATTATCGCTTAAGAACGACGATTTCGTAAACTATATCGGATTCGGATATCACAACACCTTGCTGCCTTCAGCAATTAAAAGAAATATCTTCGAAAATCCTTCCTGGTACACGGCTTACACCCCATATCAGGCAGAGATTGCGCAGGGAAGACTGGAAGCGCTTCTGAACTATCAGACCGTCGTTTCAAGTTTAACCGGATTCCCGATTGCCAATGCATCATTACTGGATGAATCTACAGCCGCAGCTGAAGCAATGAGCATGTTCTTCGGAACGAGAACAAAAGAGCAGAAAAAGAATGCGAATAAATTCTTCGTTTCGGATTTGGTATTGCCACAAACTGTAGCAGTTTTAAAAACAAAAGCAGACGGACTCGAAATAGAACTGGTAGTTGGAGATCACACCACACATCAGTTGGATGAAACTTACTTTGGAGTTCTGCTTCAATATCCCGGTAAAAACGGTGTGGTTCTCGATTATTCAGAAGACATCAAAAGATATAAAGAATTAGACCTTCAGGTTGCAGTTGCCTGCGATCCTCTGGCTTTGGTAAAACTGAAATCTCCTGCAGCGATGGGCGCAGACTGTGCCGTTGGAACTTCGCAGAGATTCGGTATTCCGATGGGTTACGGTGGTCCGCACGCTGCATTCTTTACCTGTAAGGAAGATTATAAACGAGATATTCCAGGTAGAATTATTGGCGTTTCGCAAGATGCACAGGGAAAGCGTGCATTAAGAATGGCACTTCAAA
>CAZPQV010000040.1:11933-20679 GCA_964588705.1 uncultured Chryseobacterium sp.
GCTCAGTTTGTTCTTGCTGTGATGGCTGGTATGTATGCGGTATATCACGGTCCGAAAGGATTGAATTATATTGCCGATCAAATTCATTTTAAAACCAATGCTTTAAATGGCGCATTGAAAAATCTAGGTTATGATTTGGTTGAAGAACCGGTTTTTGATACCGTAAAAATCAACCTTCCTGAAAGTGAAAAAGGAAACCTGATGAGATTTATGGTGAACAGAGGTATTAACCTGAATTATTTCACGGAAGGTACTGTAAGTATCGCTTTGAATGAAAGTACAACCTTAGAAAAACTTGACTTCCTGGTAGAGTCCTTCGCAAATTTCAAGCAGAAACAGTCTTCAAAACTTATTATTAAGGAAGAATATACCATTCCGGCAGAACTTTTAAGAAAAGATGAAATTCTTACCGAAGAAGTTTTCAATAAATATCATACGGAAACTGAACTGATGCGTTACATCAAGCGTCTGGAACGTAAAGACCTTTCGTTGACGCATTCGATGATTTCCCTTGGTTCTTGCACAATGAAGCTGAATGCTGCAACACAAATGCTGCCGCTTTCTTGGGGAGAATGGGGATATATTCACCCGTTTGTACCAACGGTTCAGGCAAAAGGATATCAGGAAATGATTAAGGAGCTGGAGAAAGATCTTGCTGAAATCACTGGTTTTGCAGGAACATCGCTTCAGCCAAACTCCGGAGCACAGGGAGAATATACGGGATTGATGGTAATTAGAGAATACCACAAATCAAGAGGTGAAGGTCACAGAAACGTGGTGCTTATTCCACAGTCTGCTCACGGAACCAACCCTGCATCTGCTGTATTGGCCGGAATGAAGGTTGTGGTTGTGAAAAACCTTGAAAACGGTGAAATCGATTCCGAAGACTGGAAAGCAAAAGCAGAACTGCATAAGGATAATCTTTCTGCAGCGATGATTACTTATCCTTCAACTTACGGTTTCTTCGATGCAAACATTAAGGAAATTATCAAAATCGTTCACGAAAACGGTGGACAGGTGTATATGGACGGTGCAAATATGAATGCACAGGTTGGATTTACGAGCCCTGGACATATTGGAGCTGACGTTTGCCACCTGAATCTGCACAAAACATTTGCAATTCCTCACGGTGGTGGAGGACCTGGTGTTGGACCGATCTGTGTTGCGAAACATTTGGTGAAGTTCCTTCCTTCCAATCCGAACATCAAAATTGGAGGTCATGATTCTCTGGATGCGGTTTCAGCTGCGCCTTACGGATCGTCATTAGTTCTGAATATTTCTTATGCATACATTAAAATGCTTGGAACAGAAGGTTTGAAAAAATCTACCGAACATGCGATTCTAAATGCCAATTATCTGAAAGAAGTTCTTGGAGAGCATTACCCAATTCTCTATCAGAACGAAAATGGTAGAGTAGCACACGAATGTATCGTAGATTTCCGTCAGTTCAAATCTCTTGGAATTGAAGTTGCAGATGTTGCAAAACGTTTAATGGATTACGGTTTCCACGCGCCAACGGTTTCTTTCCCTGTTGCAGGAACACTGATGATTGAGCCAACAGAATCTGAAAGCAAAGATGAAATCGACAGATTTGCAGAAGCATTAATCAACATCAAAAAGGAGATTGAAGAGATTGCTTCCGGTGAAGCCGATGCTTCAAACAACGTTCTGAAAAACGCTCCTCACACAGAGCAAGTGGTAATTTCTGACCGTTGGGACAGACCTTACAGCAGAGAAAAAGCAGCATATCCGTTAGAATGGGTTCGCGATCACAAGTTCTTTGCTTCGGTTTCCAGAGTAGATGAAGCTTATGGCGACAGAAACTTAGTTTGCACCTGCGAACCGATTGAAGCATATATGTAAAAAAGAGCTCAATAAGAAAGGCGAAATATAAAATGGAATCCCGAGAATTTTCTCGGGATTTTTTTTGTTATTGTAAGAACCTTAATGAATCTTAATTTCTTAATGTTTTAAAAATAATCTGACTGTCAGATAATTAATGAATTATGTTTAGAGCAAAGTTTGTCATTCCGTAGGAATCTCAACGGTCAGATAAACAGTAGCTTAGATTCCTACGGAATGATAAAGTCTGTGGTCAGTTTGTGTAATTGGAAAAAAATATTTTCAATAAAATATCGATTAAAAAACCAAGTTTTGTTTTACATTCCAAAAGTAATGGTGTACTTTTTATCTACTTTCCATTTTCCGTCTTTATATTCGGCGGAGTAAGTTCCGTTGCCGCTTTCATCTGAGAAATCGGTGAAATAGACTTCAGGAAAATCTTTATTGGTACTCATTTTACTGTATTTTCTTGCGAAGAAATTATCGATAACATCTGCTTGTAGCGGAACTTTTTCATGCGTTTTATAAAGTAATACTTTGAAATGCTTAGGATGAATGGAATGGAAATAATCACAGTCGGTAAGGATTTCTGTGAAAGAATATTGTAGTTTTTCCGAAGGTTCATCCACGATTGTTTCGTACATTGAAGTGAACTTCGATGTTTCTGATTTGAACTTCGGATTGCTGTCTTCAAAATCGCTGATGCCGTCGCCATCCGTATCTTTTGAGCTTGGATTCAGTCCGATGAATTCTTCAAACAAATCGTTGTAACCGTCACCATCACTGTCTTTTCTGATGTCATCTAAAGGGATTGAAAATTCAATTCCGTCTTTTATTACTTCATATTTTGGCAGCATCGGCACTCTCGAAAGTCTCTGAATATTAACAATTGTTCCGGAAGCCACAAACTGATTGTTCTGAATAAACTTTTGATCGGTTTTATAAAAATCATTCAGATAAAAATTCTGAGTCAAACCAAGGAAATATGGTTTAAACTGATTTTCATTTTTTTCTACAATCCAAAGTCCATATTTGTTTTTGGCTAATGTAAAGTTTTCATTTACAGACAGATAATTGAATTCCGGAAGAGCTTTTATCAATTCCTGAAACTTTGTTTGATAAGAATCCGAAGCAAAATATTCCTTTTCCTTCTTTTTCAGTTCATCAGTTTGTTTCTGATCATAGCTAAAGTTTTGGAAATCCGTCAGTTGTTTTTGCTTAATATGTTTTGGTAAAGCATTCAGAATATCTTCGTTTGTCGGAGCAGAATAAGTGGTTCTCGTATCATCAAAATTAATTCCCTGGCTCACGATGAAGCAGTTCTGTTCCACACTTTTTTTAGATGTAGCGGAATTGGTGTTTTCCTTTTTACTGCACGCGGCTAAAGCAATAAATGCAAGCAAATAATGAACTTTCATACCAAAAATTTTTACTGCTTAAATTTAAGACTTATTTTTGGGATTGCATTATGATATTAAACAGTCTATTCACCAGCCAACGTACCGGAAATCACGGTGCGACATCTGCTTCGCGAACCGATTTTCAAAGGGATTTCGACCGGATTATTTTTTCCTCAGCTTTTCGAAGGCTACAGAATAAAACCCAGGTTTTTCCTTTGCCCGGAAGTGTTTTTGTGCATAACCGTTTAACGCACTCTCTTGAAGTTTCCTCTGTGGGAAGGAGTTTGGGAAGTTTGGCAGGAGAATTCATTGTTGACAATTTCGGGAATGAACTGAACGAAAACAGCGAGGAATTTTATCTCTATAATTTAAGCAACGTTATTGCAGCGGCTTGTCTGTGTCACGATGTTGGCAATCCGGCTTTTGGGCATTCGGGAGAAGATGCGATTGCGAGCTACTTTGAGAAAAATGAAAAAGATTTAAAATCTAAATTCAACGAAAAAGAATGGGCTGATCTTGTAAATTTTGAAGGAAATGCCAATGCCATCCGCGTGCTTACTCATCAGCAAACCGGGAAAGATGAAGGCGGAATTCAGCTCACGCACACAACCTTGGCCAGTATTGCAAAATATCCTTGCGAAGCCATCGCAAAACAGAAGGGAATTCTTCACCGCAAGAAATTCGGATTTTTTCAGAATGAAAAAGAGACGTTTCTAAGTGTTGCCAATTCAGTCAATATGATTTCTGAAAGTGAGGAACCAACAATTTTCAAACGTCATCCGTTTGTGTGGTTGGTTGAAGCAGCCGACGATATCTGCTACAATATTATCGATATGGAAGATGCGCACCGTTTGGGAATTGTATCGACTTCCGATATCGAAAATCTGTTTTTTGAACTGATTAAATCTGAAAATCAAAATACAAAAAGAGTAGAGCAAAAACTGGCTGCGATTTCCAATGCCAATGAAAGAATTTCATATCTCAGAGCGAAGGTGATTAATGCTTTGATAAATAAATCGATTTCAATTTATAAGGAAAATTTCAATAAAGTTCTTGATGGCACTTTAGATAAAGCGCTTCTCGATAAATACAAAAAAAGTAACCCGTCGCTTCAGGAAATTGAAAGTTTTTCAATCGCGAAAATCTATGGTCACCGGTCGGTGGTGGAGATTGAAAATGCCGGATATAATGTCATGTATGAATTGCTGAATCATTTCATTCCACCAATCATCAAAGAGAAAACAGACCGAAAATCTTATGACAAAAAAGCGCTTCAACTCATTCCAAATCAGTTTCATTATGATGACGGAACCGTTTATCAGAAAGTTCTTGGTGTTATCGATTTCGTTTCAGGAATGACTGATAATTTCGCCACAGACCTTTACCGAAAAATTAAAGGAATCGACATTGGAATGACGGTGTAGCTTTTTACTGAAAGGTAAAAAAGCTAAGTTGTAAAGTCGTTTGGTTTTGTAGATATGAAGTAAGTTTTATGCTAATTATTTATTTCCCCTTTCCGTAACTCCGTCTTTTCGCTTTTTCCTAAAATATTAAGAAAAATCCGTAACTTTAAGAAGTTATTTACTACTAATTATTTAAACTGTTAAAACAAATTATTATGGGATTTATAGGTATTTTTATTTTTCTTGGGTTACTGATTTTGTTCGCTTCGTTTTTCATTGTGAAGCAACAGACAGCCGCTATCGTAGAGCGATTTGGTAAACTTCAGTCGGTTCGTCACGCCGGTTTTCATTTGAAAATTCCGGTGATTGATCAGATTTCAAAACGTATGAATCTGAAGATTCAGCAGCTAGATGTAATTATCGATACCAAAACTTTGGATAACGTATTCGTAAAGATGAAAGTTTCAGTTCAGTATCAGGTAATTAGAGATCAGGTTGCCGATGCATTCTATAAACTTGAATATCCGGAAGGACAGATTACATCATTCGTTTTCGATGTGGTGCGTGCAGAAGTTCCTAAAATGAAACTGGACGATGTTTTCGTTCGTAAAGACGATATTGCGATTGCGGTAAAAGGTGAGCTTCAGGAAGCGATGAACAGCTATGGTTATGATATTATTAAAGCATTAGTTACCGATATCGATCCGGATGAGCAGGTGAAACACGCCATGAACAGAATTAACGCTGCAGAACGTGAAAAAACCGCTGCGGAATACGAGTCTGAAGCACAAAGGATTAGAATTGTGGCGGTTGCAAAAGCAGAAGCAGAATCTAAAAAACTTCAGGGACAGGGTATTGCAGACCAGAGAAGAGAAATTGCAAAAGGTCTGAAAGAATCTGTTGAAATGCTGAACGACGTTAATATCAACGCTGCTGAAGCATCTGCGCTGATTGTGGTTACACAACACTATGATACGCTGCATTCTGTAGGTTCAAATAACAGAAGTAACCTTGTTCTGTTGCCAAATTCGCCAACAGCGGCAAGCAATATGCTGAATGATTTGGTGGTTTCGATGGCCGCAACGCAGCAGTTTGCAGATTTGGACAAAGGAAATCTTCCGCCGGCACCGAAAAGACACGGACACGGATAAAATATAAATCGCCTGAAATTTTTCAGGCGATTTTTTTGGTTTATGTCACGGAGTGTTTGGATTTGATTTCGGAGTTACACTAAGTTTTTATTATTTAGAGAATAAAAGGTATTTGATGTTTTTCATAAAAGAATTTGCGTCATCGGCTAAATCTCCGAGAGAATAAATTACTCAATAAATTTCACCTTTCCTGAAAGCAGTTGCCAGAACATTAGGAACTGGGCTTTAATCCAGAACAGAATATTACTGAAGGTCTTTTTTCTTTCCCTTTCAAACATAAATGGTCCGATGATGGTAAAAATCGTTAGACAAATCGGGACGTACCAAAAGAACCTTTCTTTTCCGGAATAAATCACGTAGAGAATGGCAAGTATTGAAAACGCAAAACCAGCAAAGAGAAATATCTTTGTGCCGGTTTTCGAATGTTCTTTCAGAAATTCGGTATAATAGCTTTTGAATCTGTTGATGTTTTCTGACATAGAAATCTGAAGTTGTTACTTCAGATCACCGTTCAAATCCTGTTCCAATTTACTGTTTTTCATTCCGTAGAAGAAATAAATTGCCAATCCAATCGCAAACCACAATCCAAACCAGAACCAGTTATTGTGCGTCATCCCTGTTAGAAGGTAAAGACATGAAGTCAGTCCTAAAAGCGGAATTAAACTTAGGTTTCGGGCAAATGCGAGGGCAACCAAAACAAAATTCACCAGAATATAAATGAAAACCGAAAGTCGGAATTCACCTTCATTAGGATCCTTCAAGTCCATTAAATTTTGGAAAAATTCCGGCTGCCAAAAATAGAATCCTGCCAAACCTCCTAGGAATAATACCGGGAAAATATATTTTGAATTGATGTAAGGCATGTGAAAACGGCCTTTCAGTTTTTGCTTTCTTGGCATCAGAAGAATACCTCCGTTTACCAAAACAAAGGCGAAAATAGTTCCGATACTGGTAAAATCAAGAATGAAAGATTTATCCGTAAAAAGAATTGGTAAACCTACTGCAATACCTGTAATAATGGTTGCAAAAGCCGGAGTTTTATATTTCGGATGAATCTCTGCAAACCGCTTCGGAAGAAGTCCGTCTCTACTCATCGCATACCAGATTCTCGGCTGTCCCATTTGGAAAACCAGTAGAACAGACGTAATGGCAATAATTGCCGTAACTGCGACTACAAATTCCATAATTGGAAGGTTTCCGTTTTCCGGCGCAAAGATGAATGCTAAAGGATCGCCGATACCGTCGAATTTTCTGTAATCTACAATTCCTGTAAGAATTAGAGTCAGTAAAATATAAAGTGTGGTGGAGATTACCAACGAAAGAATCATACCGCGAGGAAGATTTTTCTGTGGATCTTTAGTTTCTTCGGAAAGCACACTTAACGCATCAAAGCCAATATAGGCGAAGAATACTCCTGAAACTGCGGCCATAACGCCCGAAAAACCATTTGGCATAAAAGATTTTACACCTTCGTTATTTACCGGAGTCCAGTTGTCTGCGTTGATATAAAATATTCCAACACCAATAATTAAAGCGATAACTGCTAGTTTAAGAATCACCAGAACATTATTGAAATTCTTACTTTCTCTGATACCGATATAAACCAAAACGGTAATCATAATATTGATGATAATCGCAGGAATATCAACGATGAATTTCAGGTTTCCAAGCAGTGGAGCATTCTTCCAGGCATTGATCAGTTCCTGGTTGGTAGAGCCGGCTTCAAAAGCTTTTTTCGCTTCAGGATAGCTGGTTGAAAGGTAATCAGGAATATGAAAACCAAGTCTTTCCACAAAACTGGTGAAATAATCGCTCCATGAAAATGCAACATAAATATTTCCGAAGGAATATTCCATAATAAGTGCCCAACCGATAATCCACGCTATCAGTTCACCAAAACTCGCGTAGGCATAAGTGTAAGCACTTCCTGCAGTTGGAATTCTGCTGGCAAATTCAGCATAAGACATGGCCGTAAAAGCACAGGCAATACCACAAATGATATAAAGAGAAATTACGCCTGGACCGCCACGGAAAATGGCTTCACCCAAACTGCTGAAACTTCCGGCACCAATAATCGCTGCAAGCCCAAAAAACACAATATCCCAAACCCCTAAAACGCGGTTGAAATGTGTAGAATGATTATCAGCGTCGTAGCGTTTTCTTCTGAAAAGTTGGTTCATTTATCAAGAAAATAAAAACAAATGTAACGAAAATTGTTTTTCTTAAAATAAAAAATCAGATTTTACGTATTATAATTAATGATTTTGCAACTTTGCAGTATGTGGAGAAAGTTATTTTTTCTGATTACCGTATTCTTTTTACAATCTCTTTATTCTCAGAATACAGAGATAAAGAATACTGCCGGTACTTTACTTTCTACAACTTATTATTTTTGTTCGGGTGAGAGTTTGGATTTGAAGGTGGATGATTATACGCAGTCATCATCATCATCGTTAGTTGTGGAACCTATCAATAATTATTTGCATATTATCAACAGTTCCATAGGAGAGTCAGATGTGCCATTTAGTGTAACGACGGGGGATAACGTCTTTAGTTTACCATTGAATTTGGGTTTTAACTTTAATTTTTTTGGAACTGCTTACACAAAACTTGTAGTTGGGACAAATGGAAGGATTGTTTTTACAAATGATTCAGTCTTAGACAATCTGAATGATAACGGCACCTATATTGATCGGACTTTTACGGATGCGCCACAGGAAAAACTACCTTCTGGAAAGTATAACGAAGTTTATAAAAACGCGCCGACGGACAGACAGATTCCTTTAGCACAGATTTTTGCGGGATTTACAAGATTAAGAAGTAACAGTGGAACTACGCTTTATAGGTATAAATATTTTACTGACGGCACTAACAGTGGTATTGCAGTCACTTTTCAGGATGCTATTCCACATAATGGATTTGGAGGTGACTACGGAGGAAGGTTGACCAG
>CAZPQV010000041.1:0-8592 GCA_964588705.1 uncultured Chryseobacterium sp.
ACAGAAAACCGTTGCAGATTCCGAGAATCATCCCGTCTCTTGCTAAAAGTTCGTGAACGGCTTCTTTCATTCTTTCGTTTTTCAAAACATTCACAATAAATTTTGCAGAACCGTCGGGTTCGTCGCCGGCTGAAAATCCACCGGAAAAAACCAGAATCTGCGACTGATTGATTTCTTTAACCCAATTACTGATGCTTTCATTCAGCAAATCATGATTCAAATTAATCAGTGGTAAACTGCTCACTTCTGCACCTTCTTTTCTGAAAGCATTTTGTGTTTCGTATTCGCAATTGGTTCCAGGAAAAATCGGTGCAAAAACTTTCGGTTTGGCAATGCCATGTTTTTTGATGATGATATTTCTTGGCTCAGTTGAGTTCAGTTTTTCATCAATATCAACAACGATTTTTTCATTTTCTTTGGTAGAAAACAATTCTTCAAACGTCGATTTATTTACTTGAAGTAAATTATTGATGTAAAATTTTAATTCATTAATTGATAATTGATTGCTACTTTTTACTTCACCGATTTCTTGAAGAAGATTATTTTTTAAACTTCCTTCAGATTCAATGATTAAACTACCGATATTTTTATTCAGAAGAAGATTTTCATCCAGTGCAACTTCTGCTCCTAATTTGTTTCCAAAAGCCATTTTTGCAAGCGCAACTGCAACACCACCATCCTTCACGGTTTTCACAGAAACAATCTTTTTGGCTTTGATATTTTCGTGAATGAAGTTGAATATTTCTTTCAGATTTTCATAATCAGGAAGTCCGTTTTCTTTCGGCTGATGATTGAACAAATAGATTTTATTTCCTGCTTTTTTAAACTCCGGAGAAATTACATTTTCCTTTTCACCGTTAGCACACGCAAACGAAATTAAAGTCGGCGGTACATTCAAATCCTGATAAGTTCCACTCATTGAATCCTTCCCTCCAATTGCTGCCAATTCCAGATTCATTTGAGCATCATAAGCGCCTAGAAGCGATGCCAACGGTTTGCCCCATTTCTGTGGGTTGGTTCCCATTTTCTCGAAATATTCCTGGAAACTTAGACGAATATTTCTGTAATCGCCACCCATGGCCACGATTTTTGCCACACTTTCCACCACCGCATTAGCAGCGCCAATCATTGAATTTTGTGAGGATAAATCAGCATCAAATCCCCAAGATGCAAGGGAAACAGTTTCTACATTTTCGGAATCCAGAACCGGTAAAGTCTGCACACTTCCTTCCATCAAGGTTTCCTGATGTTTTCCACCGAAAGGCATGGCAACGGTAGTTCCGCCAACCGAAGCGTCAAACATTTCGTGAAGTCCTTTTTGGGAAGCCACATTCTTATCCGCTAAAATCTCTTTGAATTTTTCTTCCGTGAACTGGATATTTTCTGAGTTTACTTCCTTTAAATGAGTTACTTCTACCGATTGCGACTTCGCACAACCATTGGTATCCAAAAATGCACGACTTAAGTCCACTATTTTATTTCCGCGCCAGAACATTTGCATTCTACCGCTGTCGGTCACTTTTGCAATAACAAAAGCGTGGATATTTTCTTTTTCACAGAACTTAATAAAATCATCTTTATCGGCATCCGCAATTACTACTGCCATTCTTTCTTGAGATTCAGAGATGGCCAATTCGGTTCCGTTCAAACCTTCGTATTTCAGAGGCATAACATCCAAATTGATTTCAATGCTGTCCGCAATTTCACCAATCGCCACAGAAACTCCGCCTGCACCGAAATCGTTAGATTTTTTAATCAATCTCGTCACTTCAGGATTTCTGAACAGTCTTTGGATTTTACGTTCTTCCACCGCATTTCCTTTCTGAACTTCGGTGGACAGTGTATGAATAGACGTTTCGTCCTGTTCTTTTGAACTTCCGGTTGCGCCGCCAACACCGTCTCTTCCGGTCGCACCACCCAAAACGATTACAACATCTCCGGCTTCCGGTTTTTCACGTTTTACCCAATCTTTTGGAACAGCTCCAACAACAAAACCAACCTCCATTCTTTTGGCTTTATACCCTTCGTGATAAATTTCGCTCACCAAAGTCGTCGCCAAACCAATCTGATTTCCATAGGAAGAATAACCGTTTGCCGCCTGTTTTGTAATGGTTCTTTGCGGTAATTTTCCCGGCAAAGTTTCTGAAATCGGTTCCAGAACATTTCCTGCTCCGGTTAAACGCATTGCCTGATAAACATATGCTCTACCCGACAACGGATCACGGATAGCACCGCCCAAACAAGTGGATGCTCCACCGAAAGGTTCAATTTCCGTTGGGTGATTGTGCGTTTCGTTTTTGAAAAGCAGATACCACGGCTCTTTTTTACCGTCGTATTCTGCTTCAATTTCTACGGTGCAGGCATTGATTTCATCAGAAATCACGAGGTTGTCGAGTTTTCCAGTTTTGTATAAATATTTTGCAGCAATGGTTCCCAAATCCATCAGGGAAACCGCTTTGTGCTCTCTTCCTAAAAATTTTCTTTTTTCCTGATAATCAGCAAAAATTTTCTCTAAAGTTTCTTTGTAAGGACCTTCGAATTTAATATCCGTTAAAGCTGTTTCAAAGGTCGTATGTCGGCAATGATCGCTCCAATATGTATCTAAAACTTTGAGTTCAGTTTCGGTTGGATTACGGTTTTCTGACTGAAAATACCGCTGAATATGCTCCAAATCATCCAAACCAAAAGCAAAACCGTGACTGTTGTAGAAGTCGTTGAGTTGTGAAGCCGTGAAGTCGATAAAGCCTTCGTGAGTGATGACAGGATCCGGAGTTTCCTCAGCCGGAATTTCAAGAATGGAAAGATCTTTTTCCTGACTTTCCACTTTATTAATCAACAAATCTTTAATTTTCGGAAGATCATTTTCTGTAATACCGAAAAGTTCAATCAGTTTTCCACTGCGAACTTCAGAATTCTCGTTCTCGGTCAGTAAAGCGATACATTGCTCTGCGGAATCGGCACGCTGATCGTATTGTCCAGGAAGAAATTCGGTCGCAAAATGTAATTCTTTTGTCGGATTTTCTTCATGAAGAATGTCAGTAACGGGATCCACAAACGTGT
Organism: uncultured Chryseobacterium sp.; assembly: GCA_964588705.1. Classification (GTDB taxonomy): domain Bacteria; phylum Bacteroidota; class Bacteroidia; order Flavobacteriales; family Weeksellaceae; genus CAZPQV01. The sequence continues at coordinate 3,061 of CAZPQV010000041.1, forward strand.
TGTGCACGACTTTTGAAAACTCGTCTTCATTCAGTCCGAAAATATCATACACATTGTAGATTTTCGCGTTCTGAATTCCGGGAACGATATTTTTGATTTCATTAAAAATTTTTGCACTTTCGACATCGAAAATTCCTTTTTTCTCAACAAATATTCTACGTTTCATATTTAGAGGTCGCTCCTACGGAGCTCAATTTACTTTTAATACTTTTCTAAAAAGTGGTCGCTCCTGCGGAGCAATATCTGTGGTTTATAAAACTTTGACAATGACTATATACAGTGACAAAGTAAAAAATGCAGACGAAACCGCCTGCATCACATTTATACTTTTAAATCTGCTTCCAGACCAATTTCGCCGGCGTATTTGTCCAGAATTGGCTGTGCTTCGTTCTTGATAAATTCCTCGGTCTGAATTGGTGCAAATCCGATGAAGTTTTTCGGATCGAGCACTTCTGCGATTTTGGATTTGTCCATTTTCAGGGAAGCATCGTTCATGATTCTTTCAATCAAGTCATTTTCCTTGCCTTCCATTTTTACTTTCTTGGAAGCTTCCATGGAATGAACGCGGATAGTTTCATGAATTTCCTGACGGTCACCGCCGGCTTTCACTTCTTCCATGATGATGTATTCCGTGGCCATGAACGGAAGTTCGTCCATGATATGTTTGTGAATACGGTTTTCGTACACCACAATCCCGTCCATAATATTATTCCAAATCAGTAGAATGGCATCGATTGCCAAAAATGCCTGCGGAATAGTCAAACGCTTGTTGGCGGAATCGTCCAGCGTTCTTTCGAACCACTGCGTAGAAGCCACCATTGCCGAACTTGAAGACAGTGACATCACATATTTCGCCAATGCACCGATTCTTTCGGAACGCATCGGATTACGTTTGTACGCCATAGCTGAAGAACCGATTTGATTCTTTTCGAATGGTTCTTCCAGTTCCTTTAAATTCTGTAAAAGACGAAGGTCGTTCGTGAATTTATGTGCTGACTGCGCGATGTTTGAAAGCAAAGCCACCACTTTTGCATCAATCTTTCTGTCATAAGTTTGCCCTGAAACGCCGAATACTTTTTCAAAACCGAATCTTGCAGAAAGTTCTTTATCGAGATGTTTTACTTTGGAATAATCGCCATTAAAGAGTTCAAGAAAACTCGCTGCAGTTCCTGTAGTACCTTTTACACCACGGAATCTTAGAGTTTCAAGGAAAAATTCCAGCTCTTCGAAATCTAAAATGAGAGACTGAAGCCAAAGTGTCGCTCTTTTTCCAACAGTTGTCAATTGTGCCGGCTGAAAATGGGTGAATCCCAAAGTAGGCATGTCTTTATACTGAATCGCGAAATCCGACAGTTTTTTGATGACATTCACCAATTGTTTTCTTACAATCAGTAAACCGTCGCGCATCTGAATGAGATCAGTATTGTCTCCAACGAACGCAGACGTTGCGCCCAAATGAATAATTCCTTTGGCTGAAGGTGCCACATCGCCGTAAGCGTGAACGTGCGCCATCACATCGTGACGGAACTTTTTTTCGTATTCTGCGGCCTTCGTATAATCGATGTTTTCTGCCTGCTCTTTCAGTTCCTGCATCTGATCTTCGGAAATCTCAAGACCTAAATCTTTTTCAATTTCAGCAAGTGCAATCCATAGTTTGCGCCAGTTTCGGAATTTGTTTTCAGGGGAGAAATTATAGAGCATTTCCTCACTTGAATAGCGTTCTTCAAGAGGATTTTTGTAGGAATTCATTCTTTCTTTTTTACTTTTTTGGAGTTGCACAAAATTAGTTTTTTTAATTGAGAGTTGAAAATTGAAACCTGAAAGATTTAAATAAAAAAAACCGCTTCAATTCCAGAAACGGTTTTTAAATCATTCGATTAATTAAATAATAAGTTTATTTACTCCAATTGATTCGCGTAGTTTTTACATCTGCAGAACTGGTCCCTATCATTACGTCAAACTCTCCGGCTTCCCAATCGAATTTCAATTTATTGTCATAGAATTTCAAATCTTCAGGAGTGATGTTGAATGTTACTTTTTTGCTCTCTCCTTTTTTAAGATAAACCTTCTGGAAACCTTTCAGTTCTTTTACAGGACGCGAAACGGTACCAACCAAATCACGGATGTATAACTGAACGATCTCAGCACCGTCATAATTCCCAGTATTGGTAAGCGTTACACTCGCCTGAACGGTTTGATTTCCTTTTGGATTAGCGTTAGAAACGGTAATGTCTGAATAACCGAAATTGGTGTAGCTTAATCCATATCCGAACGGATAAAGCGGTGTATTGCACTCGTCCATATAATTGGCACGGAAACGCTCATATTCGCATTTTTCAACTTTTTCTGAATTCAATGGACGGCCGGTATTCAAATGATTATAATATATTGGAACCTGACCTAAACTCCTTGGAAAAGTTACCGGCAATTTACCTGAAGGATTTACCGTTCCATAAAGAACATCTGCAATGGCATATCCGGCTTCAGTTCCCGGGAACCAAGCATTTAGAATGGCATCAGGAGTATCTTTCACATTGGTTAAAGCGAGAGGTCTTCCGGTGAAAAGAACCATCACGATTGGTTTTCCGGTTTTTTTAAGTTCGTTTAGTAGCTCAACCTGTGTTACTGGAATATCAATCGTGGTTCTGGAAGAAGATTCTCCGCTCATTTCAGCAGATTCACCAATCGCAAGAACAATAACATCTGCCTGATTTGCAATATTAACTGCTTCCTGACGCATCGCTTCCGGCGTGCGGCTGTCTCTGTCAACCAGTTTTCCGTGCGCTGCATAAATGTCTTCCAGTTTTTTGTTTTCTTCTACATTCGCACCTTTCGCGGTAAGAATTTTTACTTCTTTGCCCACGGTTTCCTGAAGTCCTTTGACCAAAGAAACTGCACTTCCGTGCTTTGCACCTACACTCCACGTTCCCGGCATATTAACTGAATTATTCACCAATGGCCCAATCACGGCAATGGTTCCGGTTTTTTTCAATGGAAGAACATTGTTCTCGTTTTTCATTAAAACCATTGACTGTGCCGCGATATTTCTTGCTTCCTTACGATTGGCAGCACTGAAAACTTCTTTTGCAGCTTCTGCAGCATTTCCGTATCGGTAAGGATCCTCGAATAGTCCAAGGTCGTATTTGGCTTCAAGCATTCTTTTTGCTGCCAAATCAATTTCTTCTTTCGTAACATTTCCTTCATCCAAAGATTTCTTCAGTGTTGTTAAAAAACCTTCACTTACCATATCCATATCAATTCCCGCTTTCAAAGCCAAAGCTGAAGATTGCTGAAGATCGCCCATTCCATGATCAATCATTTCGCTGACTCCGGTATAATCTGAAACCACAAAGCCTTTGAAGCCCCATTTATCGCGCAAGACCTCAGTCTGCAACCAGCGGTTACCGGTTGCAGGAATACCGTCAACCACATTAAAAGATGCCATCACCGATCCAACTCCTGCGTCAACCGCGGCTTTGTATGGTGGAAAATATTCGTTAAACATCCGCATATGACTCATATCCACGGTATTATAATCCATTCCGGCTTCGGATGCTCCATAGAGTGCAAAATGTTTTACGCAGGCCATCATTGTATTTCTATCAGCAAGATTTTTTCCCTGATAACCATAAACCATATGTTTTGCAATTTCACTTTGCAAGAAAGGATCTTCTCCGGAACCTTCAGAAATCCTTCCCCAACGCGGTTCGCGGGAAATATCGGTCATTGGAGAAAACGTCCACGAAATTCCATCTGAAGTCGCTTCTTTTGCTGCAATCTGAGCCGATCTCTGAATAAGCTTCATATCCCAGGAAGCTGCCAAACCTAGTGGAATTGGAAATGTAGTTTCGTAACCGTGTATAACATCCATTCCGAAAATCAGTGGAATTCCAAGTCTTGATTTCTCTACGGCAACTTTCTGAACATCACGGATTTTATCTGCTCCTTTGATGTTAAATAAACCGCCAACTAAGCCCTGTTCAATTTTCTGTCCGATATTTGAACTTTGTGCCTGACCTGTAGTAAAGTCCCCAGAAGTCGGTAGATTGAGCTGACCAATTTTTTCGTCCAAAGTCATCTTAGACAAAAGTTCATTTACAAAAGCGTCTTTCGTTGCCTGATATGCCGAAGACTGATAAGTCTGAACCGGTTTCGTGACCATCTCCGGTTGAGCAACGGGGCCTGCAGTCTTCTTTTGCGCAGCACAGGACGTGGAAAGTGCTGCCATTGCAATTAAAATAATCTTCTTCATATTTCTATTTTTTATTTTTTTGAGTTGATTTTTTCTGATTTAAAAGCCATTCATAAAATGCGGGATCGGAGTAAGTAGAATCCCAGGAATTATGATTATCATCCGGAAAAATGATGAGTTCTACATTGTTATAAATCTTTCTTATTTCCTGATACATATCGATGGAAGTCATAGGTGAAACAATATCATCATTCCCACCATGAAAGATTTTTATCGGTAAATCTTTGTATTTGTGAGCGGTTGCTTTCATCCAACGGTCGGAAGGCGCACAAACTGGAGACAACGCTGCAAACATCTCGGGGTGTTCGTTGGCCAGTTTCCAACTTCCCCAACCTCCCATTGATAAACCTGTAAGATAAATCCGGGAATCATCAATACTGTATTTTTTCTGAATTTCTTTGATGAGATGATAAACTGCCTCGGTATCCCACCACTCATTTTCCGGGCATTGTGGCGCAAGAATCGCAACCGGTTCTTTGATTAAATTTTTATAAGTAAACGGACTGTGAGCTTTTACCTTTTCCAAATCGGTTCCGCGCTCTCCTGAACCGTGAAGAAAGACAATCAGTGGAACTTTTCCTTTCGTATTTTCTGGAAAATCGAGAATGTAAGAAATCTTCTGAAGTTCTTTGATCTCTTTTTTGAATTCGGCTTTAGTTTCCTGAGCTTTAGTCAAAACAGAAATAATCAGAAACAGTATTATTAAAGATTTGGTTTTCATATTACTTGATATTATATTTTTCTGATTTGAACTCCAATTTTTTCAGTCCGGCCCTTATTTCGGGAGCGTTCATGAAAAGTTTCCAAATCATTCCGGTTCTGTAATTTTCAATCATTGGTGAAATCGTTCCCTGATCTATGGCTAAGTATCTTGGCGTAAACCAGTTGTTATAATGGATTGATGTGGCATCGTAAGGTCCCGCAGTTCCAATAAATTCCGGCTTCTCATTATAAAGAAATCTAAGAACATTCATCGATTCCTGTGGTGTGTAAGGGAAACTGCTGATTGCTGCTGTTGGTGTGACCACACCATGATCGTTCTTTGGATTATGCGCATTGTAGCCCACACTTCCATCTTTATTTCTGGTATAACTTGCAGTGAAACCCCAATAATTTTCTCCGTAACCTTGCCATTTCATAGGATTTTCTTTAGCGTAGTTAAACTGAATTAAAGCATGGTTTTTATTGACATCAAAATAGTTTTTTACATATCTGTCGGACAATCCTGTGGGATCGAGTCCCAAATATGAATAATGTGCCCAAAACATCGGTCCTCCGTA
>CAZPQV010000041.1:8602-20373 GCA_964588705.1 uncultured Chryseobacterium sp.
ACCATTATGTTTTACAATAAGCGGAAATCCGTATTTTGTATTGTTGGTTAAATAGCCTCCGTTTCTTGTAAATCCCTGATAATAAGTTTCGGTATCAATCGTATATGTTGGAGATGCCGCGGCAAGAATATAGGTAATCAAAGTTTCGTCGTAGCCTTTTATGGGATGATTCATTTCCCAGCCATTAATTGGTGACCAATGCCAATATAGGATTTTTTCTCCTCCTTTTGTGTACCAGTTCCACTCCACACCTTTCCAAAGATCATCCATTTTTTTAGCAAGAATTTTCTCTTCAGCATTCCCATTTTTAAAATATTCGCGAACGGCAATCATTCCCTGAACGAGAAAAGCAGTTTCTACAATATCACCGCCATTATCTCTGGCGCCGAATGATACAGTTTTTCCGGTACGGCCATCAATCCAGTGACTCCATGCGCCATGATGACGGTCTGCTTTTGCGAGAAAATCTGCAATGTGCGTCAGTCTTTTCACCGCTTCTTTTCTTTGAACAAATCCTCTTTCAACCCCAACTAAAATGGTCATCAACCCAAAACCTGAACCACCGGTAGTAATAACATGAGCATCATTTTTTGGATAGAAGTCTTCATGATAACGCTCTCTTCCCATTAAGGAATTGGGTTCAGCAAAATCCCAGAAATATTTAAGAGCATCTCTCTGAACTCTATCCATTAAAGCAATATCTGCAGAACTGAACTTCATTTTTTCGTAAGTTGGTTCCGTTTTTATCGCCGTTGAACACGATAAAGAAATTAATAACAATAAAAGTAAATAGACTGTTTTTTTCATTTAAATAAATTATAAACCGTATTGCGTGGATTTAAAACCAAGCTTGGTAAGTCCCTGTCTAACATCCGGGGCGTTCATAAATAAATTCCATAGAAAAGCACTTTTATAATTTTCAATCATCGGAGAAATCGTTCCCTGATCAATGGCCAAATATCTTGGAGCAACCCAATTATAATGTACGGAATATGCATCGTAAGGCCCTGCAATCCCAACATATTTTGCTTTATTTTCATTATAAATGAACCTCATCACATTCATACTTTCGGTTGGCGTGTAAGGTATACTCGACAGTGCCGCCGTCGGTGAAATCACACCCAAATCATTAGTTGGCGAATGTGCCGAATAACCAATTGTTCCATCTGAATTACGCGAATAACTTGCCGTAAGTCCCCAATTTTTATCGCTGTAACCTGTCCAGTTTTTGGGGTTTGCAACTCCATATCTATACATAATTTTTGCGTGATTCGTAACCACATCTCCATAATTGACAAGCTCATCGGAAAGTCCACGGGGATCCAATCCAAGGAAAGAATAATGCGACCAAAACATTGGACCTACACTTCCTGAAGCTCCATTATGATTAACCACAACAGGAACAGCATAAGAAGAAGCCCCGGAAACAATAGCTCCACCTCTTGCCCAACCCTGTGTATAAACAGATTTATTTATCGGGAAGGTTGGTGATGCAGCAGCTAAAATATACGTAATTAAAGTTTCATCATAACCCTGCAGTTTCATATTCATCTGCCAGCCATAATTTGGCGACCAATGCCAATAAAGAACATTTTCACCCTTTGTATACCAGTTCCATTCGATACCTTTCCAAAGTTCATCTGCTTTTGCTGCTAATGCTTTCTCTGCATTATCTGTGCTGCTTTTAAAATATTCACGAACACAAATTAATCCCTGAGCCATGAATGCTGTTTCAACCAAATCTCCTCCATTATCATAAGTACTGAAAGGTAAAACAATGCCTGTACTACCATTAATCCAATGAGGCCAAGCGCCATGAAAACGGTCTGCTTTCTGTAAAAAATTAAGAGCAGTTGTAAGCCTCGTTACTGCTTCCGAACGAGAAATATAACCATTCTTAATTCCTGTAAGAATCGTCATCAGTCCGAAACCTGAACCTCCAATAGAAATCACATTGGCATCGTGCGACGGATTATCAGTATGATAGCGTTCCCTTGCCAGCTTGGAATTGGTTTCAGCATAATCCCAAAAATATTTGAACGTCTCTTTCTGAACCATATCCAGAATTTGGGCATCGGTATATGAGGTTGGCGGTGGTGGATTTGGTGGTGGCGTAGGATTATCCGGGACACCTGCACTTTCTCCTGAACATTGAACAAGAAATAAGGAAATCCACAAAATTAATATGTATCTCATTTTTTCATCCTTTATAATTTAAAAAAAGAGACTGACTAAATTAATCAGTCTCTTTTAAAAGATACTTCAGTTTGATATTACTTCATCAAATCTAAAATTTCTGCGTCTGTAAGCGTCCGGTTGAAGAATCTTAGTTCATCCAAAGCACTTAAATCTGACAAGTGATTCCAGTACGAGAATGTAGGTCCACCTGCACCGATGTTCACAGTATCGCAGTTTGTCCAGCTCACGGTATTGGTATAGGTTGCTGTATTTTTCAATACTCCATTCAGATAAATTTTAGAAGAAGTCGGTGAAACTGTAACAGCTACGTGTACCCAAGCATCTTCGGTTACATTGATCACACCTCCATCGTTCCAGCTTTCTCCACCTGCACCAAGACCAAGATTCAGTTTAATTCTTTGCTCGGTTGGAGAACCTTCTCTGAATATACGGAATCCGCGAGACCTGTCTTCACCACCATTCGGATCACCAACCACGATAATTCCGGCGCGGTCCGGCGATGGATTTACCTTATACCAGAATGCTACGGTAAATGAATCACCGAACAATCCTGCTAGAGGATAATTGATATGAGAATCTGTTGCACTCTTGAAAGAGTTGCTGCCCACTTTTGCTATACCTGCAAAACCTGGAGTTCCAACAGCAGTAGCGCTGGTATTGCTTACTCTGTTATTATATTTACCATCGAAAGGCATATATAGAGTCTCACCGTTTAGTGGTGTATAAGCAGTTCCTGCAATAGTTTGCACTTCAAACTGAGTGAGTGCTTTATTGAACAGTCTCAACTCATCCATTTTACTGGTATCAGACAAGTGATCCCAATAACTGAACGTTGGAGCACCGGAACCAATGGACATTAATGTCGCACCAGACCAGTTAACAGGAGCAGGTAAAGTTGCAGTATTTATCAGTTCACCGTTGAAGTAAATCTTACTTTGAGTAGAAGAAATTGTAAACGAAATATTTACCCATTCTCCTTCACCAACTTTCAGAATGCCTCCATCGTTCCAGCTGTCACCAGCAGTAGTTCCTACATTCAGTTTAATACGTTGATTTACACCATCTCCTTCCCTGAACAATCTGAAACCGGAAGATCTGTCTTCACTAGCATTTGGATTTCCTACCACCAAAATACCGGCTCTTCCAGGAGTTCCGCTTACTTTGTACCAGAACGAACCACTGAATTCAGCAGAAGTTAATCCTGTCGTTGGGAAAGTAAGATAGTTTCCTGTTCCTGCTACATAGGAATTGGTTGTTCCGTCAGCACCTTCGCCACCGTAACCAGGACCTCCAACTTCCGTTGCAGGCGTTGCTGTTACATACTCGTAGAAGTTGCCTTCAAACGGCATGTAGAATACTTCACCAGGATACTTTGTATTGTATGGATCTGCCTGTTTCTTAACGAAAGGAACTTCCTTTGTAATAACATTTCCATCAGAGTCAGTCGCAACGATTGTAATGGTGTGATTTCCATTTGGAATATCGTTTAGAACCAAATCATTAACAACGACTTTCTTCGGATTTTCAAAAGTTGTTTCGTTATAAATTTCAGTCCCATTAAATTTCACCACAATATTTTTAACAGCAATATCATCCGTAACTTCAAAACTTAATGTTGTAGAAGTGGTTGGCTGTATACTCTGAATCACTGTTGAACCGTTCGGATTCGGATTAATAAAAGTAACTACCGGTCCGTCCAAAGGATAATCTCCAAGAGGCTCTCTATCAAAATTCTGACAAGAGAATACAATCAGAATTAAAGCAAGAGCTCCTAAAATTTTATTAATATAATTTTTCATTTTAATTTCTTTTCACATTAATTAGTAATTCGGATTCTGTTTCAAAACACCTCCGGACTGGTCAATCGCACCCTGTGGAATCGGATAATGCTGATTTCTTGTCTGGTAACCTAAGCTTCCCAAAACAGTTTCTGCATCGCCCCATCTTACAAGATCGTAGAATCTTTCTCCTTCCATTGCAAACTCTACACGTCTTTCGTGCTTAATAGCATTTCTAATATCTGCCTGTCCTACTGCTACAACGGCCGGCATCGCCACTCTCGCTCTTACCATATTAAGATACTGTAATGCTTTTGCACTTTGTCCAAGTTCATTCGCTGCTTCTGCTGCCATTAATAAAACGTCTGCATAACGCATCAGTTTGATGTTGGTCCAATGGTTTTTGCTTTCACCTTCTGTTGCTCTTCTTGCAGGATCAGAATAGGCCTTCTTATTCCAGTAAGGTTGAGCTAATGGAGGACTTTCCGGAACGATGTTTCCAAAACCGTCATTTTGACCTGAAAACAAGATTGTTGCCGCTTTTCTAGGATCATCAGCTTCATATGCATCAACAAGATTTTGAGTCGGAACATTGAAGCCCCAGCCTAAATCCCAAGTTCCGGATCCTCTTACACCCTGAGATTCCCAATAATTGTTAGAATAATTGGTTTTGTTGATTCTTGCCAACTGAACTTCAAAAATAGATTCAGAACCGTTGTCTCCTGCACTTGTAAATAAGTTAGCATAAGATGGATAAAGTGAATATTTACCTGAATTAATGACTGCTTCAGATTTTGCAAGTGCTTCAGCCCAGTTTTTCTGATAAAGAGCCAGTTTCGCTAAATAAGAATTCGCCATTCCTTTCGTAATTCTTCCCACTTGCGTCCAGCTTTCAGGCAGATGTTCCACTGCTTCTGATAAATCCTGCTTAATCTGAGCATCAACCTCAGCAATAGTAGATTTTGCTTTAATCGCGTCCTGAGGGTTCGAAATTTTATTAAGAACCAACGGAACTTCTCCGTAGTCACGTCTCAAATCAAAATATGCCCATGCTCTTAGAGCTTTAGCTTCTCCAAGGTTTGAAAGCGTTGCTGCATCAGGATTTGTGTGCTGAGAAATTTCATCAATCACATCATTACAGGCATAAATCAGTGAATAATGTCCGTTCCAGTTTGAAGCAGGAATGCCTTCCGTTGCAGAATACTGAAAATGATCCATCACATTACCCATAGCCGCAGCATCTGCCGGAATACTCCCTTTCATTGCATCGTCCGACCTAATGCTCTGGAACCAATATCTCGTCCAGTCGCTCACGCCACCTTCTGTTCTCAGTTGGCTGTAGAGACCGAAAATTTTGGTTTCGGCACCACCTACATTTAGTTCACCGTCTGTAGCAACTCCGAGTGGTTTTCTATCGAGAAAATCGTCACCGCAGGAATTTACTGCTGTCAAAGCAAACAATGAGAACAGTGAATATTTTATTAATTTATATATTTTCATCTTGAAATTTTTTTTTAATTAAAACGTAATATTTACACCCAATGTTGTAATTACAGGAAGCGGATAGCCACCATTGTCCACTCCAAACTGCGTTGGCGAACCTCCGGCTTCCGGCGTAAATCCTGAATTATTTCTCCATGTTACAAGGTTCTGAGCGTTGAAGTAAAGTTTCATCGCACTTAAACCAATTGAACGCGCCTGATCCGGAGTGAAATTATAACCAAACTGAAGGTTTCTCAGTCTGAGATAACTTCCGTCTTCAATCATATATGTAGATAGATTGTTGATGTTATACCCATTGGCATCGTTTACAATCGGTTCCCAGTTTGAAGTTCCGGCTCCATTCCACGCACCTAAACGGTCGGTTCTGTAGTTGAACTGTGCGAATGTATTTCCGTTACCCCAGTTTCTGAAAATTTCGTTTCCATAAACACCCTGGAAATCTGCAGACGCAAACCAGTTTCTGTAGTTGAAACCAAAATTGAATCCATAAGTAAAATCAGGAGTAGGATTACCAATCATCGTTCTGTCCTCAGGAGTGATTTTTCCGTCACCGTTGATATCTTTAAATCTTAAATCACCGGGACCGTAAGTTCCTAAAGTACTGATTGGAGACTGTGCAACATGCGCGTGTGTTTGGTAAATACCTTCAACCTCATATCCGTAGAAATAACCTATTGGCATTCCTGCCTCGGTAACGGATGGACCGTCGAAAATACGGTAACCGTCTTCAAAAACAGACAGTACCTTATTATTATAAGTAGTGATGTTACCACCAATATAATATCCAAAGTCTTCGTTTACTTTATCATTCCAGTTTAAAGAGGCTTCAATACCTTTATTCTCAATTTCACCCGCATTTCTGAAGAAATTTGTTGAACCTTGAGTTACGTAGTTCAGAAGGTCTTCGGTTTGTTTGTGATAATAAACGGCTTCCCCTTTCAATCGGTTTCTTAAAGCGGAAAATTCAACCCCACCTTCGTAGCTGGTTACCACTTCCCATTTTAAATCCGGAGTATTGATGAATGCCAACACCCAACCCGGGAAAACTTCTTTAACTGCAGGATTTATAGGACTTCCGAAAATCGCACTGGCACCAATTACATATCCAGGGTAGTTTGGATAACGGAATGGTGAATAACGGTTACCCAACTGTCCGTAAGATCCTTTAAGTTTTAATGAGTTGAAGAAATCAACATTAAAGAAGTCTTCTCTTCCTAAATCCCAAGCACCACCAACAGCCCAGAAATTCTGGAACTGGTTTGGATTGTCTTTTGCGAAAATGGCAGAACCGTCTCTTCTAAACGAAGCGTTAAGAATATATTTATTTCTGTAGTTATAAAGAATCCTTCCTAAGTAAGACAATGTAGCGCCATCATCATATTGTGAAGAATTGGAAGTTCTGGTCTCAGGATCTCCAAATGGGAATGTGCTCAGATACCAGAATCTTTTATCCCAAGGAATCACGTAATCTGCACCCACTTTTTGAGTGACGTTACCGGACATTCCTTCATATTTTGTATCATAAATGGTGTAACCTGCAAGCGCAGTTAAGTTATGACCATTCAGGTTTTTATTCCATGTTAATAGGTATTCCTGCTGTAAGCTGGTTTCTGTGGATGAGTTCTGGTAAACTGAAGTCAGCTGCCGTCCACCATAATTTGTCGTTGCACCGGTTTCACTTACATAAACATCAAGAATCGGATTGTAACCTCTTCCTTTGCTGAATGTAAGATCCGTCATAAAGTTTGCACGGAAAGTAAAATCGTTCCAGAATTTAAATTCAGCAAAAGCATTAGCTAAAATTTTGAAATTTTCACCAAGATTGGTTCCTTTAAATTTATCAACCAAAACCAAAGGGTTACCAATTTGTGCATCTCCCAATCCAATCGGCAACTGATTATAAAGACCTGCAGCATCATTAAACGGGGCGACAATCGGAACCGCGTTCAGTGCATTATTATAACCCATCAATCTTGGAAGTTTCGTGTGAGAAGCATTTACCTGAACTCCAATTTTAAAATTACGGTTGAAACTGTATTCATCATTAATATTAAAATTAAATCTTCTCAAATTTTCATGGCGAACAATTCCCTGCTCTTCCAAATATCCAAGACCGATGTAAAGCTTGTTTTTATCTGAAGACGCTGCAATGCTCAGGTCATTTTTTGCGATAATTGCACCGTTGTTGGTGATTTCATCTACCCAATCTGTATTGGCTGTATAAATATTATAGTATGGATAAGGCGCAAGTCCCTGGTTTGCCCTGTTCATATCGTAAAGCAATTTGAAATCTTCGGCATTGGTCATACTTGGCTTACCGGTCATAAACTTCGTTCCTACTGAAGAACTCAGCGTAACCGTTGGCTTGCCGGATTTCGCTTTTTTGGTCGTTACAATAATAACCCCATTTGCACCTCTTACCCCAAAAATCGCAAGTGAAGAAACATCTTTCAGCACTTCGATCGATTCAATATCATTTGCGTTTACAAAATCCATATTATCAGAAAACACACCATCAATCACATAAAGCGGAGCGGTATGATATCTGCTGACAGTCCCTCTGATTCTGATATCCGGTGTCTGTCCCGGCTGCCCGGAGTTCACAACGTTCAAACCTGCTACTTTTCCCTGCAGGGAAGCAACCGGGTTTGCGTTTGGCTTGTCGGAAACCGAAGAACCTTCCACTTTTGTGATGGAACCGGTGAGATCTCTCTTTCTCGCCGTCCCATAACCAATCATCACCACTTCTTCAATTTTTTGTTCCCGAACGGTGTCCTGTGTTGCCTGCGCATCCACACTTATACCAAAGTATAAAGCAGCGATGATGCACGGAAACTTAAGATTAGTATTTTTCATATATTAAACGATTTGAATTATCTGAATCTGGACCTGCTGTACCGCTTAAACACAGAAGGTATTCTAATGAAAGTTAGATAAAATATTTATATGATTTATATTTTTTTTAACTATTCATTAAGTTTTTTTTAAAACTCTTGAATTTTTAAAGTCCTAAAATTTTAATCTTGGCTTAATATTTGAAAATCAATTCTTAAGTTTAATTTTACAAAAAGTATCACAATGAGAATAAAGACTATTTTAGTTTCAACTGTTGCCGTGGCAACTATCGGAACAACGACGCAATCGTGCCTTGCACTGGCAACTTCAAGCATTGGTTTATCGATTATTAAAAGCATTCTGCTTGGAGGAATTACCAAAGGTTTAGGAATTTTTAAAGATAAAAATGCCTTCCTTCAGAATAATCTCATTGATCAGGCGATGCCAAAACAATTGAGAGACATCAACGGAATACTTGAAAAAATTGCACCTTCTTTAGTTGAAAAAGAACGCGATTATATTGCTCAGGCAGCAGCCTACACCGTAAATATTTCGGAACCGATTCTTAAAAATGCTGTAAACAGTTTAACTGCTGATGACGTTACAAGAATTGCAAACGGACAATCAGGAACGGCAACACAGATTCTGAAAGAAAAAACCGCTCAGCAACTGGTAACGGCTATTATGCCAAAAGTGGATGAAAAACTGAATGAATTCGGAATTGTGAGAAGCATCAATTTGGCGCTTCAGGGCAATAATATGATCGGAAGTATTTTTGGAAATCAGAACACAAATAATATTGCAACCGGCGGACTGAGCAAACTGGCTTCGGAACAGCTTGTTAACGGACTTTTCAACATCATTGAGAATCACGAGAAACAGAATTCAGGAGACATTTTTAAAGCGCTTGGAAAATAAATAAGGAATAAATACATAACTTTGAGTTTCCGAAAAAATTCGGAAACTTTTTATTTTTTAATAAAATTATTATGACTGAAAATTTCGAAGACAACGACTTCAAAAAAGAAGAATTCTATAAAAACCTGAAAGTAAACCTTGATGAAAACCACGACTTTCCGGGAGATTACACTTACAAATTCATTTTTCCGAACGAAAACGTGAAAATGATTGAACTTTATCAAATTTTTGATAAAATAAAATACACCATTTCTACGCGAGAAAGCAAAAATGGAAAATACATTTCTACAACTATTGTGGCTTTTGTTTTGGATGCCAACCAAGTGATTGATCTTTATCAGAAGGTTTCTGAAATCGACAGTGTAGTAATGTTGTAATGGTTTGCAAATGAAAATTCTTATCACCGGCGGAACCGGACTTATCGGAAAATCACTTGTAGAAAAACTGAGGGAGCGCGGACATACCGTAAACGTTCTGATTCGTGAAGGCCAAACAGAAACCGACGGTTTTCTCTGGAGTTTTTCTGAGGGCAAAATAGACGATGCTGCTTTTAATGGCATTGAAAGCATCATTCACTTGGCAGGCGCTCCCATCGCGCAGCACTGGTCAAAATCCTATAAAGATATCATCATTCGAAGCCGGACCGAATCTGCTGATTTTCTCTTGAATGAATGTAAGAAACGTAATATCAGACTGAAATCTTTCGTTTCGGCATCCGGAGTTCACTATCACGGTGCAACGACTACGAATCAGATTCTTACTGAAAAGGACGGAATTCTTCGCAATGATTTTCTTTCACAGGTTTGCCAAAAATGGGAAAATGCCACACATCAGTTTGGAGAAATATCTGATCGTGTTGTGATTTTACGAACTGCTGCTGTGCTGTCGAAAAACGGAGGTGCATTTTTAGAACTCAACACTTTAGCAGAACGAAATCTGGCTTCAGGCATTGGCTCGGGGAAACAGTGGTTCAACTGGATTCATATCGATGATATGTTAAATATGTATGTGGAAGCCGTGGAAAATCCGGAAATGAACGGCACCTACAATGCTGTTGCGGATGAAATTCCCACCAATAAACAGTTTATGAAAAAACTGGCGAAAGCCAACAGAAAATTTTTTATGCCTTTCAACGTTCCCGGATTTATGATGAAGTTGGCATTAGGCGAAATGAGCGAAATGCTTCTGAAAGGCACGAGAGTTTCTAACGAAAAAATCAAATCGCTGGGATTTGATTTTAAATATTCTGATTTGGACAGTGCTTTTAAAAATTTGGTCTGAAATTATTTTTCGATAAAATATTTCACGTTTTCAATCGGTCTGCCAATCATGGCAACAGAGCCTTTTATTAAAATCGGCCGCTGAATTAGTTCAGGATGTTCCGATAGCACTTTAATCAGTTCATCATCCGAAAGATCTCTGTCGGCAAATTTTTCTTTATAAAGCGTTTCATTTTTTCTGGTGATGTCGTGAACATTCATATTCAGTTTTTTCAAAACGGTTTTAATTTCCATTTCTGAAAGTGGTTCGTTTACGATATCTATCAGTTCAAACTCTACTCCATTTTCATCAAGAAATTCTAAGATTCCACGGGATTTAGAGCAGGAATTATTGTGCAATACTTTAATCATTTCTTTCGTCTTACTGATTTAAAATTCTTATGAAAATAAGAAATTGAAAATTTAGAACAGTCCGTGAAGTTCGGCTTCGATTCTCTCAAGAATATATCCAAAATCTTCCGGTCTTTCCACAAAATCAAGATCATCAACTTCGATAACCAGGAGTTTTCCTTCTTTATAACTGTCAATCCACTTTTCGTATTTCTGGTTCAACTTCGAAAGATATTCGATGCTGATGGATGCTTCATAATCACGTCCTCTTTTGTAGATTTTCTTTACCAGATTCGGAACATCAGATTTCAGATAAATCAATAAATCCGGTGCAGACACAAACGATTTCATCAAATGAAAAACCGAAGAATAATTATTGAAATCACGTTCCGAAAGCAGGCTCATATCATACAGGTTTTCTGCAAAAATATGGGCATCTTCGTATATCGTTCTGTCCTGAATAATGTTTTTACCACTTTCACGAATCTCTTTTACCTGACGGAAACGGCTTCCCAAAAAATAAATCTGCAGCGCAAAACTCCATTTGCTCATATCTGCATAAAAATCCTCCAAATAAGGGTTGTGATCTACATCTTCAAATTGTGCTTCCCAGCCGTAATGCTTTGCAAGCATCGTAGTTAAAGTCGTTTTTCCGGCGCCGATGTTTCCAGTAATTGCGATGTGCATTCTCTTTAATAAATGATAATTGATAAGTGAAAATTGATGATATGAAATGAAAAATAAATCGTTTATCAACAATCATTTATCATTTATAATCCAGTTTGTAAAGATAGACTTTGTTATCCCTGATTTCAAAATAAGCACTTGAGTTTTTATCCACAATTTGTGCAGAACCGGACGTAAAAACCGTTTTCACCGAAGAATCTGAAAGAAATTCATCAATTTGTTTTTCGGAGATAATATAGAT
>CAZPQV010000042.1:0-20322 GCA_964588705.1 uncultured Chryseobacterium sp.
GCACACGCAACAATTGTTGCAATGGCAAAAGTAATGGCGTACCATTTTTTTCCGATTCCTTTTTCGATATAAAATGCGGGACCACCTCGGAAATGTCCGTTTTTTTCTTCTTTATAAATCTGTCCTAAAACCGCTTCAACAAAGGCAGTGGCACTTCCCAGAAATGCAATCAACCACATCCAGAACACCGCTCCGGGACCACCCATCGCAATCGCTGTAGCAACACCTGCAATATTTCCGGTTCCTACTCTTCCCGCTATCGCAATTGAGAATGCCTGAAACGGCGACACTCCTTTTTCACTCGAACTTTCTGCAAAAAGTTGCCCAATCATGCCCTTTATCAGTCGGACTTGCAGAAATCTTGTCCTGAAACTGAAATAAAGCCCAACCCCTAAACAAAGGATAATCAATGCGTTGGACCAAATCAGGTTGTTGGCAGTTGTAATAATTTGCTCGAAAAGTGAATTTGTAGAAAGAAGTGAAATCATAAGCCGTTTAAAAACGGGTAATAATACAAAAATTATTTATTTTTATAAAATGAAAGTTTTTAATAAATTATTTGTAGTCACAGCACTCTTTTTTTCTTTTTTTCTTTATGCTCAAACCGAAAACATTGAGGCGAACGAAATTGCACAAAAAGTGGCATTCACAGTAGATTTCGCAGCAACACTTAATGAAAAATACAGGAGCGAACGAAAAAAACTGATTATCGATGAGCCATTAAAATCTGAACTAAAAAAACTTAAAACGCTTTACGATTCGAAGCTTGAAATATTGAAACCTGTGAATTATACCGATAATTTCAGCAGTTATTACAGAGATTATCCAGATGTTTCAGCTGTTTTATTGAACCGTTACGATCAGTTTGAAGGAAAAATATCGGATGAAGAAAAAACTAAAATCAATACATTACTGGTTGATATTTGGAAAATTATTCCCAATTCTCTTTACAGTAAGGCGTCTGATGTTACCGACAAAATTAATAAAGACCGTTTTGTTTTAACGTTCCCTTACCGTTTCGAAATATTTCGAAATTACTTTGATGATGCCGTGCGAAAAAGAAACGATGTCATCAACTTTCTGCTTTGGAATTTAAACTAAAATATCATGAGAAAAATTGACCAACTTTTTGAAGAATATGGTGAAAGTCATCGCAATGAGACCAATAAATTCATCCATTGGATTTGTGTTCCGCTGATTTTTTGGTCTATTTTAGGATTTGTTTCACTTATTCCGTCACCGCATTTCTGTCTGCCCTATTTTGGCTGCATCAGTATCGTAAGTATTGTTGCCGTCGTTTTGGTAACCATTTTTTACCTGAGACTTTCAGCGGTTATTGGAATTATCATGCTTTTACTGATGCTTCTGATGGAACATCTGGCTTACGCGGTGAATGTAAAATTTGAACATCAGTCGTGGATGGTTTTTCTTGCTGTGTTTGTTATCAGCTGGATTTTTCAGTTTGTAGGACACAAAATTGAAGGAAAAAAGCCAAGCTTTTTGAAAGATTTACAATTTTTATTGGTTGGCCCGGCGTGGTTGCTTCATTTCATTCTGAAAAAAATTGGTGTTAAATATTAGTAGAAATAAAAGATTTATGACTTTTGTTATCTTCAAAGTCAAATATTCTGAATAATTTTGAACGATAAAATTTAGATTATGAAAAATATATTTTTAGCAATAGCTGCATTTTTATTCATCTTCTCGTGCAGATCTGCGGAGGAAGAAATGCTGGACAATGCCAACTATGTTGGAACCTGGAACTGGATGGCCACCACCGGTGGAGTTGCAAATGTAAACGAAACGCCTTCTTCAACAGGGAAAACCAGAAGCATAAATTTAACCGCGGATTACAAATACACCATTAAAGAAAATAATGCTGTGGTAAACGAAGGAACTTACAGTCTGAGCATGTTCGTTTCCAATACCGATCATTTGCAGCGCGTGTATATCGATTTCTCAAATTATCCTGATAAACTGGTGAGAACCGTTACTTCAACAGAACTTTTTCTGTACGACGACACTCCGGATGGCTTCGATTACCACTATACAAAAAACTAAAACGGAATTTATTTCCGTTTTTTTTTATTTGATACTTGCTACTGCAACAAAACCTGCGGTTGGATGGTTTACCATACAGATATCAAACGGGCTTTCTCTCTTGCAGTTGTCTGAGTATACAAACTTGGCTGTAACCATATCCCACGTTTTTGTAATCTTCGAGCATTTTCCAGTTACAGACGAAATGATCTCCGTTACTCAGTCTGAGGTAGGTTCCGGAGCAGTCTTTAGAAACCATTGCTGTTGCGGTATGTTTTGTTGCGCCACTTGGAATTCTGTTACTGTAGCAAGACATTAAAAACAGTAAAAACGATCCGAAGATTAATGCTCTTAGATATTTCATTGCATTAAAGAATTTGATTGTCTGATGGTTACATCAAATTCTAAACCGAATGGGAAATCATTTTATAAACCGAACCTATTTCTTCTATCAAATCCGTAGCTGTCAAAGATTCTTTGGAATGCTTTTCTGCGGCAATATCTCCAGCTTTTCCATGAAGCCAAACTCCCAGAACACAAGCTTCCTCAATCGGATAATTCTGCGAAATTAATGAAGTTACTATTCCCGTCAAAACATCACCACTGCCACCTTTTGCCATTCCTGAATTACCGGTAATGTTGTAATAAACTTCTCCTTTTGGGGTAATAATTTGCGTGTGATGGTCTTTCAGAATAATGAAAATTTGTAGTTCTTTGGCTTTTTCTTTGGCTAAATTTAACCGTTCAAAAGAATTTTCCGTTGGTCCGAATAGTCTTTCAAATTCTCTTGGATGCGGGGTAATGACTGAATTTTTAGGAATTAAATCTAAATAACTTTTTTGTTTGGAAATGATATTCAAAGCATCGGCATCCAATACCAAAGGTTTTTCGGATAAAGACAGAAAATTAATGAAATTTTCTTCCGTTTCCGGATCGGTTCCTAATCCCGGACCAATCCCGAAAGTGAACTGATGATTATTCTCAAAAACCGAAACAAAATCTTCTCCTCCATAAAGGTACATGGCTTCCGGACACAAAGTTTGCAGAATTTCATATCCGCATTTCGGAGCCCGAATGTAAGTAAGTCCGCTTCCGGTTTTTAGAGCGGCTTTCGTTGAAAGGACCGCTGCTCCAATTACCCCAAAACTTCCTGCAACAATACAGGTTTTACCATAATTGCCTTTGTGGGAAAATTCAATTCTTGGCCGGAAAATGTTTCCAATCAGTTTATCACAGATAACATACTGATGGCTTTCGGTTTCATGAATGTACTTTCCACTCAAACCAATATCAAGCAGGTGAATATTTCCACAATATTTTCCGGTTTCCGGATGAAGAAAACTTTGTTTCCAAAACTGAAAACTCAAAGTTTCATCTGCTTTAAACACGGTGAAATCTTCATTAAAAGTCCCATCTGCGAGTAGCCCGCTTGGAATATCAACCGATATTTTTTGGTAAGGCAATTGATTTAAATATTGAATTAATTCAGCAACTCTGCCTTCTATTTTTCGGTTAAGTCCGGTGCCAAAAAGCGCATCAATAATCACGGTATTATCCCGAAAAATCATTTTCTTAACTTCAGAAAAATCATGAATATCAACTCCTGAAATACTCCTTATTTTATCAAGATTAAGTTTTGCATCAGATGAAAAATTCTTCTGCTCCTCATCCATAAAAACTTCTACGTCAAATCCTTTGTGATAAAGCATTCTTGCAACTGCAAATCCATCGCCGCCATTATTTCCGTTACCACAGAAAACGTAAAAAACGGAGTTGTTTCTCGTATTTTTTTCCAACCAATTAGTGCAAGTCTGTGCTGCTCTTTCCATCAGGTTTATGGAAGAAACCTGTTCTGTTTTTATTGTGAATTGGTCGCATTCGCGTATTTGTTCTGCGTTGAAGATTTTCATTACAACAACTTTTTTATCAAATTTAGCCAATTTGTAACCAAAACATTAAGTACTTCAATTTTTAAATTGTTTTTCTTAACAAATTTTAACATTAAGAAAAATTTTATACTTTTGCAGCAACATTAAAATTAAACACTATGGGATTTGTAAAAGAATTTAAAGAATTTGCGTTTAAAGGAAACGTAATGGATCTTGCTGTAGCAGTGATCATTGGAGGTGCATTTGGTAAAATTGTTTCGTCTTTTGTAGATGATGTAATTACGCCTGCTCTTCTTAATCCTGCACTGGAAGCTGTTGGAGCTGCAGACATCGCGCAACTTTCATGGAACGGAATAAAGTATGGGAATTTCCTTTCTGCAATCATCAGTTTCTTAATGATTGCGTTCGTTCTGTTCTGGCTGATTAAAACTGCAAACAAAGTGAATCCACCTGCTGAAGAGGCTCCTGCAGGACCTTCACAGGAAGAACTTCTAACAGAAATCAGAGATTTAATTAAAAACAAATAATCTCAAACAAAACAAAATCGCCTCAATTATTTGAGGCGATTCTTTTTATAATATTTTCAAATTTTTATCCCTGAATCTGAAGAATACTTGCAATCTGCTCCGCAAGTGAAAGTCCTATTCTTTCCTGTGCTTCCAAAGTTGACGCTCCTGTATGCGGCGTTAAAGAAATCTTCGGATGCGAAAGAATTTCCTGTGAAGGTGTCGGCTCATTTTCAAAAACATCCAGTCCGGCAAATGCCACTTTCCCTGAATCTAAAGCTTCAATTAGAGCTTTTTCATCGATAACTCCACCTCTGGAACAGTTAACGATGGCTACACCGGTTTTCATCAGGTCAATTTCTTCTTTTCCAATCATGTATTTACCGTTGCTCTGCGAAGGAACATGAAGCGTAATAAAATCAGAATGTTTCAGAACTTTTTTCAACGGTTCCGTTTCAATATCAACATTTATGAACTGATTGTTGTAAAACCTGACTTTAATGCTCGCTCTTCCCACATTATTATCCGCAGCAACCACACGCATTCCCAATCCTAAAGCGATTTTAGCCACTTCCTGACCAATTCTTCCCATACCGATAATTCCAATGGTTTTACCACGAAGTTCGATACCTTTTGCGTAAGATTTTTTAAGGTTTGCAAAATCACCGTTTCCACTCGAAGGCATTTTACGGTTACTGTCCTGCAAAAATCGCGCTCCCGTAAAAAGGTGGGCAAAAACCAGTTCTGCCACAGATGCTGAAGAAGCAGCTGGCGTATTTATTACATGAATGTTTTTTGATCTTGCGTAATCTACATCAATATTATCCATCCCAACACCACCTCTTCCGATGATTTCGAGTCTTGGACAGGCATCGATTAACGGTTTTCTTACCTGTGTTGCACTGCGCACCAATAAAGCGCGCACCTTATTTTTATTGATGAAGTCTGCCAGTTCTTCTTGTGGAACTTTTTCTGTAATTACACGAAAACCTTTCGCTTCAAGTTCATCTATTCCTGATTTTTCGAGGCCGTCGTTGGCTAAAATATTCATGGTTTAAAATTAAATTCAGCAGAAAAAAAGAAATTCTGCAATAGTAAGTTTGTGTGTGCAAAATTAAATAAATCGGATGACTTATACTCCGTTATTACTTTAAAATTAAAATTGGCTGAATAGTTTTTAATAATTGATTTAAAAACAAGATTTCCAAATCCGATGATTATCACAACAAATTGGCTTTCCTTCGAAAATTTGCTTAAATTTGTGTGTTATGGAAGAACAGGTAGTTTTAATCTCCGAGGACGACCAAATCCTCGGACAAATGGGAAAAATGGAGGCGCATATCAATGGAATTCTGCACCGTGCTTTTTCCGTTTTTTTATTTAATGAGAACGGTGAAATGTTGCTGCAGAGACGTGCTGCTGATAAATATCATTCTCCAAACCAATGGACCAACGCCTGCTGCTCGCATCCAAGAATGGGCGAAACCTACAAAGAAGCAGCAAACCGACGACTGAAAGAAGAACTCGGAATTGAAACGCCAATCGAAGAAAAATTTCATTTTATTTATAAAGCCAATGTTGGCGGCGACCTGATTGAACATGAACGCGATCACGTTTTCATCGGCGATTATAACGGAGATTTCGTGCTCGATCCTTCAGAAGTTGCTGAAGTAAGATACATCAGTATGGAAAACCTTGATAAAGAAATGGAAGAACATCCTGAAAACTTTACAGAATGGTTTAAGATTATTCTGAAAGAATACAAAGAACACCTGTGACATGAGTGATGAGTGATGGATGATGGGTGATGAGTGATGGGTGAAAAACTTAAATAAAACAACAAAATAAAAGATAAAATGAACAGAACACCATTGTTTGAAAAACATGTTTCGCTAGGTGCGAAAATGGTTCCTTTTGCAGGTTTTGAAATGCCTGTGCAATATTCCGGACTGACCGAAGAGCACTTCGCCGTAAGAGAAAAAGTGGGAATCTTCGATGTATCGCATATGGGACAGTTTTTCGTGGAAGGAAAACGAGCTAAGGAATTGCTTCAGTTTGTAACCACCAATAACCTTGATACCCTGGAATCGGGGAAAGCACAATATACCTGTCTGCCAAATGAAAACGGCGGAATCGTGGACGACCTAATCGTTTACAAAATGAACGATGAAAAATATTTCGTAGTAGTAAATGCATCAAATATTGAAAAGGATTACAACCACATTTCCAAGCATAACGCTTTTGATGCAAAACTGACGAACGCTTCAGACGATATGTCGCTGATTGCAATCCAAGGACCTAAAGCTACCGAAACCCTTCAAAAGCTTACTTCTGTTGATCTTTCTCAGCTTCCTTATTACAGTTTCACTGTTGGTGAAGTTTCAGGCGTGAAAGATGTGATTATTTCCAACACCGGATACACCGGAAGCGGTGGTTTTGAAATTTATTTCAAAAATGAAGATGCTGTAAAACTTTGGGACGACCTTACCGCAGCTGGTGAAGAATTTGGCTTACTTCCTTGCGGACTTGGTGCAAGAGACACCCTGAGACTTGAAAAAGGTTTCTGTCTTTACGGAAACGATATCGACGACACGACTTCCCCATTGGAAGCAGGTTTAGGATGGATAACCAAACTCGATAAAGAAGCATTTATTGCTAAAGATAAGATTGCCAAAGTAAAAGAAGAAGGGATCACAAGAAAACTTGTTGGTTTCGAAATGTTGGAAAAAGCCATCCCAAGACATGATTATCCTGTGGTTGATGCCGAAGGAAAAGTGATTGGAAAAGTAACTTCCGGAACGATGTCCCCGATGAAAAAAGTAGGAATTGGTTTGGCGTATATTGATAAGCCACATTTTAAACTGGATTCGGAAATTTTCATCCAGATCAGAAACAAAAATATTCCTGCGAAAGTAGTGAAAACTCCTTTCGTTTAGGATTAGAATAAAATATGAAAAGAAACAGCCGGAACAAATGTTCCGGCTGTTTCCGTTTAGTTAATATGAAAAATCTAGTTTGTTTTATTTTACTTCAATCATTTTGGAAGTCTGCACCGTTACATCCTTTTTAGGAATAGCAATTTTCAGGATTCCATCGGTGTATTCTGCTTCAATCTTATCCTGCTCTACAGTTTCAGGAAGGGTGAATGAACGTTTGAACGACTGATAATTGAACTCTCTTCTCGTGTACTTTCCTTCCTCATTTTTTTCTTCGCTTTCGGTTTTAGTTTCAGATGAAACAGTAAGCACATTTCTATCAAGACTGATCTGGAAATCTTCTTTTTTCATTCCCGGTGCTGCAAATTCAATTTCGAAAGCATTCTCAATTTCTTTTACATTTACAGATGGTAAAGTTCTTCCTACGTTTGCTAATTGAGGATTGCCAAAATCGAATAAATCTTTAGTAAAAAAATCGTCGAAAAAATTGTTTCTTCTCATTAATGTTGACATAATATTTTAATTTATTTGGTTAAACATTTTTGTTTTCTGTGAATCATATCACAAAGAAAATGCCCACTACATTTTGCGGACATTATTTCATAACACTTCTGTTAACCAAGACATTATGTCTATTATGAGTTAATTGATTTTTCAAAAATGAGAAATTTTGACAGACGCTTATCTATCTGATATGCTGAAAGCAGAAATCATTTCCGATTCTGGTGTTTCTTTTACATCGGGTTCCTGCTTTTGTTTTTGCTTTACATTGGTTTGGCGAATTTACACCATGTGTTTTCTTTACCGGTGCCGATGAAATTCCTAATCTTGTACTGAAAGGAGGTTTGCAAATACTACATGGGCTTAGACCTGTGCTTTGAGCTTTCTCGATGGTTAATTTCGACGACACATTTTTTACCATTCTGCAGCTCGCCAAATGGTATTTTGCTCCCGATGGTGTTTTATACACGGTTTGCGCGGGAAGCATCGCAAATGAAAACAGTAAAAGCGCAAAAAGATATTTCATTACTTTTCGAAATAAGCATTCAGTTTTTCAAGATTGTCTTTTTCGTTTCCTACAAAAATAGCATCATCCGTAATAAAAACGGGACGCTTCAAAAAGCTGTAATGATCCAGAATTAAATTCTTAAAATCCTTTTCTTTCAAAGTTTTCACATCAATGCCTCTTGCTTTAATCTGTGTCGATTTTCTGCTGAAAAGCGCTTCATAAGATTTTGTTTTCGCGTACATTTCATCCAAATCCTCTTTAGTGATTGGCTGACTTTTAATTTCGCGAAGTTCCCAATCCGAAAGGTCTAAAGCTGACATAATCTTTTTGTTGGTTCCGCAGGTTTTCAGGTAAAATACTTTTTTCATAATCATTGAGGTTGACTCTTCGAGAGTGTCAGGGTGACAATTTAAGGTTTAGCACAAAGTTAAGATTAATTATCTACCTATTACCACCGAAAAACTTGAAACGTGAAACTCGAATCTCATAACTCGAACCTTGCAACAAAAAAAATCCGATTCGAAAACAAACCGGATTTATAAAGTGTTTTGCTGTTCTTATTCAGGAATAACTAAAACCTGTCCTGGATAAATTTTATCCGGATCTGAAAGCATTGGCTTATTGGCTTCAAAAATTTTGTGGTAAGCGTTGGCATCACCATAAACTTCCTTAGCAATTTTAGAAAGTGTATCGCCACTTTCAACAGTTACGTATTTTGCTTCTGCAACCGGTGCTGCTTCTACTGCAACTTCAGCAGCTCTCACAGTCATTTGGTCGTTTACGCCATCAATACCTTCAACGTTTCCTGCAGAAACATAGATTTTACTTTTCTCTTCCCAGTTTTTCGCTTCTCCGGAAATCGTTACCTTATCGTCAGCCACGGTAAACGTTAGTCCCGATACATCGAAACCGTATTTTGCTACGTGATCTCTCACTTTTTGTGCCTGCTCTTCAGGTTTTTCACCACCACCGAAAATTTTAGATCCTACATTTTTTAGAAATGATCCTAGTCCCATTTTGTTAATTTTTTTTAAAGTTAATGTGTTTTGCTCCAGACTTTCTCGAGCGTATTATAGGTAGCAAGAATAATACCGATTACACGTTAATGAATCGTTAAATTATTTTGAATTCCTATGATGTTTTATGAATAATTAAATATCAACAGGTTACCTCCAATTTACTGTTTGCTTTTAGAATATTTTTAAAGTGATTGAAAAAAAACGTTGATTTAAGTCTTAATAAAAACTAAGAAGCTTTCAGGAATCTTCCGATCTTTTTGGTTTTACCGTAAACTTCTACAAACTCTCCGTCTTCGAACGCAAGTGAGCCATTTACAAAAACTTTTTCCACGACTTCGTTTGCACGGTTCACCAGTCGCGGATAATTGTTAAATTCTTCAATAACTTCTTCGAAAACTTCCTTAGTAACGTTGACTAATTTTTTAGGATTAATAATATTCAGCGTTGCAGATTTTCCTTCAGCCAAATAGCAGCTGTCAACACCAAACCAGTCTGCCTGTTCTTTCGACAGTCGCCAGATACATTTTTCCATAGTCATAAACTCTTTTCCTTCCTGCTGTGCATCATAAACCTGCTTCAACATTTTCAGCGGGAAATCGTAGAATGCCATATTGCGTAAATGTGCGCCTGCATCGGAGAAACTGATGAGATTATGGTCGTAATCCAAAAGTTTTTTTCTTACTTCAGGCCTGTCGTTGGCAATGGTGGTTGTCCAACGGATTTGTTTGTCGTACTCAACAATTAAATCAAGGAACGTATCAACAGGATGTTCGTTTCGTTTTTGAGAAATCTGATAAAAATTCTTCCCAATTAATGATTTATCCGGACAGTCGAGAATTACCGCAACCGATAAATCCCTGTGCCAAACTTTCGGCGCAAAATTAGACCGGAATTCCTTTTTAAACTGTTCCCGGAATTTTTCGTCCCGAATCATATCATTCCTTTTATCCAAATTCTTGGCTAAATCGCGCATTGCCTCACCACTTGGGAATTCTTCAAACATCACCGAATCCACACCATCATAATATACCGTGAATGGACACGGCGGCGTCTGCATTCTGAAATTGGCATTCAAACGCTTATTAAAAAACTGAACTCCTGTTTTTATCACGCCAAGCAGATAGCGGTCCGCAATAAGGTCCATCATCGAAATCATCGTAGTTTTAAGAGGTTTTCTGCCAATTCCGGCACTTGCCATCATATAGTTGAATGCGCTTACTCTTGTTACTAAATTCGGTGCACCTTGAAGGATTCGTCCTCTTTTTCTAAGCAGTTCTATCAAAGATTTTCTTTCTTTCCAGGAAGCGTAGAAAGATGGTGTTTTTTGCGACCAGTATTTCTCGCCATCCATTTTATCCCAAGGGCTGTCCATGGTTGACATCCCGAGAAATCCGGCATCAATGGCATCTTCCAGATATCCTAACATTTCTTTTTTTTCGGCCTCTGTTGCTTTCTCGTTATCGGTAACGGAACGTTTTATTCCCATCGCTCTGCTACGGATATCAGAATGGCCGATAAAACTTGCGACATTTACTCCCAAAGGAAGTTTTTCGATATATTCCACCCATTCTTTAGGCGAATTCCAGGTCTTTTGACTTTCCATTATCGGAAGCATCACCTCCCGCAGAATCGCTTCTACACGCGTAAAACTGTCGCAGGTATCTTCAGGATTATTGAGCACTGCAGAAACCGAGCAACTTCCCAAAACAATATTTGTAACGCCATGTCTTGCACTTTCTTTCAATCCGGGAGAAGCAATCAGTTCAGCGTCGTAATGCATGTGCGTATCGAAAAATCCGGGTGTAATCCATTTTCCGGAAGCGTCAATGACTTCGGTATCAGCATCAATTTCAATATGATTTTCGGAGGTGATTTTTTGTATCACACCATTTTCAATTAAAATATTTTTTGTTTCTGCCTTTACATCTTTGTATCCATTAAACAGAAGACCGTTTTTAATCAGGATTTTCGATTTCATAATTAAAGTTCTTTGTTCACAAAAAAAATTAACTGTACAATTTTTACCGTAAATTCAATCAACCTTACAATCGTTCGTAAATAATTGATAATGAGAGTTTTTAAAAATAGTAAAATATTTTGAATGAAATAGTTTTTAATGATAAATCTTCAGGAAATTTCTTACTTTTAATTCATTAAAAACAGATTATGAGCAATAAAACGGTTTTTCAGTTTATCTCAGAACCTTCGGATGTTAATTACGGAGGAAATGTTCACGGCGGAAGCGTCATGAAATGGATTGACCAAGCAGGCTACGCCTGTGCGAGTTCTTGGGCTTCAAGCTATTGTGTAACGGTTTATGTAGGAGGCATCCGGTTTTATTCTCCTATAAAAATCGGGCATATCGTAAAGGTTGAAGCAGAAGTGATTTACACCGGACAAACCAGTATGCACATAGCAATTAACGTGTTTTCGCGAAATATTAAAAGAAAAGATTTTGAGAAGAAAACCCATTGCATCATCGTTTTTGTTGCGGTAGATGATGAAGGCAACAGCATTGAAGTTCCAAAATTTGTGCCTCAAACCGAGCAGGAAAAACAAATGGAGCAATACGCCATAAAACTAATGGATCTTAGAAAGCAGATTGAGCAGGAAATGAGGCCGTTTTTGTAATACAAATTATTCAGCTTCCTTAAGTTCTTTAATACTTCACTGTTTAAATAAAACATTAAGAAATTAAGCAACATTAAAAAAACGCCTTCCAAAGAAAGGCGTTTTTATTATTATCAAAGCATCATGCATCATGCACCTTGCTCCATGCTTCATGTCTATCTCGCAATATTCACTGCTCTTGTTTCGCGGATTACGGTAACTTTTACCTGTCCAGGATAGGTCAGTTCATTCTGAATTTTTTCAGAAATATCGTATGAAAGCTGCGCCGACTGCTCGTCGTTTACTTTTCCGCTTTCCACCATTACGCGAAGTTCACGTCCGGCTTGGATAGCGTACGCACTCGATACGCCGTCGAAACTTAATGCCGCTGCTTCCAGATCTTTCAGTCTTTGGATATAAGATTCGAGAACCTGACGTCTTGCGCCCGGTCTCGCACCGGAAATACCATCCGCCACCTGAATAATTGGTGAAAGAAGTGATGTCATTTCAATCTCGTCGTGGTGTGCACCGATTGCGTTCACAACCTCAGCATTTTCGCCGAATTTTTCAGCCCACTGCATTCCAAGAAGTGCGTGAGGAAGTTCAGATTCCTGCTCAGGAACTTTACCGATATCGTGAAGAAGACCTGCCCTTTTTGCTAATTTTACGTTCAAACCAAGTTCTGCAGCCATCGTTGCAGCAATGTTTGCCACTTCTCTCGAGTGCTGAAGAAGGTTTTGTCCGTAAGACGAACGGTACTTCATTCTACCAACGATTTTTACCAATTCCGGATGAAGACCGTGGATTCCCAAATCAAGGATGGTTCTCTTACCAACTTCAATGATTTCCTCTTCAATCTGTTTTCTGGTTTTTTCTACCACTTCTTCAATTCTCGCCGGGTGAATTCTACCATCGGTTACCAAACGGTGAAGTGAAAGTCTCGTCACTTCCCTTCTCACCGGATCGAAACATGAAAGAAGAATGGCTTCAGGTGTATCATCAACGATAATCTCAACTCCGGTTGCAGCTTCAAGCGCACGGATATTTCTACCTTCTCTACCGATGATTCTACCTTTAATTTCATCCGATTCGATGTTGAATACCGATACCGAGTTTTCAATCGCCTGCTCCGTTCCAATTCTCTGAATGGTTTGGATAACGATTTTTCTTGCCTCGTTTTTGGCATTCATTTTAGCTTCATCCAAAATCTCCTGAACTTGTGCCTGCGCTTTTGTTTTGGCTTCAGATTTTAATGCTTCAACAAGTTCTGCTTTAGCATCTTCTGCTGAATATCCTGAGATTTTTTCCAGGATTTCTACTTTCTTAGCAGTAATCGTATCGAGTTCCTGTT
Organism: uncultured Chryseobacterium sp.; assembly: GCA_964588705.1. GTDB lineage: Bacteria > Bacteroidota > Bacteroidia > Flavobacteriales > Weeksellaceae > CAZPQV01. The sequence continues at coordinate 13,361 of CAZPQV010000042.1, forward strand.
GTTTGCGGTCTAAGATTTCAACTTTTTTACCGTAATCGGCAATTTGTCTGTCAAGATCTTTTTCAAGCTTTCCGGTTTTACTCAACTCGTCATTTAGCTTGTTCTCTTTATCTTTGATTCTTTTTTCCACTTCCTGCATTTTCTTTTCGCGGGACTGGATGTCGGCATCATGCTGAGACTTAAGTTCAAGAAATTTTTCTTTTGCCTGTAGATGTTTTTCTTTCTTAATTGATTCTGCCTGAACAGTGGCTTTTTCTATAAGGTTTTCGGCATTTTTCTTAGCGTCCTGAATGATGAATTTTGCTTTCGAATTGAGTGAGCTTTTTGAGAAAAGCATCCCTGCAACCGCACCAAGTCCAAGACAAACCAGACCGATAATAATAGCAATTGTTGGGTCCATAATATATATTGAGTTTCTATTTTTTTAATGTTTCTTTTAATTGTTTGATGCCGGATGTTGGATTTTAATTCCTAATCACTCATCACCGTGCATCCTTCAATCTGCATCCTGCATCCTTCACCGTGCATCCTGCACCTATTACACGACTCCATAAAAAAACCTACAACAGTTCAGCGATTGAGAGTAAACTCCTAATCAACACGATTTGGACTGATTTTTACGGTCTGTAATCCGCGTAAAGCGGCACGCCATTCCGTAAACTTTTGCCCGGTAATTGTTTAGCGTTGAGTTTACCTTAAATGTGTTAGAACTATTGTAGGCAGTCTTTTTTTGGAAAAGAAAAATCTACTTTTCCAGGCCTTCCAAAAGGTTGTTCAGATGCTGAACGCGCTCGTTGGAAGCATTTATATTTCTTTCGTTATTCAAAGCAAAAACTTCAGCATTGGTTCCCATTTTCAGGGCGCACATTGCCAATGCATCCTGTTTGTCGCGAACGTCAAAACTCGCTTCAAAATCTTTTATCATGCTCTCTATCTGCTTTCCTACTTTACGAAGGGTTTCTTCTTCGGCAGCAGGAACATTGAGCGGATACGTTCGTCCGGCGATATTGATGGTAATTCTTCTTACTTCCATTATAAGCCGCTGTTCTGAAGTTGTGCAATACAGTTGTCCACCTCTTTTATCAAACGGTTGATATGGTTTTTCATCAGCCGGTTGTGTGCAGGATTTCCTGATATTGCGGATTGAAGTTTTATATTTTTTTGTTCTTCTGCTAATTCCTGACTTTTTCTTCTTTCAACATCGTATTTCTGCTTCATTTCCTCAAAATCTTTGGAAAGTGTATCATATTCCTCACGCAAATTCTGATAGTCTTTTTTAAGTATCAGAATCCTCTTTTCAAGCAGTGAAAAATTACTTTCAAGATCTTTGAGCATTTCAGGTTTTAATTCTAACTATTGCAAAAATAAAAAAAAATAGTTTTAAAAGAAGGAAAACAGAAGTTTAATTTTCGCTATTTAAAACAAAAAAGAGAAAACACAATGCTTTCTCCCTTTAAATATTTTTAAATCAAATGATTATCTATTCGAATTTCAAGACAAACATAAACACCCGGGACTGTGCCTGAGAGATACCTGCAGCCCAATAAGGTGGCGTTTCAGGATTGTCTTTTACAACCTCGTTATTGGTAACAAAAGTTCCTCTGAAACCCGGCGTTAATTTAAATCTTGAAAAATAAAACTGAATTCCAGCTTCCACACTCCATCCGAAATTATGGGTGGTTGTTCTGAAAATCCCTTGCGAATTATCATCAGCAGCGCCTTGGTTCGACTGCAGATTCACCAAATAATTGACACCTGCCGCCGCGTAAGGACGCGAATTGTACCAGCGGTCGCCATGAAATTCCAACATCAAAGGAACATCAATATAAGTGGATTTTACAGTTCTGTATATATCGGCATCGGTTAAAACTCTCGGTGTGAACGGTTCATTTACAGGTTTTTCTAAGGATCCCATAGCGAACCGGTCGTTCTCCTGTGTATCGAAAGTAAATTCTCTTTGAACAAATTGTAAGCCCGGTTCCAGCCTTAAATCGAAATTTTCATTAAGACGCATTTTTCCAATTAATCCTGCTCCAAAACTCGCACTTCCTTTTACGGTTACAAGATTTTTCATTTTATCCTTACTCATCCCAAATTTTGGATCGAGAATAAGTTTATAATCATAATAATTACCTGCCAGGAAAAAACCCCATGAAAATTTTTGCTCGTCGAAACCTTCAAGATTGTCCATTCTGTCTTTGGTACGAAACAACTGAGCATCTGCAAAATAAGATGTGCAGAACAAAAGAACGAACAATATTTTTGTTATGGTTTTAAGCATTATTTGGTTGCTTTATAAATCGTGGCAATACCTAAACTCAGTTTTTTGTATTCAACGTTTTTGAAACCTGTATCCAAAAGAATCTGCTTCATTTTTTCTCCGTAAGGAAAAGCGTTTACAGAGTCCGGCAGATAAGTGTAAGCACGGTTATCCTTAGAAACCAGCCTTCCAATCATCGGAAGAATATTCTTGAAATAGAACATATAAAACGGTCCTAAAAATCCTTCAACTTTAGAAAACTCAAGAATGTAAACACTGCTGTTTTCTTTCACCACTCTTCTCAGTTCTGCCAAACCTTTGGTAAGTGTTTCAAAATTTCTTACTCCAAATGCAACGGAAACAGCATCGAATTTATTATCCTCAAACGGCAGATTTTCCGCATCGCCTTTCTGCATCGAAATTTTATCATCAAGATTCTGCTTCTTAACTTTCTCAATGCCAACGTTCAGCATTTGCTGAGAAAGGTCCAGCCCAACAACATCGGCTTTAGTTCCTTTCTGCACTGCAATCGCAAGGTCTCCCGTTCCTGTTGCCACATCCAAAACCAGTTTTGGCTGGTCTTTGTTCATCCATTTTACAAGTTTATCGCGCCAAAGTACGTCGATTTTCATGGAGAGAACGTGGTTCAGAAGGTCATATTTCGGTGCAATATTGTCGAACATGTCCTCAACCTGGCTTTTCTTGCTGGCTTCCGTATTGTATGGTGTTATCTGTTTCAAAATATTAAAATTTGTAGTATTCTTTGTAATAGTTCAGGAAATCCTGTTTTCTGAAGATTTTCACTCGAGATTCGATGGTATCGATGTTTTTTACCACATTATCGTAGTCTTCATCAATATTATAGTAGAAATCGTCGGTGTATAATTTATTAAAATGTTTCGGCCCTCCGTAGTATTTTTTACCATCAATTTCAGTTTGTCCTAATGCCGTAAGAAGGGAATCTTTTTTCAGATCGTAGCCATAATACTGGCGGTGGATGTAATAATCGGAATGGGATATATTTACCAAACCTCTTACTTTATTCACGTTAAAAGCAGAATCGGATAGCAAAGACTTCTTGTCATCAAACTCTTTAATGCTATTTTTCCCTTCATTAAGCTCCACTTCTACATACTGCCCTCCTGTAATAATTTTTTCGTTTCCGTTGTTGATCTTAAAGTAATAGGTATTGCTTGTAGGATTATCAACCAAATAAGAATTTTCCTTGGCAAGAAACAGAAAGTAAATTCCAAACGCAAACACTGCAACCATTAACGCTACCACAAAACCAAAAAGCGCCGGATTTTTCTTCATCATATATTAAATTATTAGGGCTTTGCAAATTTAATAATAATTTTGGTTTGTTTAAGATTGCTGATTAATTCTTAACTTTGCTTCTTAATTAAATTAGAAACATACACGAAACGATGCCAAATACCATAATCATAGGATCAGGAAGTTATTTGCCGGAAAGAATTATTGACGGCGCCCACTTCAAAGACTCCGTTTTTTTTGATGATAATTATGTGAAATTAGACAAGTCGAACGAAGAAGTCATTCAGAAGTTTGTTGAAATTACAGAGATTGAAAACCGCAGATATGTGGACGACGGTGTTATCAATTCTGATATTGGTGCAAAAGCAGCACAAATTGCTTTGGACGATTCGGGGATTGATAAAGAGAGTTTAGATTACATCATCAGTGCTACCAATTTTGGAGATGTTGATGAATATGGGCAGCAGAGTTTTATGCCTTCTCTTTCTGCAATTATCAAAAACAAACTTGGCATTCAGAATCCGAGATGTGTGAATTACGATATGATTTTTGGATGTCCGGGTTGGGTTGAAGCGATGGTTTTGGCAGACATTCTTATTAAATCCGGAAGAGCAAAAAACATACTTGTGCTGGGTTCTGAAACTTTAAGCAGAGTTACCGATCCTTACGACAGAAATAAAATGATTTTTGCTGATGGTGCCGGTGCTGTTGTGGTAACCGCTACCGATGAAGAAAACGTTGGAATTATTGCTCACAATACTCTTTGTTTCAACGGAGAGGAGCTTGAATATCTTGAAAATTCGCACTCGCTGAATCCGGAAGCTGATCAAAGCAAGAAATACATCAGAATGCGCGGTAGAAAAATCTACGAATTTGCACTAAAATACGTTCCTGATGCGATGAAACAAACCATCGACGATGCAGGACTTGGTATTGAAGATATTGATAAAATTCTCCTTCATCAGGCAAATGCGAAGATGGATCACGCCATAATTTCACGTCTTTTCAAACTTTACGGAATCACAAAATATGATTACTCTGTCTCGCCAATGACGATTCAGGAATACGGAAACTCTTCTGTGGCAACCGTTCCTACAATGTATGATTTAATCAAAAAAGGTAAAATGGAAGGACAGTCGTTCAAAGAAAAATCTTATATTCTTTTTGCATCGGTTGGTGCCGGAATGAATATTAACGCGATTGTGTACAAATTTCCATAAGAACGATTTAATTTTTCAATTAAAATAAAAACTTTGAGCACAATTTTTGTAAAAATTTTGTGCTTTTATTTTTTTACATGAGGAGAAACTTCTTAATCTTAACCGCCATTATTTTCCTGTTGGAGTTCTACGTCTATCAGTCGATAAAGACGGTGATTTCAAGTCAATATGGTCGGTGGATTTACATTGGCGTCAATGCCATTCTCTATATTCTTTTGGTTTATAATCTTCTCGCTTTCAGCCGCGACAGAGCCGATCACAGGCAGTTTCAAACCATCGCGGTGATTTTTCTTGCTTTTCTGATTCCAAAAATCATCATTGTAGCATTTTTAATGATTGATGATCTGGTGCGATTTCTGCATTTCGGGTACAATTATGTTTCCGATTCGGGAAGCAGTCTTCCTGCGAGAAGAAAATTCCTCAGTTTAATCGGTCTCGGAATAGCCGGGACTCTTACAGCACTTTTTGTGGATGGCGTTGTTTTCGGAAAATACAGGCACCGTGTGCGGCAGGTTCGTTTAAAAATTAAAAATCTACCTGAAAGTTTCAAAGGATACAAAATTGTACACATTTCGGATATGCATGCCGGAAGTTTCTTTAATCCTGAAAAACTGAAACCTGCGTTTGACCTCATCAATGCACAGGATCCTGATTTGGTTGTTTTCACCGGAGATATGGTAAATGACCGTGCCGAAGAATTTATAAACGTTCAGGAAATGTTTGCTTCGATAAAATCTAAAGACGGTAAATTTTCGATCCTGGGAAACCACGATTACGGAATGTATATCGAGTGGAACTCGCCTGAAGCCAAAGCTGCAAACGTTCCAAATTTAATTAAGCTGAAAAAAGAAGCCGGATTCGAAACGCTGCTGAACGAACACCATATTATTGAGAAAAACGGTGAAAGAATTTACCTTGTTGGTGTAGAAAACTGGGGCGTAAAACCATTCCCTCAATACGGAGACTTGAATAAAGCCACGGCAGGAATTCCGAATGATGCAGTGAAAATTCTTTTAAGCCACGATCCTTCACATTTTGAAGCAGAAGTAAAAAATCATCCATCAGATATTGCGCTCACTCTTTCAGGCCATACTCATGGAATGCAATTCGGCATTGATTTGAAAAACCTGAAATGGTCGCCTGTTCAATACCGATACAAACATTGGGCGGATTTGTATGAAGTTGACGGGAAATACCTCTACATCAACCGTGGATTTGGCGTGATTGGATATCCGGGAAGAGTTGGCGTACTGCCGGAGATCACTTTAATAGAACTGAGCTAAATTCCATCAAAATCTGAAAGGTCGTTTCGCAACCAGTCGTAAACTTCAACGGTAGATTTCTGAGCCATATCAAACATAATCTGCGTTGTAGTTCCCATCGCGTGCACTACATTTTCATCATTTTTGGTTGATACAATCGCATATTCCAAGACAAAACTCTTGGTTCCGATTTTCGAAGTTCTTACGTAAACTTTCACATCTTTTGAGGTGAGCAGAATTTCCTTTTTAAAATCGATATTAATATTTCCGATCAGAAACATGTGCTTGTGCCAATCCCAGGTTTTAGCGGCATTTAACATATATACGCCTCGTGCAATTTCAAAATAGGTTGCAAAAACGGCGTTATTCACATGTCCTAAAGCATCCAAATCGCTCCATCTCACCTGAATTGGAAAACTGAACTTAAACTCTTTATCTTCTATTTTCATTTTTCTAATTTATTTCTTAAATCTTCCAGCCAATGTTCATTAATTCGCTTTATTTTCAATGTTTCTGCATCCAATAAAATCCAAAGTGTACGGGAATCAACCACCAGTTCTTCGCCACGGTAGAATTCCACTTTTCTCGGTTGGCGAATGCCCTCCGGATTTTCGGGATAGGTTTTCATCGTAAGAATTTCACCTTTAAAAACCTGTTTTTTATACTGAATGTGATGATCGGAAAGCACCCAAAAATCATTAGCGTATTCGGTATGATGTTTCAGCTGATCCCAGTGCTCCATGGCCATTTCTTCAACCCAATGCACATACTGAACGTTATTCACGTGGTTTAGTGAATCAATATGATTGTCGGAAACCGTAATTTTTTTGGAATGGGAAAGTTGCATTTCTATAAAATTCAATCTATAAATTTACAACAAATCTCAGTCCTGAACCAAAATTTTAAAATTCAAAAATAAATCCGAAATAAGGCAGTGGCGAAGAA
>CAZPQV010000043.1:0-19555 GCA_964588705.1 uncultured Chryseobacterium sp.
CAATTCCCTACTCCTGCGCTTCCAATCCATATCTCAGAATCGGACTGCAAAGATAAGAATTAAATTTAATTCTCAAACAATTATTTAAAAAATATTTAAAAAACTTCTGCGCTACTCTGTAAAAGAGTGACTGCAAAGATACTTTAAGCAGCATTAAATTTGCAAACCTAAAAGTGACATGACGATGAATTGTGTAAAAATAACTTTGTAACTATTTGATTACAAATTGATTTAACAATAAGTTAAAATTATCCACAATAAGTTAATATGTGCAAAAAGTTAAATCTGTACTATATATTATATAGATAAAGCTACTGTTTTTCTGTAAAGAAAGTAGCCTAATACGACGCCAACATTGTCTGCAATGAGATCGAGAAACTCTAAAGAGCGGCCGAGATTCATTTCTTCCTGTAGAATTTCGGTAGCAAATGCATAAATCAGCATGATTTGAATGAAAGTGAGAAAGCGGGTCTTTGGAAACGCACACATATAAGAAAAGCCAAGAACGATGAATATGGCAATGTGCACGGCTTTATCGATACCGCTGAAAAGAAACCAGTAGTCTATATTTTCAGAACCCGGTTTGAGAAGCATATAAGTAAGAAATGCCCAATAAATGGGCAAAATCTTACTAAATATTTTTGAAATTTTATCCAAGTGTTGCCTGGTATTCTTCTGCTGTTAGCAGTTCAGACATATCTGCACCATCAGCAACTTCCAGTTTTATAATCCATCCGTTTCCGTAAGGATCAGAGTTCAGAAGTTCCGGCTCATCTTCAAGTGCATCGTTGAATTCAATAACTTTACCTGAAACAGGAAGGAAAAGATCTGAAACAGTTTTTACTGCTTCTACGCTACCGAATACATCTCCTGCGGTTAGGTCATCGTCTACAGAATCTACATCAACAAATACGATATCGCCAAGTTCTCCCTGAGCAAAATCTGTAATTCCGATGGTTGCAACGTTTCCTTCAATTCTTACCCATTCGTGGTCTTTCGAATACTTTAATTCTGATGGTGTGTTCATTTTCTTAATTTTATTATTTTACCCAAATTTACTTCAATTCCGCAAATGCTGCAAATATAAATTCGGTTTTAGTATTTATTTAGAAAGGATTTAAAAACCTCCGCCACCACCAAAGTTAAAGGTCGCTGTAATCCCTGCCCTTACAGTTGAAAGCGGGAATGCAGTAGATATTTTATACTTGGTCATCAGCTGGTCGTAGAATAACCTCAGCGTGAAATTCTGGGACATGTTATAGTCTGCCGTCAATTTAATTCCAAGAATTTTCTGTCCGCCGGTAACCTGCGAATCATCCAAAAGAATATTGGTAATTCTTGTTCTGCTGTCGCGCAGAGAGAAATCTCCTCTTATATTAAGGTCGCTTACGATATTTTTTGCTTTGCCTTTGAAGTTCAGCTTCATCTTCAAATCTTTTAAAATGTATCCGAAACCTAATATATATTCTTTACTGTCGTCCTCCGTTAAGGTATGATTTACCAATCCCAGCATAAATAATCTGTCCTTATTATATTGTGCACGAATCTGCATATTGTTTCGTAAAGTAACATCGGCTCCCAAAAGCGGAGCGTAAGATTCAACATAACCGATATTTGAGAATACATAAGGATTTACAAAATCACCATTGATATCTCTTGCTGTGGCATCATTATAATGTTCGATATTCGACTGAATTCCTGTTCCTGTATAAGTAGATGTATAAGCATGAAGCACATCGAACTTTGAAAACTGACTGTTGATAATTGGCAGATTCCGCAGCCCTGAATAAATCACTCTCCAGTTCGGAAGCGGAATACCGGTTTTCGTAGGATTACCCATCATATTAGCTGATTTACCTTCCACCGCTGCCTGAAACGCCGGAACCAGCACATAAGCATTGGCTAAACTGTGACCGTCTGTATATCCGTTTACGCCCGCAGCACCTCCCATTCTCTGAGAAATTTGCTGAGCGTTTGCCAACATCGACTGATAAATGGACTCTCCGGATTTGAATGAAGTTCTGAACATCCACGCCGAGCGCGAGTAAGTAAGCAATTCGTTTCCGAAAGAGAAATCGAAGACTGAAGTCGTAGGGTCCGCATCTACGTTGTATCCTCCCTGAAGGAAATTTCTGTTGAAACGCATCATTCCTGTAAAATCAATTCTTAAATCATTGATTGGCATTACCTGAAGATTGGCATCCAAACTCTTTATGCTCATCTGTGAGTAAGGTTCATTTAAATAAGAAGAACCAGTGAGCCAACCGTTTTCAATCGCAGCTCTTCGGATGTCGGCCTGTGAACCCAAAAGGAAACCAAACGTTGGACCGCCAATTCCCTGACCGTAACCATAGAAATTAGGAGAACTGAGAATTCCCGGAAGCATGGTTCCATTGTTTTCGGTATAATTAATATCAAGCTGTTTGAATGACGTTAATGCATAGGCAATGCTTTGCCCGGCCGAAAGTCGGTTCTTGAAATTGTATCCTTTATAAGGTGTAAAGAAAAAGAACTTATTCTTTTTCGCCTTGTTTAACGCATCTTTTTCATAGGCCGTATTCAGTGAATCTATCTCTCGACGGCGTTTCTCCATTTTGTCTTCCATATCACGGAAGAATTTAAACTTACTGAAAAGTCGCGGCATATCCACCGTTCCGGTAAGCACCTTATTATTGGTATTTTGCGAAAGGTTTCCAAGATTTCCTTCCGGACTGTTAATTAAAACCGTAGACCTTGCATTCCAGTTATAGGTGAAGCCATAACCCAGCTCTGCAGTCATAAAATCCAAATGTGGAAGATACTCAAAAGGCAATCTGTAATTGAGCTGCACTCTGTGGTTGTAAAGTACCGGTCTTCCTGATCTGAATGGATTTTCGAAAATGGATTTCGTGTTCATCGTATTCGCAGCAACATTATCATTTAAAGTTCTTGTTGCGGAATTGATTTCCATTTTCAGAGATTTGGTAAAATTAAATCCAAGGTTATATTGCCAGCCGAAATAGAAATTTCTGTTTCGTAAAACATCAAATTCATTACCCTGATTTCCATTTAAAAATGATTCGATATTTCTAAACTGAAGTTCGTTGTAATTTCTGTCAAGTTCAGTTCTGAAGGAAACTCTTGTCGGTATCGGATTGAAATTAACTTCTTTCAGCCATCTTAAATATTTGTAAGATTTCGCTGTATCGCTCACCATTTTATTGAATGGTCTTAATACAAACGGCTTGAAGTTGTAATTGTAATCAACGTAACCCCGCAAATACTGCCTCATGTTGCGCTTCGTATAAACATCACGATAATAATCGTCGTTATACATCGCGGTTAATGAAAGGTTTTCCACATCCCAAAACTTAGGTTTTCTGTCTTCATTCATCCTTTCCTTACGCATATTCACCACGCCTAAACTTCTTTGCTGAGTGTAAGTTCTTGCCACTTTTTTCAGTTCCTCGCGGTTTGCAGCTTTGCTGAATTCCACATCATCGTCAATCGGATTGTATTTAGGGTCTTCAATGGTTTGGGTGTAGGAATAATTCACCGGAATTTTCATTCCAATTTTTTCCGGAATGAATTTATCTACATTTACCGTTGTATTAATATTGAATGCAGAATTTGTGGTTTGTGCTCTCTCTGCAGGTTTCTGATCGATTGCTCCAAAACCGATGGTAGAATAAGCAACATTGGTATTCACCATTGCAAAATCTCCAAGGTTGAAGTTCATGCTCGCATTTCCGGCGTAGCCTCCTTTGTTCTCAATTTCAGAAAGGCGAATTTCATTCACCCAAAGAATAAGGTCTTTGGAGCGTGCTTCGGTATTTCTCACCCCAATCATCATGGTGGTAATATTACCAAGACTCGGGCGACCTTTGACGTAAATTTTCTTGTTGTTATCACCATATTCAGCGTAATGATAGCGGTGTCCAAGAAGTGTTGCCGCGTCCATATCACGCTTTATTTTAGCATCTACGAAATTCTGAATTTCAAGGTCAACATTATTTTCAGCAGGCCAAATTTCCAAAGGTGATTTCGCATTTTTTGGCGTATATTTTACCGAAGCTTCGTATTCGTAATAGTTGTCCGTCGCGTCGCTACCAAAACGGATGAAGAACTTGGTATTCTCGTCCAGTTCATTACTTGCAGCACCTGCTTTAATATCTTCGGCATGCACAAAAAGTTGCAGTCTTTTAAAACGGCGCATATCAAGGAAAGTATTTTTAGTAACCCCTTTTGCGTCATTTCCAAGATTAAGAAACTTCATAAAAAGTGATGCTTCATTCTGCCGCTGTGAACCTGCATTTCCGGTAAGTACCTGTCTTTCAATTCCCGGAGGAAGAACATAAGGTGGAGTTCCCAAAGCATTCTCTTCTAGATTTACACTTCCGACAAAGAAATCATCATTGTTTACATTAATCGAACCTTCATTATCCGGAACGGTTGGATCCGGAGGAAGTTGGCTGAATGCAATGTTTTTACCATATTTTCTCCAGTCTGATCGCACAAGATCGAATGTTCCGAAACGCAGCGTTGAAGTATTGTCGAAACCATCAAGTATGATTCTCGCAAACCTTACATTATTTAAAATATCAGGTGATGCCTCGCCTGCGTTGGTATCGAACTGAGCCACCGGAATTCTGAACAGATACCATTTGTTGGAAGCTTCCTGTCCGTTCTGAAATTTTGTTTTCACCTCTTTTACATCGGCAATAAAGTTCTGATTAAGCATCATACTTGCCTTATCGAGGTTGATGGTATATTGGTTATAACTCTCATTCTGATCGAGGTTATAATCTCTGTTGACATCTTCTGCATCCGGAGTCTGCGATGCCACTTCAAGCGTATTTGCTCTCGAATTTCCTTCCGGATTTCTGAAATATTTATAACGCTCAATCAGTGATGCTGCCTGATCTCCCGTAAATTTATCCGATAAATAATACACGAAATTATCTCCGGCAGGATCGAGCTCATTGGTTACAGGGTTCACCCATTGGTATCCGAATTTTGCAAACTCTTCTTCGTTATTCAAACCATCAATCCCAAGATCCTGTGCAATTCGTTCCTCACCTTCCGTCGCAAAAGCATACAGCACAGGAAACTGATCTGGCTGCGTTCCCCAATTTGTAGAAGACGTTCTTGATGGCGTTCCCGGAGTAGGAAGACCGTTTTCGTACTGAAGTTTTCCGTCTTTTAAAACATCTTCGGAAACATTTCCTAAATGAAGTTTCAGTTTCGGATTTGTTCCTAGGAAATTTCCGTCGGCGTAAGGATCCATCATCCAGAATTCAACATATTCAATATTAGAATTAGTGAAATTGGAAACTGAAATCGAACGCATCAAACCACCCCATCTTTCAGCAGTGCTTTCCTGTGTGGGATTTAAGTTATACGGCCCTCTTTCTGTCGGATAATATGTAATATCAAACGTATTGGTGAAAGTCTGCTCGCCGGCAACAAAGTCTCGATTATTCATCAGTTCCGACATTTGCACACGTCTCGAAGCATGATTTGAAACGGTCTGCGCATTAATTCCGCTTGGAGCTTTTCCGCCAACGCCCCAAAATCTTGGGTCGATATTATACCAGGAAATCAAACCTCTACCGTAGCCGTTTCGGATGTCATCATTCAATCCGGCACCTGCATAAATGGGGTCGTTCTGGTTTTTTTCCGGTTTCGATGCCAAGCTCCACATTGCAGGATCTTTCAAAGAAATCTTGGTTGAAGTCTGTTCAAAATCATCAATATAGGATTGATCGTTGATACCTTTGTTTTGCCCCGGAAGAAGATAGGCTCCTTCTGCACGAATGTTGATATTTGACGGTGCTTCGGTATTTACCAAAGGAATTTTATCGGCAAGTCTGGTAAGGAACGGCACTTCTTTATCATACATCAGGTTCATGCCGAACATGGTGTTGTTCACCGCTTCATCGCCATAATTCACTTTCTGCGTCAGTGGAACCTCGGAGTAGTTAACTACTGTTGCTCCCAACATGAGATTATTGTTGAATCTCCTTTCCAAATTCAAACCGAGGAAACGCTTTCTCTGAGTGTTGAACATCAGTTGATTTTCAAGGGAAATATTTATCGCCTGACCAGAATTCTTAATTGCTTCATTAATAATTTCAACCGAACCCAACATATAATTAACGGTGTAGTCCTGGCCTTCGATCAACTGAACACCATTTGCAGTTACTTTTACGGAACCTTGCGGTACATTAATGGCACCGAGAGAAATACCACTTCCCTGTGCTCCTTTATAACGGCCTTCGATCGTGTATCGCAATGCGAGATTACTTTGGGAAGCAATCTGTTTTTGCTGCGTGTAGAGATCTGTAAAAACAAATTTTGGATCATTAGTCCCAAGAACATTCTGAAGATAATTTCCAAACGGCTGTGCTTTAGTGAAAATAAGTTTTCCGTCCTGTGATTTTATGGTAATACCTTCCACGAAGTCGAAAAGTCCGTCGCCTTCAACCGAACCGTCCTGCTGTAAATCGTTATTTAAGTTTAATCGGTCCCAATTGAAAAGTTTAAGCAAATTAGTATCCTGAACAGATGTTCCCGGAAGATAATTCACCCGACCGTTTTGTGCATCGCGATAATAAACATTCAGCATGAAGTTTTCCGGACTTACCTGATAAGCATTCATCGGATAAATATTCTTCATCATCAGTTCCCACATCGGCGAAGTCGTTTTCACGGTGGTATTTGCCTTCAAAACTTTTGTAATCAGAACCGGAGATTCTTCTGAGAATTCCCCTACCTTATAAACCGTTCTTTCACCATTTACAGTATAAGAATAGGAAACAGCAAGCAACTGATTATCATTAAGTTTTTGATTTAAAGATAAATATCCGAGTTGCGGATGGTAAGTAAATTCGTTTGCAGTAAGTCTTCTTGCTTTTCGGTTAAAAATAAACTGTTCGCCATCGGTATAACGTTCCGGAGAACCGTTGGCATTAGGAAAAATTTGTCCGTTAATCGTATTGTAAGCAGAATTAACATCCCGTAAACCCGGGCCAAGAGCAGTAATGCTTTGATATAAATTATTCTGAGAGTTATCAGGAAATCCTGAAACGCCGTCACCCAAATCCCTGATACCTATGATGCTTTTCTGATCCTGAAGATTTCCCGAACCCTGATCTAAAACCCACGCTTCAATCCTTGTAATACTGATTCTTGAATTGATTAAAGGATAATTTAGAAGTGCATTATCGTAATTATTCAGAAAATAATGTCCTAAAAAATAGTGCTGATTGTCTTCATAATCCACCGCATTAATTTTGAACGTCTGCATCGCACCGCCACCCTGAACCACAATGTTTCTTGCTTCGCCTTGTTGCTGAGAAAACACCATCGTTCCGTAAGTTTTACCCAACTGAAACTCGGTTTTTAAACCAAATAAAGATTGCGAACCACGAATGAGACTTGTAGAAAGCGGCATATTCACATTACCGAATTCCACTCTTTTGATGATTTTGTCTTCGCCTCCGGTCGTAGGATCGTTCAGACCTTTACTCTGCAAATCTTTCCAGGAACCTTTAGCTTGCCACACCAAATTCATTCGGTTTTCGAAAGCAAATCCGCTTTGAGTATCGTAGTTTGCACGAAGCTGAAGGTTTTCACCAACACGACCTAATAATCCCAATTGAATTCTCTGTTGGATATTGATGGCAAAGTTCTGTCTGTTTTGAGGAAGAATTAGAGGATTCTCAATTTTTTGATAAAGTCCACCCAAATCGAATGAAGCAAATCCCTGAGGAATTAGTTCAATTCTATTGCTGCCAAAAATGGTTTCGAAAAGTTTATTACGGACCAAAACTGCAGGAATCAGACCTTTTTTCTGAGCTTCGGTCTGATCTTTACGGAAAATTATGCTGTGATTTTCAGATTTTTCTTTGTAATAAGCTCTCAGTTGCGTACTTGCTGTGTAATCCTGATATTCCTTCACGGTCATCATCGTTGGAGTTCCAACCACCGTATTCCCGATTTTTGGATAAACGAAATACATCCCGGTCTCTACATCGTAAAACGCTTCGTAGCGCGTAGGATCAGGCAAAGTAAAGTCTTTTCTTATACTGATGCTGTCTTCCGGAAGAACCTGCGCAGCGGTTTCAGCAAAAGAAAAAATCAGAAAAAATAAAATGATTATTCTGTAAAAAATAAAACTCTTTCTCACCAAATGTTATATGTTTTTTAAGATCTGTTTCACCAGATCTTCTACAGAGATTTCTGCATTCTGCTTCAGAATACGGTCGGCAATCTTCTCGCTTACTTTTTTAGAAATGCCTAAAACCTCTAATGCAGATAACGATTCTTCCTTCACTTTATTATTTGAAACCGAAGAAATATTCTGCTCTTCTGCACCGAATTTTTGCACCTTATCCCTAAGATCCACGATTATTCTTTGTGCAGTTTTGGCACCAATCCCTTTCACACGCTGAAGCAATGCGGAATTGCCCGACATAATTGCCGACGCAATCTCCTGGATATCCAGCGAAGAGAGCATGATAAGCGCCGAAACAGGACCAACTCCCGTTACACTGATTAAAAGATTGAACATATCTCTTTCCGAAACAGAATAGAACCCGAAAAGCAGATGAGCATCGTCGCGTATAATTTGTTGAGTATAAATAAAAGTTTCTTTTCCCAACTGAAGTTGCTGAGAAGTCTGAAGGCTGATACCTACATAATATCCAACGCCGTTTACATCAATAACCGTGTATGCCGGTGTAAGTTCCTTAACAGTGCCTTTTAGTGAATAAATCATTTGTAATACTTGATAGACTCAAATATAAACAAAAAGCAGATTTGAAAAAAATCTGCTTCTGTTTGTATGTGAATATTTTTACTTACGCTGAGTTTCTCTTTTCTGCGCATCCAAAACTGCGATCGTCGCCAAATTCACAATTTCATCCACGCTTGAACGCATCTGAACCACGTGCACCGGTTGCTTCAGTCCCATAAGTATTGGACCGACAACCTGTGCCACTTTCATTCCTCTGATAATTTTATAGGAGATATTAGCACTTTCAAGATTTGGAAACACAAAAACGTTTGCCGGAGTTGTTCCCAGTTTTGAGAACGGATAATCCGCTAAATGATCGGCATTCATCGCAAAATCCGGCTGAATTTCTCCATCCACAACCATTTTCGGATGTTTCTCATGCAAAATCTCAACGGCTTTGGCTACTTTTTTTGAAGTATCGGAAATTGCTGCAAAGTTTTCATACGAAAGCATTGCAATTCTTGGTTCAATTGCGAAAGATTTCACGGTCATTTCAGACATTTTCGCGATGTTCACCAAGTCATCAACAGAAGGATTTGCATTGATGGAAGTATCTGCGAAGAACATTGGTTTCTTTTCTGTAAGAATCATCATCATCCCGGCAACTTTATCTACGCCACTTTCTTTTTCAATCACTTCAAGAACAGGACGAAGAACTGAAGTATAATTTTTTGAGAAGCCAACAATTAAAGCATCCGTATCCCCATGTTTCAGCATCAGAGGTCCATAATAATCTCTTTGGCGAACGAAACGTTTTGCCTTGTACTCGTTCATTCCTTTCCTCTGACGAATTTTCCAAAGCGTTTCGCGGTATTGCTTACGTTTTTCTTCCTGGTCGTCGTCCATTGGATCTACAATCGGAACATCAATTGAAATTCCGAATTTTTCCATCTGTTCTTTAATGTATTTCTTCTCACCCAAAAGTATCGGATGTGCAATTCCTTCTTCGTAAAGTATCTGCGCTGCTTTCAGAACATTGTATTCTTCAGCATTTCCAAGAACCACTCTCTTCGGATTGGAACGCGCGCGGTTCTGCATCATACGGATGAGTTTTTCATCTCGTCCCATTCTGTCGAGCAGATGATTTTCGTATTCGTCCCAATCTTTAATCACGGTTCCGGCAACTCCACTTTCCATCGCTGCTTTGGCTACGGCTGTTGAAACCCGGGTAATCAGTCGGTTATCAAATGGTTTTGGAATGAAATACTCTTTTCCAAAATTCAGAGATTTTAAATTATAAGCCAGAACGACTGCTTCGGGAACCGGTTCTTTTGCTAAATCGGCAATGGCACGAACGGCCGCCAGTTTCATTTCCTCATTGATGGTTGTTGCCTGTACATCGAGCGCTCCACGGAAAATATACGGGAACCCAAGAACATTATTCACCTGATTGGGAAAATCGCTTCTTCCGGTTGCCATAATCACATCTTCTCTCGTTTTTACAGCAAGATTATAATCGATTTCCGGCGTTGGATTTGCCAACCCAAAAACAATCGGATGTTTGGCCATTGACTTCAGCATTTTCGCCGACATCACATCTCCCTTTGAAAGCCCTACGAAAACATCGGCATCTTTTAAGGCTTCTTCGAGTGTGGAAATGTCCGTTTTAACAATGAAATCCAGTTTTTCCGGGGTCAGATTTTCCCGTTTATGATTGATAACGCCTTTACTGTCGCACATTAAAACGTTTTCCTTCTTCAAGCCGAGTGCAATATATAATTTAGTACAGGCAATTGCTGCGGCTCCTGCTCCATTCACCACCATCTTAACGTCCTCAATTTTCTTACCTGCCAATTCCAAAGCGTTAAGAAGTGCTGCGGCAGAAATAATTGCGGTTCCGTGCTGGTCATCGTGCATAAGAGGAATATCAAGCTCGTCTTTCAGTCTTTGCTCGATGTAAAAAGCTTCGGGCGCTTTGATATCTTCCAAATTGATTCCCCCAAAAGTTGGAGCAATTCCTTTTACGATTTCGATAAATTTATCCGGATCCTTCTCGTTGATTTCAATATCAAAAACATTGATATCAGCAAAGATTTTGAAAAGCAAACCTTTCCCTTCCATCACAGGTTTTGATGCTTCGGCACCAATATCTCCCAAACCAAGAACTGCGGTTCCGTTGGAAATAACGGCGACTAAATTTCCTTTTCCGGTGTAATCGTATACCGTTTTTGGATCTTTCTCAATCTCAAGACAAGGAATTGCAACTCCCGGAGAATAGGCCAAAGATAAATCTCTTGCAGAAGAGTGAGGCTTGGACGGAATAACTTCTATCTTTCCTTTCGGTTCTGCTTTATGATAATCGAGCGCTGCCTTGTTGAAGTTGGCAATGTCTCTTTTTGTTTTGTTGTCCATTTAAAAATTCTATTGTAATTCTAATTTCGGTAAAATGTATTCTCGATGATAATCTACGAGACTTTCAATCGGTTTCTGAACTATTTTACCAACTTTAAGATGCATTTCTGCTGCTGCAGAACGCAAAATATCTTCATAATAATAAGCGATAGAACCAATGAAATTGATTTCGCTTGTTTTGCTTTCTTCGTAAGGAATGACCTGATATTCGAAATAATTTTTCAGTTCCTCAAAAACCAAATGCTGCAAATATGGATGTTGTTTTCTTTCAACAATAAATTTGCTGAAATCGGCCAGATATGCATTAGCACGAGGGTTATGATACATGTTTTTTATGAGGTCATCAATATTCAGATTGTAGGTTTCTGTAAATTCTTTATGCAAATCCGGTGGAAGTTTCTTCATAAAGTAATTTTTTACTAAAAGTTTTCCGAGTGCGCAACCACTGCCTTCATCACCGATCAGAAATCCTAACGACGGCAGATCTCTGCGGATTTTTTTTCCATCGAAATAGCAGGCGTTGGAACCGGTTCCCAGAATACATACAATCGCAGGCGAACCGTTGTAGGCAGAATAAGCGGCGGCCGTTAAATCTTCCTTCACGACAAACTTGGCGTTTGGAAAAACGTTTTTCAATGTGTTTTCCATTTTTATTTGGTTGCCTTCAATGCCGCATCCGGAGCCATAAAAAAAGAGATATCTTATTTTGAAACGGATTTCAGAAAGTTGAGGATTGTTCAGAATTTCATTAGGAATTATCTCAACATCAATGATGTTTGGGTTGAAACCAATGGTTTCTGTTTTCATTTTCTGAGCGCCCTGTCTGTCAAGAATTACCCAGTCGCACTTTGTAGAACCACCATCAACAATTGCAATCATACTTTAACATGTTTAGAATATGCTAAAATATAAAAATAAATGATAAAAAAAGTAGATTATTCTTCGTCCCGCTCATCGATGAGCCAATCTTCGATTTCGTCTTCGAGATATGAGGTTTGAAGCTTGATCGCATCCAAGAAATCCTCAGGAATATCAGACGTTTCGGAGTTTTCTAATGTCCAAAGATCTTCCGACATACTTTCGTACTCCGTATATACACGTCTGAATCGTGGACTGGTCTTCTCCAGTTCTTCAATTTTCTTCTGCTGTGGCAGAAATTTTCTGTAACGTTTTGTATTGCTCACTTTGCTTTAATTCTCTAATAGTTTTCTTTAAAAAACGGGTCAGGCGCTAAATTTCAAGATAAAAACATTCTGACCATAATTTTGAAGAATGAATAATTATCAGGTATAATTTCTCATGATTTATAGAATAAAGGTAGAGATTATTTTGAAATATCAAAATATTTTAGAATAATTTTATACATCTTTAACATTTGTTTTAAATTTGCGCCACACAACATTTACATGAAACAACTTCTACTGAAGCAAAAACAGATTCTTTTCTTCATTATTGCCGGTGCTTTGAGCGCAGTGATAGAAGTTGGTACTTTCAAAGTCTTCAGTGTTTATCTGCCGAAGATATTTGATTGGGAGAAAAATTTATACGGCATTTATTTCCCTTTCAGCAATATTTTATCTACCGGTTGCGGTATTATTTCCAATTATTTTTTCAGTATTTGGTTTGTGTTTGTGAGAGGGAAACATTCGAAAAGAAGGGAGTTTGCATATTTTATGGGTGTTTCGGTTTTTACAACTTTCCTGAGTTTGATCGTCTTCCAGATTTTCTTCAGATTCATTTTTGTTAACGAATATTTCGACCTTGGTTTCTTTGTATTCAGCCCTGAAATGTTGAGTAAAATTTCTGCAATTGCGCTGGTTTCAATATTAAATTACATCCTGAAAAAAAGGATAATTTTCCACAGCTGATTTTTGGTATAAAAAATTCAATACTTTTGCGGGGTTAAAATCTTATGAAAAAAATCCTGAATTATCTTTGGCGAATATGGTTTGCTTTTTTGGCATTTCTGTTTATACTTATATTCGGGATTCCGGTGATTCTGCTTTCTATAAAGGAATCTCATTTTAAATATGCCTACATTTTTATCAGGCTTTGGTGTCAGATTTTGTTTTACGGAATGGGATTCAATTATAAACTGATTCAGGAAGCGTCAAAGGAAATCGATAAAAACCGAAATTACATCTTTATTTCCAACCATACTTCTATTATAGATATCATGTTGATGTGCGTCTTGCATCCGCATCATCCTATTTGTTTTATTGGAAAGGCAGAGTTGGCAAAAATTCCGATTTTCAACATTATTTATAAAAGAATCTGTATTCTTGTTGACCGTAAAGACCCGAAAAGCCGCGCTGAAGTTTATGTGAAAGCTGCTGAAAAAATGCGACACGGACAAAATATTGTGATTTTCCCTGAAGGAGGAGTTCCCGACGACACCTCAGTTTTACTTGACACTTTCAAGGATGGAGCATTTATTCTTTCTACAAAACATAACTTTCCAATCGCAGTTTATACTTTTGCCGGTTTAAAAGAAATGTTCCCATTCGACAAAGGCGAAGGTTATCCCGGAACTGTGACTGTATATTTAAACGACATCATTGAGCCGGAAATCCCAAAAGACGAGCAGAAAACAATCGCAAGATCACTCGTTGAAAAAACTTTAAAATCGCATTATTCGGTCGAATAAATTTCTATATTTGTTATACTTAATTTCATAATCAGATGTATAACAATAACGCAAAAACCAATTGGGGACAGTTCGTTCCGCTAGTTACCGTATTTTTCTTTTGGGGATTTGTTGCTGCAAGTAACGATATTCTTATCCCGGTTTTCAAGAAAGCATTTAATCTTACGCAGAGTCAAAGCCAATTAGTTTCGGTTGCGTTTTATGTTGCTTACACTGTAGGTTCTTTAATCTATATGTTTATTTCTAAAGGAATCAAGCAGGATTTAATTAATAAAATCGGTTATAAAAACGGACTGATTTATGGACTGCTGATTTCTGCATTGGGAACACTTTTATTTATTCCGGCTGCAAATATGGGATCGTTTCCATTAATGATTTCCGGACTTTTCACTGTTGGACTTGGGTTTTCGCTGCAGCAGATTGTCGCAAATCCGCTTGCTATTGCTTTAGGACCAAATGAAACAGGTTCGCAACGTCTTACGATGGCGGGAGGAATCAACAACCTTGGAACCACGATTGGACCACTTATTGTGGCTTTTGCAATTTTTGGCTCTGCCACTGCTGCCAATACTGAAGCAAGTATTGAATCAGTAAAAATTCCATATTTAGTTTTGGGTGCGGCTTTCGTTGCTGTTGCTATTTTGCTTAAATTTTCGTCTTTACCGAAAGTTACTGCCGCAAATACAGAAGATACGGATGATGTAGAGCAGGGGCATCACAGAAAAAACGCATTTGCATTTCCACAACTGGTTTTGGGGATGATTGCGATTTTCGTTTACGTTGGTGTTGAAGTTTCTACCGCAAGTAACCTTCCGGAATATATGCAAAAAGATTTAGGTTTCGAAACCAATGAAATCGCTCCATATATTTCACTGTATTGGGCATCGCTAATGATTGGCCGTTGGACCGGAGCTGTTGATGCTTTTGATGTAAACATGGGAACAAAAAAAATGTTGAGATTCCTTGCTCCTTATCTTGCGTTCGGTGTATTCCTTTTGGTAAATGCCATTGCACAGCACGATTTACAACCGTTTTATGTTTATTCAGCTGTCATTTTAGTAATGATTGCTGCAGATATTGCCAGTAAAGGAAATCCAGCGCGGATGTTGCTCATTTTCTCCTGTATTGGGATTCTTGCGCTACTAATTGGTATGGCTTCAACAGGAATGATTTCCGTTTATGCATTCACCAGCGTTGGTTTATTCTGTTCTACACTGTGGCCATGTATTTTTGCATTAGCAATTAATGGTCTTGGTAAACACACCAACCAAGGTTCCGGCTTCCTGATTATGATGATTATGGGTGGCGGAATTGTTAGTTGGTTACAGGGCTATTTGGCAGATTATACGTCAATCCATTTCAGTTATATCGTAGGTGTGCTGTGTTTTGCGTATCTTGCATTCTATGCCATAAGAGTAACCGGAATTCTTAGAGCACAGGGAATTGAACTGAAAGATCTGAAACAGGAAGGTGGACATTAAGAAAGATAAAATATTAGGGAAAAACAGATTTTGGGCAGGTGCATTACTTGCCCAATTTCTTTTGTTTTATGCATTATCAAAATCAGATTTTGCCATTGGTTTGGCAGAATCATTCTTTGAAAAGCAGAAGTATATTCATCAGAGTATTTTCTCTCGGATCCCATTTTCGTTCGGAGATTTATTCTATGTAATACTGGGAATTGTTCTGATTTTTATTTTAATTAAAATCATCAGAAGTAAAAAGAGAAAAAAATATTTAAAAATATTATTGATTTTATTAAATGTCCTTTATTTCACTTATCAGATTTTTTGGGGAATGCTTTATTTTCAAAAACCTTTAATTGAAAAACTATCTCCTGCAGAGCCAACACTCGAAGAGACAAAAGTGCTTACACTGAAATATCTTGAAAAATGCAAACAAACCAGAGCATTGGTAAAAGAAGATAAAAATGGTGTTTTCAAAGTGTCGGATCCGAAACGGATTAAAATGGAAATTCAAATTCTGCAAACTCAATTGCCATCAGATTTCAAAATAAAATCTGTAACCGGAATCAATGCTTCAAAACCCAGTCTATACCGTGGAATAATGAGT
Organism: uncultured Chryseobacterium sp.; assembly: GCA_964588705.1. GTDB lineage: Bacteria > Bacteroidota > Bacteroidia > Flavobacteriales > Weeksellaceae > CAZPQV01. Next base: position 15,852 of record CAZPQV010000043.1, read on the forward strand.
TATACAGGAATATTGGGCTATTACAATCCATTCACTGCGGAAGCACAATATAATGCCGAATTGCCGTCCACTTATATTCCCTTTACTTTGGCTCATGAAAGTGCACATCAATTGGGTTTCGCACGCGAACAGGAAGCTAATTTCATCGGCTATTTAACAGGAATTGATTCTGCAAACCCTGAAATAAAATACAGCACCGAATATTTTGTATTGAAAAGTTTGTTAAAATCCTTGGTTGAAAAGAACGAAGACTTTGTAAAAGAAGTTGTAAACAACTACTCTCCTGCCATGAAAAGGGATCAGCTTTATGAAAAAAATTTCTTTGAAAAGCACAGCGGACTTCTGGATGTGTTCTTTCAGTTTACAAATAACCTGTTTTTAAAAAGCAATCAGCAGGAAGGAAGCATTACGTACAGCTATTTTACCGACCTTCTTATTAGATATGAACGCAATGTAAACAATTGATATTTAACAAAAAAGAATCGCATCTTGCGACACGATTCTAAAAACACAAATGATGAAAAAAAATTTATTGCCTTACTTGGAACGAATGCCCTTATAAAGCGGCGTAAAAGTACACATTTTTTTTATAATTGCAAATTATTCCAATTCTTTTTTTAAGTTTTTTATCTATTATAACTATTGATGAAAAATTAAATTTAGTTAAAATTGGTTTTTCTTTTGAGTACTTGAAAAAATAGCTTGCTTAAACCATTTCTTAAAAACAAAAAAATCTCAACATTAGTTGAGATTTTGTAGCGAAGACGGGAATTGAACCCGTGACCTCAGGGTTATGAATCCTGCGCTCTAACCATCTGAGCTACCTCGCCAGGTTTTGAGTGGTGCAAAGATAAAAATATTTTGAATCCCCACAAAATTATTTCAATCCTAAATATTCAAAAACATCGTTCACATGATTGGGCTTGTCAAGGATCTTGTTGTTTGAATCCAAAATGAAGTAAGTTGGCGTAGCATGCACATTGTATTTATCGCCATAAGTACTGTTCCAACCGCGCAATTCGGTATCGTTAATCCAAGGGTAATTGTTGGCAGCTCTTTCAAAAGCAGCTTTTTCGGAGTCTAAAGAAAATCCGATGATTTCAATATTTTTTGCTTTCATAGCAGTATAGTGCGGAATAAACTGTGGAAGATCCCTCTCACAATGCGAACAGCCCGAAGACCAAAATACAACTACTTTCTTATCAGCTTTTACATCATAAAGTGATTTTGCCGTCGTATTCTTCGGACTTACAAATTGCTGATTTTCGAATGTAGATCCGATTTCTGTTTTAGCACTGGTTTCAAGTGTTGATGCGAGTCTGCTAAAAATTGTGCATTTAAGATTTTTTGCCTGCGACAGATATTTATCTTTAAGCCCGGTCATGCCGTAAGCATCAAAAATTTCAATCAGTTCAGACAGAACGGTTTGGCCTCTTGGACTTTCAACATTTACAGCTTTTAAAAGATTATCTACCGAAACATCCATATTGGTATTCTGCGAAGAATTGAGGTAGGAGATTAAAATAGGTCTTAATAGTGAAGATGTTTCCAGCATCTCATTAGTATTAGAAATAAAACTAATGATATCCTGTTGAGATGGCTGTTGTTTTACGGCTTCAGTTACCAAAAACTTATTATAATTCTTCGAATAATAATCAACAAACGGAAACTTGGTTGCATCCACAGTATAATTTCGTGAAAGGTTTTCGATTTCCTTTTCTACCGCAGCATAAAATGGCTGTGATGGCTTATAAAACTGAATCAGTTCATAGAATGCCGGCAGCAGTTTTTCCCTTTTCATTTGTCTGTCCTGCATTTCATCCATCACTTTATTGGATACATCCAGATATACAACTTCAGACACACGGTTATTCGCCACATTCATTTTTATACTGACATCTTTATTTTCAGAAATAAAGTTCACCGTATAATTACTTTCCGGGAAATAGGCTTTCATCATCCCACGATAGGGCTCATCCACTTTCAGAATCCATCTATCTCCTTTCTTTTCCTGTTTCGAAATCAGAATATCTTTAGAGCCATCCAATTTATAGAAATACGCTTCTCTTGGAGTGAACGTTCCTTCCGTCTGCACGTTCACAGTAAACTGTGCATCCACCGCTGCGAATGACAAAACCATTAAAACACCAAATATCTTTTTCATTTTATAAAAATAAAAAAACTCACTGAGATTACAGTGAGTTTTCAGTTATGTTTAAAATTTATTAGGCTACTTTTTTGTTATTGTACTGTCTTACAAAATATACAATAAACATTACTGCTATTATTGCAAGGAATATGACATACATGTCTACAGGAACATCTTCCTGCGTTCCAGGTCCTCCTGATTCTTCCTGTGGAGGCGGCGGCGGTGGTAGCATCTGCCCGGACAATAACGCTCCAAGGGTTATTAAAACACCCAAAACCAGCTTATTTACAATATTTTTCATCATTAGTTTTTTATTTTACGATTTTTTGAGTTATAACTTCACCGGAATCAGAAGTGGCTTTCACTACAAACATTCCTTTTATCTTAGAGTCAACCGGTATTACATAGTCTGAAATTGTTGATACCGCTTTTGCAGAATGAACTAACCTTCCTGCTGCACTGTACACCTCAATATCTGCTGACTTCCAATTATCTGCAAAACGAACAACCCATTCTGCATCTTTCTTGGCTATTACTGTTTGCTTTTTAGCCAATCCAGGAGCTGTTGGATTAACAGCTGAAGTATTTGGTCTTCCGTAAGTTACACTGTAATTTTTACCGCTGGTATTAATTACATCTCCATGATTAATTTGGGTAACTGTATTTCCATTAATCAAATAGAAACTCTCTCCGTTATTCAATTTATTCGTGAAACGACCTCCCTCGTAAACTAAAAATTTAAAAGCTTTAATATTATCATTATTAAGGACTAATGAAATTTCTTTGCCTTTGTCGCTGAAGGAGATACCGCATAATACGTTCTGCCAAGTTCTGTGTTATTGCCATCCAAAGCCACAACAGCAACCTGTTTTACCAAACGATCTGCCGGAATTGAAGCTGCGGCGATTTTACCTGTTGGGTTATCTGCAATAGTAGGATGCACGGGTACTTGTGCAAATTTTCTGGCTGTGCTTAAATTAAATGATGTCCCAGCAGGACTATCAGAAAATTTAATCATAACCTCACCTAATGGTTTAATCATAAACTTCTCTGTCGCACCTGCTTGTAAAAAAGAACCATCTGTAGTTGTTGCAATTACAATGCTGGCAATATTTCCGTACGTTGTTCCAACGCCCTGTTCGTAATTGAGACTGCCCGATCCAAAATATGCCAAACCTTCAACATTCGTAAGTCCTAATTTTTCAATATTGTACAAATCAAGATTGGTAAGAAAAGGGTTTGAAAACTGCATTATATTTTTGCCGTAATCATCTGTCCATAATTGATTTGTAGCTGTTCTAAAAGGGTCAGTTAAGTAGGTATTATATTTTTCTCGAAAGTAATTTACCGCGTTACCACCTGTTCCAAAACTTGCCACTTCACTCACTACAACAGGTACTGCATGGAGACCAGCATCAGAATATGGAACTCCTGGAAAAGTAACCAAACTACTATTCGGAACCCAAGTTGAAGGCGTTCCATCAGATTTATTGTGTGGCACAATGATGTAATCAGTGGCGACACCGATTGTGGTAGTTCCACTTCCTACTACATG
>CAZPQV010000044.1:0-19262 GCA_964588705.1 uncultured Chryseobacterium sp.
GAGCATGGCGTTGGCTCCTTTCAGTACTTCTACACGTTCCAGTCCGGTTACTTCAGGGAAAACTCCACTGTTTGATTTTGAACCATTCTTAAAAATATTTTCGTTTCCAAACACAAAACCACGACCACCAAAACTGTCGGCTGCACCACCTCTCGCTGAGGTCAGATACATTCCGTTTACGTTTTTTATTACATCGCTCAGTTGCTTTGCCTGTTGCTGTTCGATAATTTCATGCGTCACCATTTGTATTGGCTGCGGATTTTCGATAAGCGGAATTAAAGATTTTGCAGTAAACGAACGTCCTTTGTTCGGGTTTCCGGTTTTGTGAAGAACGATGTCTTCAATTTCCTGAATTTTAAGTGTATCAACATCATTGTGTCTTGGTCCCTGTGCGAAAACTGTAGCCGAAAAAGCAATCAGTCCAAGGGCAAGAATGTCCTTTCTCATAATTAATTTTATTTAGAATGATTCAAAATTGTGGTGCAAATGTAGAAAACCACTTCCAAATCACAAAATTTATTTGGAATAATTCTAAATTAAAACTTTACGAATTGTATAATTAATTGAAAATGAAATTGTTTTTCAGTAGAGTGATTTTTGTCAGTTATTGTTCTGATAAACAAAAAAAAGCGAAAAACTCAATTTTCGCTCCTTTATATTATTCGAATTTATTTATTGTTTAAAATGTCAAAACCGTTTCCAGTGCCAGTTCGATCATTTGTTTCAATGAGTTTTGCCTTTGTTCGGCGGTCATTTGATCACCTGTTGGAATTACATCCGAAACGGTGAGAATAGTAGCTGCATTTTTGCCTAAATATTTGGCGTTAGCAAAAAGAGCAAAGGCTTCCATTTCAACGGCGAGACAGTTGTATTTGGTTGCAATCTCTGGAACAGCAGGATTTTTTCTATAGAAAATATCACTGGTATGAATATTAGTATTTTTCACCGGAAGACCTAGTTCTTTTGCTTTTTTATTAATAGCATCGTAAATATTTCCCTGATGTGGTAAGATTTCATCTTCAATTTCCCAAGCGAATTTTGCATAAGTACTTTCACTCGCAGCGTTTTCTACATTCAATAGATCGTAAACGTCCAAATCGGTAGTGTAAGCGCCACAAGTTCCAATACGGATGATAGTTTCCACTTCATATTCTGTGAAGAGTTCGTAGGAATAAATCCCGATGCTTGCACATCCCATTCCACTGGCTCCAACAGAAACTTTCTTTCCTTTATAAGTTCCGGTGTAGTAGTAAATATTTCTCGTATCACTTACCAATACTGCGTTTTCAAGAAAATTATCGGCAATATATTTCGCTCTCAACGGATCTCCGGGCTGAAGCACCACTGAGGCGATTTCTCCTTTTCTGGCTTTAATATGAACACTCATAATCTTAATTTATAAATGTAAATTTAGTGATTCTAAAATCAATTTCCGGTAATTTCCTGCAGTTCGAGCCAGCGCATTTCCATTTCTTCCAGTCGATCCGAAACGGTTTGCAGTTCATCCGATATCTTTGCAATTTTTTCGTAGTCGGTTTCATTGTTCAGTTCTGCAAGGATGGTTTCGCGACGCCTTTCCAATTTCGGTATTTCTTTTTCAATCGTTTCGAGTTCGCGCTGTTCTTTAAACGAAAGTTTTTTTCGTGTTGGATGTTGGGTGCTGGATGTTGGAAGCTGAAAATTGACCTGACTTTCTTTAGAGGTTGATACTGCTTCCTGCTTCGTGCTCGATACTTCGTGCTTTTTACTTTCCCGATACTCCGAAAAGTTCCCCGTAAAATCCTTTATTTTTCCTTCGCCTTCAAATGCCAGAACATGATCTACAATTCGGTCCATAAAATACCGGTCGTGCGAAACGATAATCAAACAGCCCTGAAAATTCTGCAGAAAATTTTCCAAAACCGTTAAGGTTGGCAAATCCAAATCATTGGTTGGTTCATCAAAAATCAAGAAATTGGGATTGGCATAAAGCACGTGCATGAGATGCAGTCGTCGTTTTTCACCACCCGAAAGTTTAGAAATGGGCGAGTATTGGGTTTGATCATCAAACAAGAAAATCCGTAGAAACTGAGAAGCTGAAATCGTTCTGCCATTGGCCATCGGGAAGTTTTCTGAGATTTCTTTAATGGAATCAATCACGCGTTCATCTTCCTTAAATTTCAGTCCTTTCTGTGAAAAATAACCAAATTTGATGGTTTCACCGGTTTCAATTTCTCCCGAGTCCATCGGTTCCAATCCCTGAATGATATTGAGTAAAGTGGATTTTCCCGCTCCGTTTTTTCCCACAATTCCCACTTTTTCGCCACGTTGAAAAGAGTACGAAAAATCCTTTAACAGAACCAAATCCCCAAAACTTTTATTGATGTTTTTCAGTTCAAGGATTTTTTTGCCGAGCCGTTTCATTTCGAAATCAAGTTCCAGTCCCAGTTTTCTTGTGTCGGTTTTGGCTACTTTTTCAGTTTCGTAAAACGCATCAATCCTCGATTTCGATTTGGTAGTTCTCGCTTTTGGCTGCCGGCGCATCCATTCCAGTTCCTTACGGTAGAGGTTATTGGCTTTATCAATGGTGGCGTTCAGGTTGTCCTCACGAATCATTTTATTTTCAAGGTAGGTAGCGTAACTTCCATTGTGAACGTAAAGTTTTCGGTCTTCCATTTCCCAGATAATGTCGCAAACCGAATCCAGAAAATAGCGGTCGTGTGTTACTAAAAGCAAGGTGATTTTTGCCTTTGAAAGATAATTTTCAAGCCATTCCACCATTTCAACATCAAGATGGTTGGTTGGTTCGTCCATTATCAGCAGCACATGTCGATGTTCGGCACGCGTTTCTGTAAGCAGTTTTGCGAGAGCCACGCGTTTAATCTGTCCACCGGAAAGAGTTCCCATTTTCGCTTTTAAATCCGTGATTTTCAGTTGGGAGAGAATCTGTTTCATCTCGTTTTCCAAATCCCAGGCTTTGTGGATTTCCATTTCGGCAATGGCTTTTTCCATTTCATCGTGATCCTGTGTAATCAAAGATTTATGGTACTTCTTCAGTGCCTGAATAGGAGCAGAGTCCAGAGTCATCATAAATTCTTCTACAGTCAACTGAGAATCAAATTCAATTTCCTGATCAAACAAAACCACCTGAACATCTTTATTGATGGTTACTTCACCGCTGTCGGCAATTTCTTTTCCGAGCAAAATTTTCAGTAAGGTAGATTTTCCCGTGCCGTTTTTGGCTACAATGGCAATCTTATCTCCTTCGTTCACGTTGAAAGAAATATCTTCAAAAAGTGTTTTTATTCCGTAGGATTTGGTCAGGTTTTCGGCAGTCGCGTAGTTCATGATGATTGAAAATGGAAAGTTGAGCAATGAAAATGTCCTGCGAAATTACGAAAAAGCACATCAATCGATTGTAAGCCTTTTCAGCGACCACATATTTCCATTGAAAACATTCAGGTCCACTTTGGTATTAATGCCGTAAACTATTCCGTGTTCGGTAAACTGCCACATCTTCCAATTGTCATCTGGGCTGGGTTGCGGCACATTATTATAGTTGGCAAGCCATAATGGATAATCATCAAATTCACCTCTGAGATTATCTTTGTAATAATGATAAAAGGTGTAGATTATTGGTTTTTCACCATATTTTTCTTCAACGATTTTCAACCAAATTTTTAGATTTTCATTCAGTTCTTCTTTCGAATAGCGGTGCGGAACTCTTTCAATATCCAGTACCGGAACCAAATCGCCTTCCTCAAGCTGCACACTTTCAAGAAAATTATTCGCCTGTTTTACGGGATCTTCATCCGGACGGTAAAAATGATAAGCACCACGAACAAGATTGTGTTTTTTCGCAGTCGTCCAGAATTCATCGAAATTTTTGTCTTTGCTTCTGTTGCCCATGGTTGCACGGAGAATCACAAATTTTAGTGGAATCGTTCGGTTTCCTATCGAAAGCGAATCCCATTTAATATCTTCACTGTTCTGATAGTGTGAGATATCAAACCCGAAAGTTTTATCGGCATATTCACCAACAATCCTGTCGATTCTTGCGGCCTCACGTTCTGAGTTTTTCAGTTTTTTGTGCTCAAACTTATCGAAATACATCGAGTAGTAAAACGCAATTTTCTCTTTCAGATAATAACCGGTTCCCAGCATTGCGATCACGAGAACGGCCAAAAACAGCTCGCGCCGGAACAGCCAGTTTCGTTTCCGGTTTTTGTGTATTTTGCGTTTGGTTTTTCGTTTTGTTGTTTTCTTCGCCATCTGAATTTGCAAAACTAAAGTTTATGACCTCAACTTGCTAAAATAATTTCAGTAATTTTGCAACCAATGGAAACAAGGGAGAAAATAGTCATAATTGGTGGCGGATTTGCGGGGCTACAATTAGCACGGACTCTTAATAATAAGAACAAAAAGGTGATTATTATCGACCGTGTGAATCATCATATGTTTCAGCCCTTGTTTTATCAGGTAGCCTGCGGAAGGATTGAACCTTCCAATATTTCGTTTCCGTTTCGGAAGATCTTCCAAAGGTCAAGAAATACACAATTCAGGATGACAAACGTTCAGAAAATTGTTCCGGAACAGAATAAAATTATCACCGATGAAGCGGAATTCAGTTACGATAAACTGATTATCGCCACAGGTTGCAAAACTAATTTCTTCGGTAACGAAAAAATGGAAAACCTGACCTTTGGAATGAAAAATACTCAGGAAGCCATTGCGATTAGAAATCACGTGTTGCTCACTTTCGAAAAACTCATTATAGAACGAAAACGCAGCGACGACGGAAACTGGAATATCGTAATCGTTGGCAGCGGACCAACAGGCGTTGAACTTGCCGGTGCTTTTTCTGAAATGAAAAAAGATATTCTACCGCGTGATTATCCAAATATGAATTTCGATGATTTAAACATCGTTTTGGTCAGCGCTACCGATAAGCCTCTGAATGTGATGAGTGAAGAAGCGCAACAAAAATCTGAACAGTATCTGACGCAGTTGGGTGTGAAATTCATGAGTGGCGAAAAAGTGGTGGATTATGATGGGGATAAAGTTTTTTTGGCAAGCGGTAAAACGATCCCGAGCAATAATGTGATATGGGCCGCCGGCGTCACCGGAAATGTAATTGAAGGTTTAAATCCGGAAATTGTTTTCAGAAACCGATATAAAACGGACCGATTCAACCGGGTTTCGGGTTACGACAATATTTTTGCGATTGGTGATATCGCTTATATGGAAACGCCAAAGTATCCGCAAGGTCATCCGCAGGTAGCAAATGTAGCCATTAATCAGGGAAAAAATTTAGCCAAAAATATTCTGAAAAAATCAGAAAATGATTGGATTGAATATGAGTATGAAGACCGTGGAAGTATGGCAACCATCGGAAAACACAGAGCGGTAGTCGATCTTCCAAAATTTAAATTTCAGGGAATCCTTGCCTGGTATTTTTGGATGTTTCTTCACCTGATGCTTATTTTGAGTGTACGAAACAAGATCGCCATTTTCTTCAACTGGATGTGGAGTTATATTAATAAAGATTCTTCTTTGAGACTCATTATCATCCCCAACAAAAAAAATAATACTGAACAATGAGAATCGATATCATAAGTGTTTTGCCGGAACTGATGGAGAGTCCGTTTCAAACCTCTATCCTGAAACGTGCGATGCAAAAAGGATTGGCCGAAGTTCATTTTCATCAGCTTCGTGACTGGAGTGTGGGGAAACACCGACAAGTTGACGATGAAATCTACGGCGGCGGCGCAGGAATGGTGATGATGGTCGAGCCGTTGGATAAATGTATTTCTGAACTGAAATCACAAAGAGATTACGACGAGATTATTTATCTCACGCCGGATGGTGAAACTTTAAATCAAAGAATTGCCAATACACTTTCTATAAAAAACAATCTTATTTTTCTTTGCGGACATTATAAAGGAATCGACCAGCGTGTTCGCGATCTGCATATCACGAAAGAAATTTCAATCGGGGATTACGTGCTTACCGGTGGTGAATTGGCGGCTTGCGTTTTAGCAGACTCCGTCATTCGTTTGCTTCCCGGCGTTTTAAATGATGAGCAAAGTGCGCTGACCGACAGTTTCCAGGATAATCTTCTGTCACCACCCATTTACACCAGACCTGAAGAATATAAAGGATTGAAAGTTCCGGAAGTTCTGCTCAGCGGTCATTCAGGTAAAATTGAAGAATGGCGCCACGAGGAAGCAGTAAGAATTACCAGAGAAAGAAGACCGGATTTATTGGATGAAGAATAAAAAAACACCTCATTTCGAGGTGTTTTTTTTTAATATCAATTTAATTAAGGTGCTTTAAAACTCCAGATTTGTCCGATTGTTTTATTGCCCTGCGTATCTGTAGCAGTCACTCTCCAATAGTACGTTGTACCACTTGTAAGTCCAGTGAACGCAAAAGACTTAGCGGTAAGTCCTGTTTGTTTAGAAGCAAGCGTCGTTTTACTTGTTCCCAAGAAAACTTCATAAGTTAAAGCATCGCCGTCCGGGTCGGTACAGTTCCATTGTGCTGAAGTTCCGTATGTTCCTCCATCTGTAGGAGAAATGAGTTCAGGCGCAAAAGGAGCATAATTCTTCACGGCAACAGATTCGGTTTGAAACTGCTGAACGGTACTCACTGCAGTATTTTTGGGGCCGGTGGTTTCTACTTTCCATTTGTAAAGTTTTCCTTTTTCGAGAGCGGAAGTACTGTATGAAGGCGTAGTAACATCCTGGCTAATCACTGTTGTTTCCTGCCCGTTTTCCACTTTCAGAATTGTGATTTTGTATTTTGTTGCATACTGTACCGCCTGCCATGTGAACGAAAGAGGGATTTCTGCACAAAGCTGTTTGTCAGTAGGCGTAAGCAGGGTGGTTGCTTTCACAGTTTGGTCCGGTGCCGGCGGTTTTGGTGCCGGTTCGTCTCTTCCTCCACCACAGGCAATAAAAATACTTAATAGAACGGTTATGATGAAAAGTCTTTTCATAACTTATTTTTTGATTATTTTTTTGTTAATAATAGTTTTTCCGGTGCTGATGGTGACGATGTACATTCCTGCTGAGAATGATTTCATATCTATCATTTTTCGGTCAAATGCTGAAAAATTCTTTTCAGTAACTAATTGTCCGCTCACAGAATATACAGAGACTTTCATTTCATCATTAGCAAAACCATTGATATAAAGAATGTCTTTTACCGGATTTGGATAAAGTTTTACTTCTCCGTCAGGAATTACAAATTCAGTAATAGTTCCTTCACACAGCTTAGAAGAAGTTACTGTAATCTTGTCTGTATTGGCAGCCAACGGAATTTCATAAGTGCCCATTTCTTCTTTAGAAATAATCTGATCACCATACTGAATCACAAACGGAGCAGTACCTGAAGTAATTTCTACCGTTGCTGTTTTACCGCTTACCGAAATTTTACCGGTAAGATTAGCCGGTTTTGCGATATTAATGACGTAGCAGTATTCTGTTCCGCTCGGAAGTTTAATACAGAGATTGTATGCACCTGCATTCAGATTCGGAATGGTGTGCGGAGATGTGAAATTAGTCCACTCGCCACCATTCAGCGAATAACTGTATGCTAAATTTTGAGTGGATTCAATAATAATAGCACCATTGTTTTTCGTGTCACAGGTTTCGTGCTGTGCCGTAATTTTAAACAGTTGAGGCATTGATGCGTAGCCGTCTTTCACAGTAACTTTGGCAGTGCCGGTTGCAGTAGCTCCTCCGGCAGTCTTTGCGGTAACTGTAACAGTATAAACACCAACTGCTGAAAAACTGTTCGGAGAAAGCGTATACGATAATGTTCCGCCGCAGGATGCAGTTGCTGAGGCAACAACTTGGTCGGCAGTTAAAGCAACAGATGATTTCCCTGCAAGATCTAATACTGCGTCTTTGGTTGTGAGTTGTACGGTTTCTGAAACTGCATTGAGAGTGACCGTAGTTTTATCAGACCAACAGCCATTAATATTCTTTTGAACTAAAGTATAAGTGCCCGGAGCAACCCCTGTGAATTTATTGCTTGTTGACCAGGTCGCACCGTCATTTATACTGTAAGAATATCCGGTAATCGGAGAGAAAGTAATCGTTCCCGTTGGTACTGCACAGGTTGGCTGAACTACAGTTGGAGCAGTAAGTGCACTTGCCGGAACCGGACATGGTACTGCTTCCGCATAAGGTGAAGTTGTTATCCACTTATACCACGTGTCCTGTGTTACATTATTGAAATCACCGGTTTGAGTTGTTCCCGGTACGCCACTAGAATCTCCATTTCTGAAAAGAAGGTTTACGGATGTTACATTATTAAATGTGTACATAAACCATCCTGCGTTATTAGGATCGGTAGTCATTGCTACCGGTGTTTCCCAAACTGCATCAGCCAAAACTCCTGCGGGCTGTGCTCCCCAATAATGGATGTAAGGCGTTGTCCATCCGCTTCCTGCAGGATTGAATCTTACAATAATGGTTTTTGGAGTATTGAAAGTGAATGTTCTTTCTAACGTTCCTGAACTTAGACCTTTATCATCAAATGCTGCTGCTTTAATCGTTGTTGTAGATGTTAAAGCAATCGGGCCACTGTAAAACGGAGATGAAGCAGTAGGTTCAGAACCATCGGTGGTATATCTGATGGTTGGAGTGCCACTTGTATCCGTTGCTTCAAGGGTAACATTTACCGTCGCACCTGTTACATAGGTTGTGGTCGACGGAGACATACTGATTGATGGAGGAGTGTTTACCGCTGTTTTTGTCCAGACTGAGTAATTGGTTCCTGATGTTGCAAGCGTCCATCCCGTTCCTGTCGGAGTCCATGCATATGGCCCCATCTTCATCGCAACAGACGGCTCAGCATCGGTATCTGCTTTTTTAATATATGCTGCGTAAAGTCCGGCTTCTGCTTTATCAATAGTTATTGAACTGAATGCGTTTACTCCCGTTGCTTTTCTTACGGCAGTAAGCTGATTAATTTTATCGGCATATCCAGTTCCATAATTTCTGGTCGTACCGTCTTTTGAATAAGTTCCGCCATAATAGTGGGGCGCGAATACACTTGGAATTCCAGGGTGAGTTAAAATATACGCGTATGCAACCATAATATTATTTCCCTGGAAAGCACTGTTGTGTACAAACGTATCATGATTGTCAACAAAGGTTACTGCTTTTTCTGCAAAACCATATTCTCCGGCAAGACCGGCCATATGACCATTGACATTCAATGTAGAATAGTTGTTGGTCGGATTTTCCTGAATGATTTTTGATAGGGTGTAATAAGCTGCAAAATCGAAAGTCCCTGAAATATTGGCACCTCCCGTATAGGTTCCGTTAATCCAGTTTTTTAACGCTGCAACGTTTCCGTCCCAATATTCTCCAACAGAATAATAAGGTTGGCTAGCCCCAATATATTCACCAAAATATTGCGGAGAGAAACCTTTTGCAACGTCCCATCTCCATCCTTTAAAACCAAGACCTTTAAGACGCGTTAGAAATTCTTTGTAGCCGTTTCTTACCGTAAGATTGGTGTGGTCCATATCTCTGGAACCATGGAATCCTTCACCGGTATCAGGATTTCCTGTGGGCTTACATCCGGTGTTACCAGGATCTGTTGCCGCCTCATCATCACTAACAATGGCATCGCAGCCCCATGCAGGATTGGTGAAATCGGTCCATCCTGTAGTTCCGCTTCTGTGGTTGGCAACAACGTCTGCGATTGGGTAAATTCCACGGGCATTCATGTTGGTCAGCATTTTCCTTAGCTGAGCTTCAGAACCCCATGATGTTTGTGAAAAATTGAAAAGTTCTGTAGGGAAATATCCCACGCCACCGGTTGAAACACTTGGAGGAGGAAGCCAAACCATATCAAAACCGTTGGCTTTCAGATTTCCGGCTCTTGCGTTATAGAATTCGTAAAGTCCGCCTTCATTTACCACTCTTGGCTGCATATATTCGTCCCAGCCAAACGACTGAAACATAATGTCATCAAGATAGGCCTGCCCGTTTGCGGTAATCATTACAAACAGAGCAAAAAAATTGAGTAATATTCTTCTCATAGGAATGAATTTATTCTGTAAAATCGATTTAAAAATTAAAGGTACAATTTATTCAAATTCTCTTAAATTTTTTAAAAAGAATTTTCTTTACTAAAAGTATGAAAATCTAAAATTTAATTAAGATAATACCTTTGATAAAAATTGATTTTGATGGTTAAATAAAGTTTTTGTTAATCTTTTTTTATTTTAGCATTTCATTCATGGAAAATATAAATAACGACAAGCAAACCGAAATTGCAATGTTCTACAATCTGGAGAACCTGTACACTCCCGGTTTTATGATACAGCAGAGAAGCGGCGATTTGGTTCCCGGGTTATTGCGCTGGAACGAAAAAAGATACCGAAATAAATTATTCAAAATGGCTTCGGTGTTTCAGTTGGTTCGGGAGCAGGAAGGAGTTTTGCCCTTCATCACCGGAATTTGTGAAGTGCAGGGTGCGGAACCGATTGAAGAACTTTTGAAACTGGAACCTTTCAACGAAGAATTCGGTTATGTTCATTTTGAAAGTTTGGATGAGCGTGGTGTTGATGTCGCCTTGCTTTATGACAAATCGAAAGTGGAAATAATTTCGGCAGAACCCATCAGTTTTTTCTTTGAAATACAGGATGTAGAACCTGAAAGCTTTGATACCACGAGGGATATTCTGTTTTGCAAAATCAGATATAAAACTGAATTAATTAACGTCTTCGTGTTTCATTTGCCTTCAAAACGGGAAAATGATGTAAACAAACCTAAACGAAGATACATTTTAAACGAAATAAATACGCGCGTTCAAAAAATTATTTCTGAAAATAATGAACCGGTTATTCTTCTCGGTGATTTCAACGAAAACCCCGATGATGAGTTACTTGAAGGATTTTTATTAGATTCAAATTATCAAACAGTTTTAGAAAATCCGTTTATTAATTTATTCAGAAAACAACATTTTTCTACATTTCATTACCGTAATGGTCTGCTTTTTGACCAAATTTTACTTTCAGAACATTTTAATACCGAAAAAAGTGTGTTGGAATTTTCTGAAGCGAAAGTGTTCGCTCACCAAAAAATCCTGAACTGGGACAAAAAATTCCGGGGACGACCGTTCCGAACTTATGCCGGGACAAGGTATTTGGGAGGTTACAGCGATCATTTTCCAGTACTGGTAAAATTTGAAACTTATAAGTAATGAAAAGCGAAACAAGAATTGGTTATCAACTCGATAAACTGGATAAGGATATTATCTATATGCTGATGGATAATGCTAAAACCTCACTTGCACAAATTTCAAAACAGGTAGGAATTTCTACAACTGCCGTTCACCAACGGATAAAAAAACTGGAACAGGCCGGAGTAATCGAAAACTCAGTTTCATTTCTTAATCCACGAAAAATTGGCTATAAAGTAGTTTCTTACATCGGTGTTTTTCTCGATCAGCCCAGCCATTATAAAGATGCCATTAAATCTCTGAACGAAGTAAACGAAGTCGTTGAAGCCCATTATACCACCGGAAATTACACCATTTTTCTGAAAGTGCTTTGCATAGATAACGATCATCTGATGCAGATTCTTAATAAAATTCAGAAACTGAAAGGCGTTACAAGAACCGAAACTTTCATATCTTTGGAGCAAAGTATCAACAGACAGTTGAAAGTGTAATTTTTACCAAAGATTCTATCTTTTAAAACTTTCTTAAACCTTATTAATTAAGGAAATTTTGCTTTCTGTATCTGTCAGTAATTTTTATTTATCAATATGGAAATCAACCGTTATTTAGATTCAACTTATCTTAAAACTCCAACGCAGTCGGGTTTGTCGGAAGAAGAAACTTTACAGACTGTCATCAGCCTAACTCAGGAAGCTATCGACCATAAAATTTTTGCCGTGATGATTCGCCCGAATCTGATTAAGGAAGCAAAAAAGTATTTAGCCGATCAATCTTCAGATGTGAAAGTGGGAACGGTAATTGGTTTTCACGAAGGAACTTATTCAACAGAAGAAAAATTGGCTGAAGCTAAACAGGCGATTGAAGACGGTGCTGATGAACTGGATTTCGTAATTAACTACGAAGAATATCTGAAAGGAAACATCGATTTGGTTAAAAATGAAGTGATAGAGTGCACCAGACTTTGTTTGGATAACAATAAAACTGCAAAATGGATCATCGAAATTGCGGCTTTATCCAACAAGCAGATTGCTGATATCACACAAAAAATTAAAGACTGGGTAACTGAAAATTTCAGCGGAAAAGAAGAAATGGTTTTCGTAAAATCTTCAACCGGATTCTACCAAACTGAAGGCGGAAAACCAAACGGAGCCACATTCGAAGGTATCGAAATTATGCTGAATCACGCCGGGAAACTTCCTGTGAAAGCAGCCGGAGGAGTTCGTACACCCGAGGATGCCGAGAAAATGATTTCGATGGGCGTGATGAGAATCGGAACGTCTTCCGCAAAAGCATTGATTAAAAATGAAGAAACTTCCTCAGGATATTAATTTCAAGAGCTTTTAATAAAAATAAATCCCGAAAATTTTCGGGACTTACTGTTTTATAATCTGGGTTACTTTTTGTGTATTGTCGCTCATTAAATAGCGCATCAGGTATTTGCCGGGTTTCAGTTTGTCGAGTCTTATTTCGCCCGAGCTCATATTGATGTTGTAAGTTGCAACTTCAACTCCGAGAATAGAGTAGAACGTAACTGATTTTATTTTCTTGGAAGAATCTTTGGACTTCAAAATCAAGAAATCTTTTGCCGGATTTGGATAGGCTACCAAAATCCCGTCATCAGATTTTTGCGATATGTTCGTCGGCTCTTTAATGCTCTGTGCCTTCAGACCGCCTGAAAAGCCAAAGGAAAAACCGAAAAAGGATATCAAAAGTAAAAGTTTCTTCATGCAAATACTTTACAACAAATATATTATAAGACAAAAGTATAACAAATCCAATTAATCTGCAATACATATTTATGATTAAATTTGTAGCTAATTTCATACCAATTATAATACTTCAATCATGATAATATATTCACGAAACAGAAGACTGAGAACCAATGCAGCCATTAGAAGTTTGGTACAGGAAACTGTGCTTACCGTAAACGATTTTGTAATGCCAATGTTCGTTATGGAAGGCGAAAACAAGCAGGAGCCGATTCCATCGATGCCGGGAATTTACCGCAGAACTGTTGATCTAACCGTGAAGGAATGTAAGGAACTTTATGCTTTGGGTGTAAAAGCTGTGAATCTCTATATGAAAGTTGCTGATGACCTGAAAGACAACACCGGAAAAGAATCGTGGAACAAAAACGGACTGATGCAGACGACCATTAAAGCCATTAAAGACGCCGTTCCGGAAATGGTGGTAATGCCCGATGTCGCGCTCGATCCTTACTCAATCTACGGTCACGACGGGATCATCACCAACGGAAAAGTAGATAACGATGCAACGAATGAAGCTTTAGTAAGAATGTCGGTTTCACACGCAGAAGCAGGTGCAGATATCGTGGCTCCAAGTGATATGATGGACGGTCGTGTTGCTGCCATCAGAACCGGTTTGGAAGAAAGCGGTTACACTGATGTCGGTATTTTAAGTTACGCTGCAAAATATGCGAGTTCGTTCTACGGACCGTTCAGAAGTGCTTTAGACAGCGCGCCGAAAGAAAATGTAGATATTCCGAAGGACAAAAAAACCTATCAGATGGATTTCCATAATGCCCGCGAAGCCATGGATGAGGTTTATAAAGATATTGCTGAAGGAGCCGACATCATCATGATTAAACCGGGATTACCTTATTTGGATATCGTTTCGCAAGTTCGTGCTGAAATCGATTTACCAATTGCGGTTTATAACGTTAGTGGTGAATACGCTATGCTGAAAGCTGCCGCACAAAACGGATGGCTGGATAACGACAAAGCAATTATTGAAAGTTTAACCTGCATTAAAAGAGCAGGAGCGGATATGATTTTTACCTACGCAGCAAAAGAAGCAGCAATGCTTTTAAACGGTTAACCTTTGCATTTGCTCAGATTAATTTAAAACAAAAAACTTTCTGCGAGCAGAAAGTTTTTTTATTAGTTATTACCCATCATTCATCACTTATATTTAAAACCAAGGTTTTCTCCCTTTGATATAAGTATCATCAAACTGCTTATCCTTCATTGTAAGATAAATAACACCTTCAATAATCGGAATAATAAAAACCACCGGATAAAATGTGCTCGCCGCGCCACAGGTAAGAAGCGTTAGCGCCGGAATGATAATCAGAGTTGAAAGCAGCAGAATAATACCTTCGTTGGTATATCCCATATAAAATTTATGAATGCCTAAACTCCCCAATAAAATGGCAAAGATACCTGCTGCAAGTTTCTTCTCGGAGCGATAGTTTGGGTCGTTATTATTTTCAGGATTGTTGTAACCGTAAGTTTCCATATTTTATTTTTTTTTGATTTAACAATCAGTCGGTTCGGTAAAATTTTTGTTACAATTTACAAAATAGAAATATTTATTTTATTGAATTAAAATTAATTTTTTAATCACTTAACCTTAGCCCCATCCTCAACCTCAACCTCAACCTCAACCTCAACCTCACATTATTTAATCAAAATATTTATCTTTGCGCTTATGATTTTACGAGGAGAAAATTTAATCAAAGAATACGGTCCCAAAAAAGTAGTAAAAGGCGTTTCTGTAGAGGTTGCCCAGGGAGAAATCGTAGGTTTGCTTGGCCCGAACGGAGCCGGTAAAACCACTACTTTTTACATGATTGTAGGATTGGTGAAACCAACGTCCGGAAAAATTTTCCTCGATAACAAAGAAATCACAGGAGATGCGATGTATCGCCGTGCCCAGAAAGGGATTGGGTATCTCGCGCAAGAAGCCTCAGTTTTTAGAAAACTTACGGTTGAGCAGAATATCATGGGAGTTCTTCAACTCACCAATCTTTCAAAAAAAGAACAGTACATTAAATGTGATGAACTGATTGAAGAGTTTTCGCTGGAACACGTGCGTCACAACCGTGGAGACCTTCTTTCGGGAGGGGAGCGCCGTAGAACAGAAATCGCACGATGCCTTGCCACAAGCCCAAATTTCATTCTGTTGGATGAGCCTTTTGCCGGAGTTGACCCCATTGCTGTGGAAGATATTCAGAAAATTGTAAGAAGTCTTACCGCAAAAAATATCGGAATTCTAATTACCGACCACAACGTGCAGCAAACGCTTGCCATCACTAATAAAACTTATATTATGTTTGAAGGAAGAATCCTGAAAGAAGGACTTCCGGAAGATCTTGCGCACGATCCACAAGTGCGTGAAGCCTATCTTGGTGAAAACTTCGTTTACCAAAGAATCGAAGATAAGCCGAAAAAGAAGACGA
This sequence comes from uncultured Chryseobacterium sp., assembly GCA_964588705.1. Taxonomy (GTDB): domain Bacteria; phylum Bacteroidota; class Bacteroidia; order Flavobacteriales; family Weeksellaceae; genus CAZPQV01. The sequence goes on from CAZPQV010000044.1 coordinate 15,389, forward strand.
TGGTTTACAATATTTGGGCAGGTAATTTTGATGACAGAAAACAGTTCCAGGGATTTGTGGATGAAAATTTCAGCGGACAGGATAATCTTCGTCTGTTCCAGGGATTTGAAGACATCAGTTTCGCTTCTCTTGCAAACTCTGAAATCGAGAATATCTTCAAGAACATTGTGGACCGGAATGCGAACAACTCATTCCTTCTGCAGAAACTTCCTGTTACCGCAGTAAATCCTTTGGAAGAAATTGAAGCCACGGCAAAACAGCTGAGTAAACCTGAACTTCATTACCTTACGACATACGTTTTCGAGGGGTAATTTCATAATATTTTTTGGCGTAATTATTGGACAATACTGAATAATCGGCTGTTGCAGAGTTTCTATGTCTGAAACCAAAGCCATTTTCAAACTCGAACCAAACCAAAAAAAATATTATTATGAAATTTCTAAAACTATTTTTCATCACACTTGCGCTGCTTTCGCTTCAGTTTTGTAATAAAAAGACTGAGGTTCAGGATATTAATACACCGATTACGCAGAAATATCAGAGAGGTTTTCTTCACGAAGGCGAAATGCTTGACGTAAATTTCGATCCAACATTAATCGGAGCTTTCAGCACACAGACTGACAAAAAAATAGATCCCAATTATATTGACACGTTCTTTGGCGAGTTCAAAGATTTTGCTCAGTATAAGGAAGAAATTAAGCAATTCTATCAGAGCCGAAACAATGCTTACGCCTGGATAGATGACGAAGGACTCACAGAACAGGCCGACCATTTGGCGGTAAAACTGATGAACTTAGAAAAGAATAATGAAAAGGAAAAGCTCACGTATCAGGATCAGTTCAATCATTTGATGGATAACGAAATCGATGAAAAAAATGAATCCAAGATTGAACTGTTGCTGACTTCACAATATTTATGGTACAGTAAAAGAACATTTGAAGGTACAGCAGATACTATTGCAAAAAAATCTGATTGGCTGAAACCACGAAATAAATTTGATGTGATGGAGGCGATGGAGGTTGCCTCGAAGAATGGAGTAAACATTTTTCCGGATGAGCCGAGTCATCAGCATTATGTGAATTTGAAAAACAAAATCCTCGATTTTCATAAGAAAGGTTTAGACACGATTACTGCACAAATTCCTGTGGGAGAATATAAAGTAGGAGACAGTTCAGCTGTAATTTCACAGATTAAAAACCGCCTGTTTCTTTTGGGAGATTTAAAAAACGAATCTAAAACGTTTTCGTTTGATGATGAAATGCTTCAGGCTGTTCATAATTTTCAGTTTCGCCATGGTCTTGAAAAATCAGATGTCATCAACGAATCTTTTTTAAATCAAATGAATGTTCCCGGCCGTGAACGTTTGGAAACGATGATGGCAAACCTTGAGAGAATGCGTTGGATTAGTCCTGACGATGATGAATATCTGCTCGTAAATATTCCGGCATATAAACTATACGCTTTCAATTCTCAGGATTTTCTTTGGGATATGGATGTTATTGTCGGCAGTGTAAACCGTCGAACGGTAGTGTTCAGCGATAAGATGGATTATGTAGATTTTGCACCATATTGGAACATTCCTCCCGGAATTATGAAGCGAAAAATTATTCCTGCTATGCAGAAAAATCCAAATTATCTGGAACAGAATAATATGGAACAAACTAAAGATATGGTACTTCCAGGAGTAAATGCGGTGCGACAGAAACCGGGACCCGGAAATACTTTGGGGAAAGCCAAATTCATGTTCCCGAACTCCTACAATATCTACCTTCACGACACCGATCAACCCGGACTTTTCAACCGAGAAGAAAGGGATTTAAGTTCAGGATGCGTGCGCGTTTCCGATGCTTTCAAATTGGCTCAGTTTGTATTGAAAGACAACCCGGAAATCAATGATGAAACCATCCGCGAAAAGATGGATGGAGATTCGGAAAGCCGAGTTGTTCTTAAAAAGAAAATGCCTGTTCATCTGGCATATTTCACAGCGTTTGTAAATCCGGACGGACAGTTAATTTTTACCGAAGATATTTACAAAAGGGATCAAAAACTGAAGGATATGCTGATGCTGAATTCAGCTAATAGTTATCCATCGACTAAGGTTAAATAACGCTGTTAATATTTTTTAATTAATTTTTGAAAAATCCTAATATTCTCTTAAAGTCGCATTGATAGTAGGTTTTTTGATGATTTTTTCGTATATTTTATTCGTAATAATCAAAAATTAATCACAAAAAATAAAAAGTATGACATTAAGAGAAACTTTACAAAAATTAGCCACAGAAAAAAACTCACCGTGTATATCCATTTCATTGAATACGCACCGTACCAAACCTGATAACCAAAAAGATTCTTTGGAACTGAAAAATTTGCTAAATGAAGCGAAAAGGAGAGTGGAAGAAGAATTTGGAAAAAGATCGTCCGCCGAAGTGCTTAGCAAACTAGATGCTGTGGAAGGTAAAATAGACCATCAGCACAATCTTGAGAGTTTACATATTTTTATTTCAAAAGATACAGAGGAAATTGTAAAATCTACCTGGCCGGTGCATCAAAATACCGTAAATGTAGATGATGTTTTTGCTGTTCGACCGCTGATAAAAGCCTATGCGAGAAGTGAGGAATATCTTATTCTCGTGCTGTCGCAAAATTCTGCGAGATTGTTTAATGCAGTAAACGATAGCGTGGTGGATGAGGTCAAGAATGCTGTATTCCCATTTGGTGAAAACCCGAATATTATTGCGGCAACTCGCCGTAGCGATTCCGCTTATGTGGACAGCCAGACAAAAGAATATTTCCGTGACATTGATAAAGCAACGCTAGATTATATCAGAAATCAGGATGTTGATTTAAAAGTGATTGTAATCTCGAACCGGGATAATTTTGATCAACTGAAAAGCGTTGCATCAAAACCGCAAATTTATGCTGGCCATGATAATAAAGACTATAATAATAAGGAGGGACACCATCTTTCTTCACAAGCTTGGGACATCATTAAAAGCCAGCAAAAGGAGTTGAGAGCAGAAGCAATTTCTGAAGTAAAAAAAGCGGTTTCGAAAGCGCAGGTGCTTACCGATTTACAGGAAATTTATAGAGCTGCCATCGATGGAAAAGGCGATGTGTTAGTGATTAATCAGGATTTTGAAAGACCGGTTAAAATGATTGACGAACGCACTTTTGAATATGCACAAGACTCCAAAGAGCCTGGTGTGTTGGATGATATTGTAAGCACCATTGCCTGGGAAGTAATGTCGAAAAAAGGAACAGTACACTTCACGGCGCAGGAAGAACTTAATGAACTGGGTGAAATTGTTCTGAAAACCAGATTCTGATAACAAAATAAAAACCTATTTTTAAGAGCCATTTTATAGTGGCTCTTTTTTTGATTCCTAAAACCGATGGCAAAACCCTTTCGCAGAACAGTTAATTTAATCAGTATTTACAAACAGATTCTTCCGTTTATCAAACCTTATAAATGGATGATTTTTGGAACGCTTGCTCTTACATTTATTGGTGCACTCATGGCGCAGGTCAATCCGCTCGTTCTGAAATATACCATTGATGAGGTAGAGCAACTGATGAAACTCCCGGAACCGATGACTGAGGGAATGCAGGTGCTGATTATTATTTCTGCTATTCTGATGGGAAAAGAATTGCTGAATATTTTCATCAATTTCGGACAGAAATTTTATGGTGAGAAAATCAGAATTAATACCAGTTCAGTACTCGCACAAACCGCAATCGACAAAATTCTGACCTATCGTGTTGCCTATTTCACCGATGAAGACCATGAATCCGGAAAACTGCAGACCAGAATCGATCAGGGAATCTCAAGTTTAACACGCTTAGTACAGAATTTTTTTATCGATATTCTTCCACT
>CAZPQV010000045.1:0-19200 GCA_964588705.1 uncultured Chryseobacterium sp.
CGACCACCAAAGCAGTAATTGAAAATGTATATCATTCCTGGAGCGGTGAACTGTATCAGGTAAAAGATAAAACCGCAGGTAAACTATTATGGGAACTTCAACAAACCAATGCCCGAGGACAGGTCACTTTAGCTAAACTGGGAACTGCACAAATTACCAATCAATACGCAACTAATGGATTCCTGAATAACATCAACCATGCTACGACAGCCAAAACCATCTTACAGATCGGCTACACGTTTAATGCTATTAAAAACGAACTGAACAGCAGAAATACAGGCGGAGATTTTAATATTCTTGAAACTTTTGAATACGACGACAACAACCGTTTGGTAAACTGGACAGATCCCGTAACCAATGCATATGCTACCGGCACCAAACGAAACATCTACGATGCCAAAGGCAGGATAACCCAAAACGATCAGCTGGGCGAAATTAAGTTCGAGAGCAACCAGTTTGTGTACCGCCCTACTAAAGTATTGCTCAACCCCGTTGGACAACAAAACTTACAAAACGATCTGATACAGAAAATTGTTTATAACGAAAACAACGACCCGGTCTTTATTGATGGCAAGAAAGGGGATGTACGGTTCGAGTACGGACTTTCTGAAATGAGGCAGATGGCCACTTACGGTGGTGAATTTCTTGCATCCGGAACCCATGACGGCGGCAATACCCACGGAAAGTTTACCAAATACTACAGCGAGGACGGCAGTTTTGAGGTCATAAGAAACAACCAAACCGGGCAGGAAAAACATTTAATTTATATTGGAGGCTCGCCATACGAAAGCAACATTGTTTACGTTAAGAATTATACAGAGAGCAGCGGTTCTTACAAATTTTTGCACAAAGACTACCTTGGTTCAGTACTGGCGATAAGCGACGAAGCGGGTAATAAGTTAGAACAGCGGCATTTTGATGCTTGGGGTTCATTAACTCACTTAAAAATCGGCAACAACGCCACCATCACCGATAAAAACCAAATACGGGATTATCTGTCTAATGGAAACTTAATAGTTGACCGAGGTTACACCAGCCACGAGCATTTTGCAGAAGTGGGCATCATCCACATGAACGGTCGCCTTTACGACCCTCTTCTAAGAAGATTTTTAAATGCGGATGAGAATATCCAAGATACTCACAATACTCAGAACTACAACAAGTATGGGTATGTGATGAATAATCCGCTGATGTATAATGACCCGAGTGGGGAGTTCTTTATTGCCGATGATGTTATATTTTGGATATCAATGGGTGTTGCTGTACTTACCTCAGTAGGAACCGATATTTATTATAATAGACCTATCAATTTAGGTAGTGTTTTTTCTTCCATCGTAATGACGGTTATTTCTGCTGGGGTTTCCAATGGCATTGGTTCAATCTTTAAAACAGCAACAGGTGAACTAACCAAAGTTGCCACATACCTTGGTAAAACAGGAACTTTTATAGCCAGAGCTGGGGCTCATGCTATTTCACAAGGTACATTATCTTGGATGCAGGGGGGAAATTTCTTAAGCGGAGCTTTGGCAGGAGCGTTCGCCAGCATGTCAGGTGATTTATTAGATATTGGATTTAAAAATGCTGGCGAATTTAGTGTAATTAGGAGCAAAGGCTTCACAATGCTTACAGGTGCAGTAATGGGAGGCGTAGGTTCTCATTTAGGAGGTGGCAACTTCTGGGTCGGAGCAGGACAGGGGCTGATTGTCGCAGGATTGAACCACGCGATGCATAAGATGGAGAATGATAGCCCTTTCGATGATGGTGGAGGAAAAGATAAAGCCAATGTATATATTGAAACCGATGGAGTTGGTCACGTATATGTTGAAATTGATGGAACAGTTTATTCTTATGGTAGATATAATGGTAGTTATTCTCCTTCCTCTGGAAAATTCGGTCCTTATGGAGATGGAGTTTTGTTAAGATTGGATGGAGATAATGCTACCAACTTTATTGCAGAAAGAACTGCAAAATATCCAACATCCACCTATTCTGTAGATGTAGACGGTGCAAAAGTTAAGGCATATTATAACAAATTATATAATTCAGGCAAACCCCTACAAGGAAAAGAAGGATTCTATAAATATGGAAGAGTCGTAGATACCTATACTTTGATGGGACCAGGAGGAAATAATTGCACAACTATAACATACAAAGCACTTAATTATGGCGGAGCAAATATGGGTGCACCTCAAACACCTGCAGGAATGCTTTATAATTTTAGACAGGCGGAATATATTAGACGTGGCTATAATCCAGGCTTATGGGGACCTAAACAATAAAAATATGAAAATAAGAATCATTATTATGGCTATATTATTTCTTTCATTAATAGGATCGGGTTTGAAGTATCTTGATTTATGTGTTTCGGAAAAATATGAAACTCAATTAGAAGGATTGAAGCCTACCGAAAAACAGATTAAAGAGGCGGAAGATTTAAAAAGGAAAATAGGAAGAGACAAGAAAATTGCACTTGCTATAATTGCGGTATCATTACTTGCAATTTATCCTGCTTCTTTAATAAAGAAATAATAAAAAACATCCAAAACCCACCGCAGTTGCGGTGGGTTTTATTTTATAGCACGGCAACATTTTTCTGAAAGAAGTCTTGATAATAAAAACTACTCTTTGTCATCGCTGTACAATTCAGCAATACTGCGAAATCAAATCCATTCTACAAAAATAGACAATATGCCAATTATTCTTTCACGACCTTATCACTATCAATGCTTTTATATATGGCTTTTCCTTGATTACTTTTAACCATCCCTTTTCGATAATTTATCAGTGCTTTTCCTGCATTATCATTATCCTTTACAAAATTCTGAATGATAATTCTTTCGTTAATAAGAGCATTCCATTCGTCATCATCAACAAGTCTTTTATTTTGTGAATTCCAATTATTTATCATTTCCTCTCTAAGCTCTCCTTTGCTTTTCACACTCTCAGAAAAAAAGCGAACGGCTAAAAATCCCGTTAACCCTGCTGTTAGTAAAGATATTCCGGCAATGATAATCGGCAATTTCCAGTAGTTTCTAAAAATACTTTCAACCTTGCTCAGCAAGCTTTTGTCTTTCTCTGTGAGCTTCAACTCTACTTTCTGAAACTTTCCCAGTTCGGTGTCAAAAATTTTCTGTGTTTTATCCTGGTTCTCCTGGTTCTTTTTTTCCAGTTCTGTAGATATACTTTTGCTCAAATTCTCAACGGCTGCACTTTCTTTATTCAGCTGCTTTTCTTTCTCCGAAAAACGCAAGAGGATCTGCTCCTGGTTCTGAGAGAATTTACCTAGCTGTCCTTTGATTTCATTATTTCCCGAAATAATATCTTCGAGTGCCTTCAATAAAGCATTCTTTGGTTCTTCCGGATTTGGTTTGAGATTAGAATTTTCTTCCATAGGATTGTGATTTTTTTTGTTCTAATTTTTGGTTGTTCTGCAGCTGCTTATCGATATCCTTAACATTTAACTTCCGGTCGATTTCTGAAAGTTTGTAACCGGGTTTTGTAAATTTCTTTTCTTTGGCACTGATAAAGGATTCTTTTTGAATCTGTTTTTTTTCCTTCAGCATTTGAGCGGTCTTTTTTTCTTTTTCTTCTCTTCTCAACAGTTCTTCCCATTGGACAATCCTTAGTCCGTTCAGCCCTTTTTCATTAGTGGACAGTTCCAGAGCATAACCCTGTTCTTTCATCCTGTCTTTTACTTGGTTCCAGCTGCTTGATTTTTCAATGGAAAGGGTAAGAGCTGCTTTCATCAAATTTTTCTTTTCCTGAGCAATTTCGTGCGCGGTTTTCCATCCTCTTTCTCGACTGATGGCTTCCATTGCCTTCCCTGATCGTTCGCCTATAAAGCTGTCATCAATGGTATTTTTGCCGGCAAAATCTATCCGGTTAACATTGATGTGCATATGAGGATGGGCGGTGTTCTCGTGCAATACGCTATACCATTGGTTTTCATTGTAACCCATCTTTTCGCTGTAGTCTTTGGCCAGTTGCTTCCAGTCTTCTACAGTAAAGTTCCGGGTGTATTGTTCCGGCGGGCTGACCATATTCTCTACAAATGGTTTTTTGGTTCTTTTATTTAAACCTGCTATTTCCTGCATTTCTTCCCATCGCTCCTGGGCAGTCTCACCAAACATATTATTCTGACAGATAAAGGTGGATTCCTTAATATCCTGCTCTTTGTAGTTTGCAGACTGCAAACTGCCTTTTACGGATTTCGCTTTGGCACTCATCGCATATTTTTTTTGATAAGCTGGATAACTTCCGTAAGTTCTTTTTTGAAATGTTCCTTCTCGTTTTCGTTCCAAATATCTTTCCGGAAGATGTTGGCAATTCTTTTAAAATTGGTGTGGTATTCAGAGAGCATTTTATTACGTTCCGCATCTGGCATAACCACGCCCATGATACACCTGCGAAAGTATTCCGATTCACTCACTCCCCACGCTTCAGAAACCTCCGTAATGTGTTTTTGCTCGATTTCATTTATTCTAAAAAATTTCTTGATTTCCCGCTTTTTTGTCAATACGGGGCGCCCTCCTTTTTTTCCGCCTTCGGCTCTTTTTCTTCGTATTTCTTCTTTCCGCTCTTTCTGCTGCATCTCTCCGGAAAGTTGGGTGAGTTCTCGAAGTAGGGATTCGTTGAAACTGATATTGTCGTTGTTCATTTCTGTAAGATTTATGCAGAGAAAAAACCAAAGTTTTTTCGACCGTCTGCGACGTTAGGAGCAGACCAAGAAGGGGAAAAAGACAACAAATACCGGAGGTTTTGTCTGTCTTTTCCCACTTCTTGACCTAAAAACCGTAACCATTAATACTCTAAATTTAAGATGTAAATCTGAACCAGCCAAGTAAAACTTGAAAAATCTGTAAATAATCTGAAACTGCTGTAAAAAAACTTGAGAGAATAATTAAGATCTTTAAGAAATGAAACATCGGTAAACCATCTGAGAGCAGCAAAAAAAGAGGCTCTAAAAACCTGAATGTTGATAAGAGAACCTGGCTTCCGGAAAATCTAAACATCTTCAAAATACTCAAAACTGAAAATGCAAGTAAAACACTAAAAAACTATCAATAATAAATATACAATTTTATTAAAAAATAGCACTATATTTGCATTACAAATGATATCATTATGAATACAATTAATATCAGTAAAAAATCGACTTCGCTGCGGCTTAATTCCGGGCTCTATGCTCACATTGAAAAACTGGCCAAAAAAAATAACAGAAGTATCAATAATTATATCGAAACGCTGCTGTTTGATGCCGTAGGATATCACGAGCCTAATAAAGTCACCAAACAGGCTATAAAGGAAATTGAAACGGAAAAGAAATCTCTGAAGAGATATTCCAATGTAGAGGATCTGTTTAAAGATTTGGAAAATGAGTAAATATCAGATCTTATTTTCTTCACAGTTCAAAAAAGATTTTAAAAAATATCTGAAGCAGTCAAAAGAAAAACTGGCCATTCAGGATGTGATCACTACCCTGGCTAATGAAGGTTATTTAGGAATACCGGAAAGTATGGTTCCTCACAAACTCAAAGGAAATTATAAAGGTTACTGGGAATGTCACGTTAAGCCGGATATCTTGCTAATATGGAAGCAGCTCGAAGAACCTGATAACGAAGTTGCATTGGCAAGGGTCGGAAGTCACTCAGATTTATTTTAGTAAATAATTGAAAATCAATTGTTTAAAATTTTACTATGCGTTGCATAGCGTTGCTTCTTTGAATTTATGTTCCTTTAATTTTTTTGTTTTGTTTTTTTTCTGACATAATGTCATATGTTATTAAAAATCAAGTAATTGAACTTATTAACATTAAACTTATTTATTTACTTTTAAAAACAATATTACTATAAACAAGTATTACCAAATCCCGCAAACAATTGTAAATCTGTACTTTGCGTGCTATTCGTGTAACTTTTTGAATACCTTTTTTTGTGTATTTGTAACTTTTTGAATACCTTTTTTGTAACTTTTTGAATACCTTTTGTAACTTGCGCATCTATTAAGTTACATTTGTGTATATTTGTATTCATAAAGTTACAATGTTTTGTTATGTCAGACAGTATCAAAGACTTCCAGCTACAGTCCTATATCTTTACAGCTGCTAGGTATAATTTTTCAGTCTATGAGAAACGTGTGATTTATAGAATGATAGAGATTGAACAAAAGATGTTTGATCAGGAAGGTATTATAAAAAGTCCTCATAAGGTTGAAACAAACTTGTGGGGTGATCGGAAATATACTTTCCCTGTGCAATACCTGCTCTCTGCACAGGATATGGATTCTGATAATGATGAAACAAGTAAATCAAAGAATAATGCTCGCATTATAAAAGCTCTTAAAGACCTGAAAAACAAAACAATTAACAAAGGGGTTCCTGATGGAAAAAGCGATTATTGGGAAATCAATCTTATTTCAAGTCTTGAATTTGTTGCTGGAGAGAGGTATGTAACTTGGAAGGCGGACAGCAAACTCATTGAAATGATAATGGATTTTTCTAAGGGTTGGCGCGCTTACGAACTGAAAGTAGCTTTTAATCTACAAAGCCGTTACGCTATGAGAATTTATGAACTTATTGCTAATAAAGACAAACCCATTGAATACAAAACAATTGATTTAATAAAAATGTTCGGTATCGAGGATAAATACACCCGAAAAAAGGACGGTATAGTAATTGGTTACAATTATTCCCATATTGAAAATAAAGTCCTTAAAAAGGCTCAGGAAGAGCTTGATAAGATATCCCCTTATACATTCAATTATAAATTTTCAAAAGATAATCAGGTTTTGACCATCATTCCAATATATCAACCACAATTTGCAAGTGCTAAGTTTACAAAAGCCAAAGAAAGAAAAATAGATCTCTCCAAAGTATTAACAGAGAATGAATATAAAACCTACATTGATGAATTTGGATTTACTGAACAAGGACTGAAAAATAATTATAATTTGTTCCTAGAGTGTAAACAATCTCTTCCGGAAAATTATTCATTTTTCTTGTTCCAGGAGATTAGATCTGCTTTAGGTAAAAAGAGAGGTAAAGTCGGTCCGGGATATATAGTAAGTATTATTAAGAATCAACTGGAACAGTGGAAATCCAAATAACAGTAAATTGCTATAATAATATAAATATAGTTTTATATCAAAGAAATTCAGCTAAAACCAAAACAATAAAAATTTATTATATTTGCTATAATAATATAAATATAGTTTTATAGTTATGCCTAAATTTATACTGTCAACCCATCAAAAGGGTGGTGTAGGAAAATCTACAATAACCTATAATCTCGCTTGTGCAATTAAAGACAATGCAAAAGTCGCCGTTTGTGATCTGGATGTTCAGGGAACGCTTGCCGAGCTGCGTCCAATTTCTGAAATTCCAATTTATGCCGGAATGACGGAACTGGAAAAATTAAAATCTTCAGATTATGATTTTGTATTTGTAGATTCTCCTCCATATCTTACCGGAACTCTCCCTGATCTTTTAAAATTTATCGACTTGGTTCTTATTCCGACTAAAGTCGGAGTAGCTGACTTTATGGCAATATCCAAAACCATTGAAATTGTAAAAAATGCCGGAAGGAAAAATAAAGCTTTGATTGTTCTGAATATGGTAAAGCCCAAAACAACTCTTACTGCAGAAATGTTAGAAAGTCTTGAAAAACTTTCTCTACCTGTGGCTGAAACTTCACTTTCAGATTTGGTGGCCTTTACTCGATCTTTCGCCACTTTTGGCATGGATGATGAAAAAGCAAAAAATCAAATAAACGGTCTGTTGGTCGAAGTTTTCACTCTTTTAAATAAATAATATAAAAATATAATTATAGTTTTATAGCAATGGCAAAACAAGATAAAAAACCAAGTATTTTTGACCTGATTGATAAGGCAAAAGAACCTGTGAACACCCCTCTTCAGGAAGAAAAATTCGGTGTGGTTAAACCGGTAACAAAAGGAACTTATATTTACATTGAGGAACATAAACTGGTTGCACTTAAGAAAATGGCAGCAGAGAAAAGAACCACTTTAAAGGACCTTATTAATACAGCGATTGATAAGGAATATTTTAAATAAATGAAGGATTTGAAAGAAATTGAAGATACGCTCATAGAAATGCTTCCATCCTTTATTGAGAATACTGGTTCTCTGCACAAAGTGGAGGATTACTATTTCTTCATTGTCACCATTCCGAAAGGGAGATCTTCCAACACTCAAATCAGTTAGAACTCGTTTCAATCACCAACGATTCCAAGGGGCGTGTTTGTAACCTGAAAATCAGCTCCAACTACTTGAATATCTTAATGCTAAAAAATAATAAATGAATATATATTATATGTTCCTAAATTACTTTAACGAACCGGCAATCAAATGGTTCAATAGCATTGATTTGTAGAGTCGAGATAGGTAGTGGAATTTTGAAAGTATTAAAATAGTGAACAATCTTCCTAATCTGACTGTTCAAAAAAATTTTCTCCGAAAAATCTACTTTTATGGTAGAATTTGGGTTTTTTTTACTCCGGAAGATTCCTCTAAAAATATAGAGAACTCCTAAAATACTGAATCCCATCAGAATAAATATTCCTGTTGTCATATATTTGATTTTATAAATTACAAAGTCTTGAGGATGATATCCTCTTTATTATAAATATTCAGAAAAAAGTCAAAATTCATTTTTTGAATGATTTTTTTCAAAAATAATATCACATTCTCCGGATTGCCGTTTTGCTTAACTATTTTCCGGAATGTAAGGAAAACAAAGGGTTTTACATTCCAAAGGACAAGTTTATGAAGTCCCAGAAAATAAGAAAAAAGTGTTACGCGGAAATAAAAAACTCTTTTTTGCTTTAGTTTTTTAAAAATTCGAAAATTCATTCCTTCCTCAGTTTCACAATCCTTTATTCAAAAATTTTAACTGAAATCTGATTTTGTTATCAATAAAGTTTTAACTTTATTGAAGATTCTAAATTTTCAATTATGAAAAATATTTTTTTAGCTACACTCATAGGGTTAAGCGCATTAAGTTGTGATAGACTAACTGAAACACAAGATTCTTTACCTGCCGCAACCCAAACTGGTGCTAATACTTTTGGATGTAAATTAAATGGGATTGTTTTTGTTCCGAATAAAGCTACCGGATCTACAGTTGTGGAAAGGCCTCTAAAAGTTTTTGGCTTTTATGATAATACCGTAAACTGGTCTCGAAGAATAACGGCTTGGAGGGGTGAAGATGTTAAAAATATGCTTTATATTGATGTTTATATTTATAAAATTCATGAAAAAGGTATAAACTCTTATAGCCTCGACAAAGCGCCAGAATATGATGACGCACCTCCTTTTTACAGTTATATTAAATGCAGAGCGGTAAGCCCTACTACAAAACAATACAAGTATTATGGATCTTATGAAAATTCCGGCAATATTGATATTACCTATCTTTCAGATGACAAGTTCATCATGTCAGGAAAATTTACGGGAAAATTACGGGAAATTAATGGTACAGAGGAAGTTGAAGTTACTGAAGGAAGATTTGATATTAACTTAAAAACATTAAATTAAATGGGAAAATTTTACTTATTACTTTTTGGTTTATTCATTTCAAGTTTCTCTTTTTCTCAAGAGAATATAAATCTTGATCAGATGTTGGCTAATTCTGGGCAATATACAGCAAAGAATATTGACACACGAGTGTTGTATCAGCGTTCAGTCATGATTGCGGATATACCTCATTTCAATCAGAATGATAGAAATGTTGCCAATTATCACTATTTTAAACAGGCGTTACAAGAAATGTATATTTCTAGTAACCAATTACAATATTTTTCACATAAAATATTAGAAGAAAAAATATTGCCAGAATCTCAATATCCCAATATGGTAGCGGTGGGGATTATGAATACTGAATTAGAGTTATTAAATTATGAGGGGACCTAAACAATAAAAATATGAAAATAAGAATCATTATTATGGCTATATTATTTCTTTCATTAATAGGATCGGGTTTGAAGTATCTTGATTTATGTGTTTCGGAAAAATATGAAACTCAATTAGAAGGATTGAAGCCTACCGAAAAACAGATTAAAGAGGCGGAAGATTTAAAAAGGAAAATAGGAAGAGACAAGAAAATTGCACTTGCTATAATTGCGGTATCATTACTTGCAATTTATCCTGCTTCTTTAATAAAGAAATAATAAAAAACATCCAAAACCCACCGCAGTTGCGGTGGGTTTTATTTTATAGCACGGCAACATTTTTCTGAAAGAAGTCTTGATAATAAAAACTACTCTTTGTCATCGCTGTACAATTCAGCAATACTGCGAAATCAAATCCATTCTACAAAAATAGACAATATGCCAATTATTCTTTCACGACCTTATCACTATCAATGCTTTTATATATGGCTTTTCCTTGATTACTTTTAACCATCCCTTTTCGATAATTTATCAGTGCTTTTCCTGCATTATCATTATCCTTTACAAAATTCTGAATGATAATTCTTTCGTTAATAAGAGCATTCCATTCGTCATCATCAACAAGTCTTTTATTTTGTGAATTCCAATTATTTATCATTTCCTCTCTAAGCTCTCCTTTGCTTTTCACACTCTCAGAAAAAAAGCGAACGGCTAAAAATCCCGTTAACCCTGCTGTTAGTAAAGATATTCCGGCAATGATAATCGGCAATTTCCAGTAGTTTCTAAAAATACTTTCAACCTTGCTCAGCAAGCTTTTGTCTTTCTCTGTGAGCTTCAACTCTACTTTCTGAAACTTTCCCAGTTCGGTGTCAAAAATTTTCTGTGTTTTATCCTGGTTCTCCTGGTTCTTTTTTTCCAGTTCTGTAGATATACTTTTGCTCAAATTCTCAACGGCTGCACTTTCTTTATTCAGCTGCTTTTCTTTCTCCGAAAAACGCAAGAGGATCTGCTCCTGGTTCTGAGAGAATTTACCTAGCTGTCCTTTGATTTCATTATTTCCCGAAATAATATCTTCGAGTGCCTTCAATAAAGCATTCTTTGGTTCTTCCGGATTTGGTTTGAGATTAGAATTTTCTTCCATAGGATTGTGATTTTTTTTGTTCTAATTTTTGGTTGTTCTGCAGCTGCTTATCGATATCCTTAACATTTAACTTCCGGTCGATTTCTGAAAGTTTGTAACCGGGTTTTGTAAATTTCTTTTCTTTGGCACTGATAAAGGATTCTTTTTGAATCTGTTTTTTTTCCTTCAGCATTTGAGCGGTCTTTTTTTCTTTTTCTTCTCTTCTCAACAGTTCTTCCCATTGGACAATCCTTAGTCCGTTCAGCCCTTTTTCATTAGTGGACAGTTCCAGAGCATAACCCTGTTCTTTCATCCTGTCTTTTACTTGGTTCCAGCTGCTTGATTTTTCAATGGAAAGGGTAAGAGCTGCTTTCATCAAATTTTTCTTTTCCTGAGCAATTTCGTGCGCGGTTTTCCATCCTCTTTCTCGACTGATGGCTTCCATTGCCTTCCCTGATCGTTCGCCTATAAAGCTGTCATCAATGGTATTTTTGCCGGCAAAATCTATCCGGTTAACATTGATGTGCATATGAGGATGGGCGGTGTTCTCGTGCAATACGCTATACCATTGGTTTTCATTGTAACCCATCTTTTCGCTGTAGTCTTTGGCCAGTTGCTTCCAGTCTTCTACAGTAAAGTTCCGGGTGTATTGTTCCGGCGGGCTGACCATATTCTCTACAAATGGTTTTTTGGTTCTTTTATTTAAACCTGCTATTTCCTGCATTTCTTCCCATCGCTCCTGGGCAGTCTCACCAAACATATTATTCTGACAGATAAAGGTGGATTCCTTAATATCCTGCTCTTTGTAGTTTGCAGACTGCAAACTGCCTTTTACGGATTTCGCTTTGGCACTCATCGCATATTTTTTTTGATAAGCTGGATAACTTCCGTAAGTTCTTTTTTGAAATGTTCCTTCTCGTTTTCGTTCCAAATATCTTTCCGGAAGATGTTGGCAATTCTTTTAAAATTGGTGTGGTATTCAGAGAGCATTTTATTACGTTCCGCATCTGGCATAACCACGCCCATGATACACCTGCGAAAGTATTCCGATTCACTCACTCCCCACGCTTCAGAAACCTCCGTAATGTGTTTTTGCTCGATTTCATTTATTCTAAAAAATTTCTTGATTTCCCGCTTTTTTGTCAATACGGGGCGCCCTCCTTTTTTTCCGCCTTCGGCTCTTTTTCTTCGTATTTCTTCTTTCCGCTCTTTCTGCTGCATCTCTCCGGAAAGTTGGGTGAGTTCTCGAAGTAGGGATTCGTTGAAACTGATATTGTCGTTGTTCATTTCTGTAAGATTTATGCAGAGAAAAAACCAAAGTTTTTTCGACCGTCTGCGACGTTAGGAGCAGACCAAGAAGGGGAAAAAGACAACAAATACCGGAGGTTTTGTCTGTCTTTTCCCACTTCTTGACCTAAAAACCGTAACCATTAATACTCTAAATTTAAGATGTAAATCTGAACCAGCCAAGTAAAACTTGAAAAATCTGTAAATAATCTGAAACTGCTGTAAAAAAACTTGAGAGAATAATTAAGATCTTTAAGAAATGAAACATCGGTAAACCATCTGAGAGCAGCAAAAAAAGAGGCTCTAAAAACCTGAATGTTGATAAGAGAACCTGGCTTCCGGAAAATCTAAACATCTTCAAAATACTCAAAACTGAAAATGCAAGTAAAACACTAAAAAACTATCAATAATAAATATACAATTTTATTAAAAAATAGCACTATATTTGCATTACAAATGATATCATTATGAATACAATTAATATCAGTAAAAAATCGACTTCGCTGCGGCTTAATTCCGGGCTCTATGCTCACATTGAAAAACTGGCCAAAAAAAATAACAGAAGTATCAATAATTATATCGAAACGCTGCTGTTTGATGCCGTAGGATATCACGAGCCTAATAAAGTCACCAAACAGGCTATAAAGGAAATTGAAACGGAAAAGAAATCTCTGAAGAGATATTCCAATGTAGAGGATCTGTTTAAAGATTTGGAAAATGAGTAAATATCAGATCTTATTTTCTTCACAGTTCAAAAAAGATTTTAAAAAATATCTGAAGCAGTCAAAAGAAAAACTGGCCATTCAGGATGTGATCACTACCCTGGCTAATGAAGGTTATTTAGGAATACCGGAAAGTATGGTTCCTCACAAACTCAAAGGAAATTATAAAGGTTACTGGGAATGTCACGTTAAGCCGGATATCTTGCTAATATGGAAGCAGCTCGAAGAACCTGATAACGAAGTTGCATTGGCAAGGGTCGGAAGTCACTCAGATTTATTTTAGTAAATAATTGAAAATCAATTGTTTAAAATTTTACTATGCGTTGCATAGCGTTGCTTCTTTGAATTTATGTTCCTTTAATTTTTTTGTTTTGTTTTTTTTCTGACATAATGTCATATGTTATTAAAAATCAAGTAATTGAACTTATTAACATTAAACTTATTTATTTACTTTTAAAAACAATATTACTATAAACAAGTATTACCAAATCCCGCAAACAATTGTAAATCTGTACTTTGCGTGCTATTCGTGTAACTTTTTGAATACCTTTTTTTGTGTATTTGTAACTTTTTGAATACCTTTTTTGTAACTTTT
Source organism: uncultured Chryseobacterium sp. (assembly GCA_964588705.1). Lineage (GTDB taxonomy): Bacteria > Bacteroidota > Bacteroidia > Flavobacteriales > Weeksellaceae > CAZPQV01. Next base: position 13,631 of record CAZPQV010000045.1, read on the forward strand.
TGAATACCTTTTGTAACTTGCGCATCTATTAAGTTACATTTGTGTATATTTGTATTCATAAAGTTACAATGTTTTGTTATGTCAGACAGTATCAAAGACTTCCAGCTACAGTCCTATATCTTTACAGCTGCTAGGTATAATTTTTCAGTCTATGAGAAACGTGTGATTTATAGAATGATAGAGATTGAACAAAAGATGTTTGATCAGGAAGGTATTATAAAAAGTCCTCATAAGGTTGAAACAAACTTGTGGGGTGATCGGAAATATACTTTCCCTGTGCAATACCTGCTCTCTGCACAGGATATGGATTCTGATAATGATGAAACAAGTAAATCAAAGAATAATGCTCGCATTATAAAAGCTCTTAAAGACCTGAAAAACAAAACAATTAACAAAGGGGTTCCTGATGGAAAAAGCGATTATTGGGAAATCAATCTTATTTCAAGTCTTGAATTTGTTGCTGGAGAGAGGTATGTAACTTGGAAGGCGGACAGCAAACTCATTGAAATGATAATGGATTTTTCTAAGGGTTGGCGCGCTTACGAACTGAAAGTAGCTTTTAATCTACAAAGCCGTTACGCTATGAGAATTTATGAACTTATTGCTAATAAAGACAAACCCATTGAATACAAAACAATTGATTTAATAAAAATGTTCGGTATCGAGGATAAATACACCCGAAAAAAGGACGGTATAGTAATTGGTTACAATTATTCCCATATTGAAAATAAAGTCCTTAAAAAGGCTCAGGAAGAGCTTGATAAGATATCCCCTTATACATTCAATTATAAATTTTCAAAAGATAATCAGGTTTTGACCATCATTCCAATATATCAACCACAATTTGCAAGTGCTAAGTTTACAAAAGCCAAAGAAAGAAAAATAGATCTCTCCAAAGTATTAACAGAGAATGAATATAAAACCTACATTGATGAATTTGGATTTACTGAACAAGGACTGAAAAATAATTATAATTTGTTCCTAGAGTGTAAACAATCTCTTCCGGAAAATTATTCATTTTTCTTGTTCCAGGAGATTAGATCTGCTTTAGGTAAAAAGAGAGGTAAAGTCGGTCCGGGATATATAGTAAGTATTATTAAGAATCAACTGGAACAGTGGAAATCCAAATAACAGTAAATTGCTATAATAATATAAATATAGTTTTATATCAAAGAAATTCAGCTAAAACCAAAACAATAAAAATTTATTATATTTGCTATAATAATATAAATATAGTTTTATAGTTATGCCTAAATTTATACTGTCAACCCATCAAAAGGGTGGTGTAGGAAAATCTACAATAACCTATAATCTCGCTTGTGCAATTAAAGACAATGCAAAAGTCGCCGTTTGTGATCTGGATGTTCAGGGAACGCTTGCCGAGCTGCGTCCAATTTCTGAAATTCCAATTTATGCCGGAATGACGGAACTGGAAAAATTAAAATCTTCAGATTATGATTTTGTATTTGTAGATTCTCCTCCATATCTTACCGGAACTCTCCCTGATCTTTTAAAATTTATCGACTTGGTTCTTATTCCGACTAAAGTCGGAGTAGCTGACTTTATGGCAATATCCAAAACCATTGAAATTGTAAAAAATGCCGGAAGGAAAAATAAAGCTTTGATTGTTCTGAATATGGTAAAGCCCAAAACAACTCTTACTGCAGAAATGTTAGAAAGTCTTGAAAAACTTTCTCTACCTGTGGCTGAAACTTCACTTTCAGATTTGGTGGCCTTTACTCGATCTTTCGCCACTTTTGGCATGGATGATGAAAAAGCAAAAAATCAAATAAACGGTCTGTTGGTCGAAGTTTTCACTCTTTTAAATAAATAATATAAAAATATAATTATAGTTTTATAGCAATGGCAAAACAAGATAAAAAACCAAGTATTTTTGACCTGATTGATAAGGCAAAAGAACCTGTGAACACCCCTCTTCAGGAAGAAAAATTCGGTGTGGTTAAACCGGTAACAAAAGGAACTTATATTTACATTGAGGAACATAAACTGGTTGCACTTAAGAAAATGGCAGCAGAGAAAAGAACCACTTTAAAGGACCTTATTAATACAGCGATTGATAAGGAATATTTTAAATAAATGAAGGATTTGAAAGAAATTGAAGATACGCTCATAGAAATGCTTCCATCCTTTATTGAGAATACTGGTTCTCTGCACAAAGTGGAGGATTACTATTTCTTCATTGTCACCATTCCGAAAGGGAGATCTTCCAACACTCAAATCAGTTAGAACTCGTTTCAATCACCAACGATTCCAAGGGGCGTGTTTGTAACCTGAAAATCAGCTCCAACTACTTGAATATCTTAATGCTAAAAAATAATAAATGAATATATATTATATGTTCCTAAATTACTTTAACGAACCGGCAATCAAATGGTTCAATAGCATTGATTTGTAGAGTCGAGATAGGTAGTGGAATTTTGAAAGTATTAAAATAGTGAACAATCTTCCTAATCTGACTGTTCAAAAAAATTTTCTCCGAAAAATCTACTTTTATGGTAGAATTTGGGTTTTTTTTACTCCGGAAGATTCCTCTAAAAATATAGAGAACTCCTAAAATACTGAATCCCATCAGAATAAATATTCCTGTTGTCATATATTTGATTTTATAAATTACAAAGTCTTGAGGATGATATCCTCTTTATTATAAATATTCAGAAAAAAGTCAAAATTCATTTTTTGAATGATTTTTTTCAAAAATAATATCACATTCTCCGGATTGCCGTTTTGCTTAACTATTTTCCGGAATGTAAGGAAAACAAAGGGTTTTACATTCCAAAGGACAAGTTTATGAAGTCCCAGAAAATAAGAAAAAAGTGTTACGCGGAAATAAAAAACTCTTTTTTGCTTTAGTTTTTTAAAAATTCGAAAATTCATTCCTTCCTCAGTTTCACAATCCTTTATTCAAAAATTTTAACTGAAATCTGATTTTGTTATCAATAAAGTTTTAACTTTATTGAAGATTCTAAATTTTCAATTATGAAAAATATTTTTTTAGCTACACTCATAGGGTTAAGCGCATTAAGTTGTGATAGACTAACTGAAACACAAGATTCTTTACCTGCCGCAACCCAAACTGGTGCTAATACTTTTGGATGTAAATTAAATGGGATTGTTTTTGTTCCGAATAAAGCTACCGGATCTACAGTTGTGGAAAGGCCTCTAAAAGTTTTTGGCTTTTATGATAATACCGTAAACTGGTCTCGAAGAATAACGGCTTGGAGGGGTGAAGATGTTAAAAATATGCTTTATATTGATGTTTATATTTATAAAATTCATGAAAAAGGTATAAACTCTTATAGCCTCGACAAAGCGCCAGAATATGATGACGCACCTCCTTTTTACAGTTATATTAAATGCAGAGCGGTAAGCCCTACTACAAAACAATACAAGTATTATGGATCTTATGAAAATTCCGGCAATATTGATATTACCTATCTTTCAGATGACAAGTTCATCATGTCAGGAAAATTTACGGGAAAATTACGGGAAATTAATGGTACAGAGGAAGTTGAAGTTACTGAAGGAAGATTTGATATTAACTTAAAAACATTAAATTAAATGGGAAAATTTTACTTATTACTTTTTGGTTTATTCATTTCAAGTTTCTCTTTTTCTCAAGAGAATATAAATCTTGATCAGATGTTGGCTAATTCTGGGCAATATACAGCAAAGAATATTGACACACGAGTGTTGTATCAGCGTTCAGTCATGATTGCGGATATACCTCATTTCAATCAGAATGATAGAAATGTTGCCAATTATCACTATTTTAAACAGGCGTTACAAGAAATGTATATTTCTAGTAACCAATTACAATATTTTTCACATAAAATATTAGAAGAAAAAATATTGCCAGAATCTCAATATCCCAATATGGTAGCGGTGGGGATTATGAATACTGAATTAGAGTTATTAAATTATGATGAAGAGAATCCTAGTAACTCAAATAATGGCTTTACTTTTACAGGGACAGCCTTAATACCAATTGATGGTAAAACACAATTTGTTCCTTTTCAAAACAGTATAATTTCCCCTCTTAAAGAATCTCTTATAGGGAGTTCTTTCATTTTTCGTTTTAGAAATGATTTATATCTAAATAATTCTACTAAAAATATTAAGGACTTAACTGTTGATTTGGGAGATGGTATGGTTAGAAATATAATCGTAAACGGTGTTTTTTACAATTCTGATGTTTCATTAACAGTATCGGAGAGTAAAACTTTAAAACAGACTTATAACATCACTTATTATGATAACACAACACTAACCACATACAGTGAAATATTCCTAAAAAAAGACTTAAGCACTACCGCAAAAAGCTCAATATCCAACACTTTGGATTTTGAACAGGAAGCTGAAACTGATTTAGCTTTTCAAGGTTATGATGAGCCACAGGCTCTACGTGGAAAATTTGATTATAGAATTTATTACACTGATTCCGAAAAAAAATTGAAAAAACCCGTAATAATAGTTGATGGATTTGATCCGGGTGACAATAGAAAAATAGAGAATGGTGATTATCCAAATCCAAACGATCCAAAAAACAAAACTTCCATATATGAATTAATGAAATATACTAATGAATATGGGGAAAACAGATATTTGGTTAGTAACTTAAAAGATGCTGGCTATGATGTTATTATTGTGAATTTTCCAAGTAATAAAGTTATAAAGCCATGGGTTCCTAAAATTTTTGGGATTACTCCAAAATCAGGGTATGTAGATGGTGGTGCAGACTTTATTGAAAGGAACGCCTTTGTATTTGTAAGTCTAATACGAGAATTAAATAAACAATTGACGCAAAATGGAAGCAATGAAAAGATTGTTGTAATGGGACCCAGCATGGGAGGCCAAATAACAAGATACGCTTTGGCTTATATGGAAAAAAAATTATCCGAAACCGGCGATCAACAAAAATGGAATCATAATACGCGATTGTGGGTTAGTCTTGATAGCCCACACCATGGTGCTAATATTCCTATTGGACTACAATCCGTTATTTATTTAATGCAAAAATGGGGGCTCGCAGATGCTGAAAATTTTTATTATGATCAATTAAAATCTCCTGCTGCTAAACAAATGCTAATAAATCAGCATGAACCCGGTTCTTCCTATCATACAATTAATGATTCTTATATGAATGGTAGAACTATTTCACAAGGATTTAGTGAAAATAAAGGCTCTCCATTTTATCAACAGTATTATAATAACTTATACAGTAACGGTTTATCTTATTCAAAAGGGTTTCCGGTCAATTTGCGCAAGGTTAGCATCTTTAACGGTTCTGTTACTGGAGAAAAAGTTGGAAATTCATTTTCAGAAAACACTTTAAACGTTAGAGGATTTCTCAACTATTGGGTTTTATTTTGGCCGATAAAAATACATGCATTTAGTTTAGAAACATATACATTACCAAGTTTTAACAGTAATTCTAGACTTGCTAGATTCAAAATCGCCTGGTGGGACAGAACTGTTGTAGGGTCAAACTATGATAATCGGGGAAATTTAGATACTATGGCAGGAGGATATTTCGATGGGTATGATCAAGT
>CAZPQV010000046.1:0-18027 GCA_964588705.1 uncultured Chryseobacterium sp.
CTTTCCACGTAGCAGAGCAGTTTACAGGTATTCCTGGAGCGCTTGTTGATATTAAAGATACCATCAAAGGTTTCAACATGATTATCGACGGTGAACTGGATCACTTACCTGAAGCAGCTTTCAACCTGAAAGGAACTATTGAAGAAGCTATCGAAGCAGGACAGAAAATGCTTGCTGAAAACGCATAAAATTAGACATTAGATATCAGATTTCAGACGCAAGATTTTTTGTCTGAAATCTGAAGTCTATAATCTGAAATCTCATTAAGAATGAATATAAAAATTTTAACTCCGGAATCTGTAGTTTTTGAAGGTGAAGTGAAGTCTGTTTTGCTTCCCGGAAAAAACGGAGAATTCCATATCATGAAGAATCACGCGGCAATCGTGGCATCGCTTATTAATGGTAAAGTGAAAATCTATACCGATAAAGTGGATGAGAATTTTGCTTCGTATTTCACGAGAGAGAACGAGAAGGAAAGTGTATTTTCTTTTCCGGTAAGAAGCGGAGTTGTAGAATTCAACAATAATAAGGGTATCATCCTCGCTGAGTGAAGAGATCCTAACGCAGAAATAAAAGATGCTCCTAAAAAATAGGAGCATTTTTTTATTTTAACCATTAAGGAATTTAAATTATTCAGAAAATTTGCACAATCAACTAAATCAGCGAAAGCATTAATAAAAAAAAACCGTCTGAAAACATCAAACGCTTTTTATATTTATTTCAAGTTGGCTTAAAGCGGTTTGAAACTTAAATTCTGTTCTTCCAGTAATTTTTCGGCAGCAGCTTTGTAATGACCATTCACCAGTTTGTCGTGGATGGCTTCGAAAGCAGCCAATGTTTCATTGATTTCAGAATCAGTATGCGATGCTGTAGGAATTAATCTTAATAAAATCATTCCTTTTGGAATCACAGGGTATACTACAACTGATGTGAAGATTCCGTAATTTTCTCTCAGGTCTTTTACCAGTAGAGTAGCTTCTACAGGAGAACCTTTCATCATTACGGGAGTTACACAGGTATTGGTATTTCCAAGATCGAAACCTCTTTCAGACAATCCGTCCTGAAGTTTTCTAACATTTTCCCAAAGTTTTGCTTTAATCTCAGGCCTTGACCTTAGAAGCTCAAGACGCTTCAATCCACCAATTACCATTGGCATGGTAAGCGATTTTGCGAAAATCTGAGAACGAAGGTTGAATTTCAGATATCTGATAATTTCTTTGTTTCCTGCGATGAATGCTCCAAAGCCTGCCATCGATTTAGCAAAAGTAGAGAAGTAAACGTCAATCTGATCTTGGCATCCCTGTTCTTCTCCAGCTCCTGCACCGGTTTTACCTAGTGTTCCGAAACCGTGAGCATCATCTACTAAAAGTCTGAAATTATACTGTTTTTTGAATTCAGCAATTTCTTTAATTTTTCCCTGAAGTCCTCTCATTCCGAAAACTCCTTCAGTAATTACGAGGATTCCTCCACCTTGTTCTTCAGCAACTTTTGTCGCTCTTTTTATATTTTTCTCGAAGCTTTCCATGTCGTTGTGTCTGAACATGAAGCTTTTCCCCATGTGCAGACGAACACCGTCAACAATACAGGCGTGAGAATCGGAATCGTAAACGATAACGTCGTGTCTTGTTACCAGAGCGTCGATGGTAGAAACCATTCCCTGATAACCAAAATTTAATAAGTAAGCAGATTCTTTCTGAACGAATTCTGCCAGCTGTCTTTCAAGTTCAAGATGCTGTTCGGTTTCTCCGGACATTGCTCTTGCTCCCATCGGATAGAACATTCCGTATTCTGCAGCAGCTTTTGCGTCAGCTTCAAGAACTTCCGGGTGATTACAAAGACCAAGATAATCGTTGGCACTCCAAAAAACTACTTCTTTTCCCTGGAACTTCATTCTTGGTCCAATTGGGCCTTCAAGTCTTGGGAAAATAAAATAACCTTCAGCGTAATCAGCAAATTGACCTAACGGTCCAGGATTTTGTTGTATCCTTTCAAATATGTCCATTAAAAAATAATTATTTAATATAATACAAAGTTAGTTAAATTAAGAACTAAAAAGCCCTTTGCTTTAACAAAAGGCCTTATATGTGTGTCTTTTTCAAATTTATTATTTGATGAATTCTGTTTTGAAAACTTCATCATAGTTGTGAACGCAGTTGTTCACAAATCCCTGTTCTGCCATCCATTTATCACTGTAAACCTTGGTGATGTATCTTGAACCGTGGTCCGGATAAATTAGCACAATAACATCGTCTTCTTTAAACTCGTGGCTGTTTGCATACTGAATAAGTGCCTGAGTTACCGCTCCGGAAGTGTAACCTCCCATAATTGCTTCTTTCAGGGCAACTTCTCTGGTTCTGTAGGCCGACATTTCGTCGTTTACTCTTATAAATTCATCTACTTTATCGAAAAGAAGAGCGGTTGGAATAAGGTTTTTCCCCATACCTTCAATCTGGTAAGGATGAATATCTCCCGGATTGATTTCTCCGGTTTCGTGATAACCTTTTAGAATAGAACCGTCAGCATCTACACCAATAATCTTGATGTTTGGATTTTTTTCTTTCAGGAATTTAGCTGAACCTGAAAGCGTACCTCCTGTTCCCGTACATGCAAAAAGATGGGTGATTTTTCCATCGGTCTGCTCCCAAATTTCAGGACCGGTAGTCTGATAGTGGGCATCAATATTCAGTTCATTAAAATACTGATTGATATATACAGAGTTTGGAGTTTCTGAAGCAATTCTTTTCGCAACCTCGTAGTAAGACCTTGGATCGTCTGCCGGAACATTGGCAGGGCAGATGTAAACCTGCGCACCAAGAGCTTTAAGATAAGCAATTTTTTCAGCTTTCGTCTTGTCACTTACGGCAAGAATACATTTGTAACCTTTTACGATAGAAACCATAGCTACTGAAAAACCGGTATTTCCGGAAGTGGTTTCAACGATTACTGAATCTTCCTTTAATATTCCTTTTTTCTCAGCATTTTCTATGATGTGAACAGCTATTCTGTCTTTAGTAGAATGACCCGGATTATAGGATTCAAGCTTAGCATAAACATTCGCCGGAATGTGCTTCGTAACCTGATTCAGTCTTACCATCGGAGTGTTTCCGATGAGCCCGAGTATGTTGTCGAATACATTAGTCATTTTTTACCATTTTCTCTAAAAAACCGTCTGCAAAAATACTAAATATTTTTGTTTTATGACAGAAATACAAAGTAAAATGTTAATATTAGCATAAAAAATGATTCAAATCATAATAATTTATTTTTTAATTGTCAATTATTAAATGTTTCGTAAAAAGTTTAATGATGGCAGAAAATGATGGTTTAGAAATTTTAATCTCAGTAAAAAACCTTATTTTCGCACTATTGAAAAATATTTATGAAAAACTGGACATTTAAGACCTGGAACACCGTTTTGGGTTGGGTTAACTTCGCAATAGCATTCATCACTTATCTTTCTACTATTGAGCGCAATTTCAGTTTCTGGGATACCGGAGAGTATATATCTTCCGCGGTGAAACTTGAAGTAACGCACGCGCCTGGCGCTGCATTATTTCAGTTGGTTGGTGCGGTTGCTGCCATGTTTGCTTTTGGAAACGGAGCCAATTATTCTTTGGTCATTAATGCCATGTCGGCATTGTTCAGTGCTTTTACAATACTGTTTTTATTCTGGACAATTACCCATTTGGTGAGACGTCTTTTAAATAAAGATTTTGAGGAAGTAACCAAACATCAGGAAATATCTATTCTTTTCGCCGGAGCCATTGGTGCTTTGGCATTTACTTTTTCGGATACGTTTTGGTTTTCGGCGGTTGAAGGAGAGGTTTACTCAATGGCTACCATGTTTATTGCACTCATCGTTTGGCTGATTACAAAATGGGAGAACGAATATCATGATGCCGATAACGAGCGCTGGATTATTTTAATTGCTTTTGTCGTTGGACTTTCCGTGGGTGTTCATATGATGTCGATGCTCGCGATACCTGCCGTATGTCTTATTTATTATGCTAGAAATTACAAATTTACCTGGAAGAGTTTTGCTTGGGCAAATCTTATTACACTCATCATTTTAGGATTTGTCTTTAAGTTTATTTTCCCTTTCATCATGGGAATGTTCGGTAAAACGGAAATTTTTGCGGTGAACGGACTTGGACTGCCTTTCCATTCAGGAACCGTAATCGCGTTCGTAATTCTTGTAGCGCTTTGCTATTTTGTAATTAAATATGCGCGCAAACAAAAGAAGAATATTTTTCAAACCATTGCACTGTCGGTGGTTTATATTATCATTGGTTTCTCATGCTGGATGGTGATTCCGATTCGTGCGAATGCTAATCCGCCAATGAACCTGAACAATCCTGATAACGCCATCGGAATGCTCGATTACTACAACCGTGTTCAGTATGGAGACTGGCCAACTTTTTACGGACAAAACTATACGTATCAGCTAGATTACAGCGGAATTGAAAGAAATGAAGACGGCTCATACAAACAGGATAAAACCGGCGATGTTTACGAAAAAGATGAATCAACCGGAACTTACAGAATTGTTGGGGAGCGTTTCAATTACGTTTATGGTAAAGACCATGTAAGCTTTATGCCAAGGATGTTCAATGATGATAAAACGGTGATGGCAAATTATATGTCGATGTACGGTGCGCCTGATTTTGAATTTAATTATAACAATCCTGATATTGCAGATAATCCTGAAGCCCACAAAATTTTTGATGACTTAAAGGCAAAATACAATGCCGGTGAAATGAAAGTGGACGATTATCTTGAAGTGAAAAACTATGATTTAATTAAGGTTAAAAAGCCTTCATTTATCCAAAACCTTGATTATTTCGTGACGTTCCAAAATGGACATTATTTCCTGAGATATCTACTTTGGAATTTCGTGGGCAGACAGAATGATTTGGAAGGGCAGATGGAAATTACGCGAGGGAACTGGATTTCCGGAATTCCGTTTGTGGATAATGCTGTTTGGGGAAATCAGGATGGAATGCCTAAGAAGTTTAATAATACAAGTACCGTTAAATTTTTCTTCCTACCGCTGATTTTAGGATTAATCGGATTGTACTATCAGTCGAATAAAGATTTTGGTCGTTTTTATGCCATTCTTTCTCTGTTTGTTTTAACAAGTGTTGGAATTATTTTCTACACCGGAGTAAAACCTTTCGAACCTCGTGAACGGGATTACGCCATGGTTGGCTCGTTCTATGCCTTTGCAATCTGGATTGGTTTGGGCGCCGCCGCAATTTTGTGGTGGATTCAGAAAAAGGTAAAATCCGATGCAATGAATGTTGTTGCAGGACTTGTACTTCTCGGAATTCCTTTAATGATGGGCTTCCAAAACTATAATCCTCACGACAGAAGTGGAAGATATGCCGCATACGATTACTCTTATTCAACATTAAAATCGTTGCCTAAAGACGGAATTCTGTTTGTTTATGGCGATAACGATACTTATCCGGTTTGGGCAATACAGGAGACCGAGCGTTTCAGAGATGATGTGAAAGTGGTGAACTTCACGCTGCTTTCGACACCTTGGAATATCGATCAGGTGAAACGAAGAACATACAATTCAATGGCAGTTCCATCGGTTTTAAAACACGAAGATTACCGTGATGGTGTGAACGACCAAATATATCTGATGTCTAAAAGTGAATGGGAAAACCATTTTCAGAATGTTAAAGACGCAGGTCTTCCGGAAACGGCCTTTGCGGAATTCAGAAAATATCTTACGCAGGATTCCATGACTTTAAAGGAAGCTGTCGATTTCCTTAAACATAAGTCTGATGAAAAAGATATGATTCTGAAAACGCTTTTCGGAGATGCAAAATATGAACGTTTCAATTTCCTTCCGGTTACAAAATTTGTTCTTCCTGTAAATAAGGAAAATGCTCTGAAAGCCGGAATTATCAAGCCTCAGGATGCTGCAAATGCAGTTGACCAAATTGTTATTAATTATAAGAGAAAAAGTCTGTTTAAGAATAATATTCTTTTGATGGATATTCTTGCCAACTTCGATTGGAAGCGTTCGATTAACTTTTCAACCGGTGGTGTTTACGATTCTGAAAATATTTTCTATCTAAACGATTATCTTCAGTATGACGGTTTCAGCTACAGACTGGTGCCGATTCATACGCCAGAAGAAGAAACCGGTGAAATGGGAAGGGTAGATGCCGATGATTTGTATAAAGTGGTAAAGAATTACAAATGGGGCAATTTCAAGGATTTGAATGTTCATTTCGATGAAACCTGCACTCAGAATATTGTAAGCTACAGAAGTTCTGCGAGCCGTGCTGCGGAAGCACTTTCAGCAAAAGGTGATAGAAAACGAGCTGTTGAAATTCTCGATTTGGCACAAAACGAAATTCCGGTTGCAAAATACAACGATCCACGTTCTTTAAGTGCGATTGTTTACGGATACATCGTTTCCGGACAGGAGCAGAAAGGTTTACAACTCGCCGAAGAACTGAAAAAAGGACTTTTCGAAGAACATGATTATTACATGACGCTTCCGGCCGATAAACAGAGGTATTTGGGCAGACAAATGAGCTCCAAACCTTGGGATTTTTCATTAATTGTAAGTGCTGTGGTTGATGCTTACAGAACATTAGGCCAGAATGAAAAAGGGTATGATTATATTGTAAAATCACTGGAACCAATTGATAAGCGTTACAATACTTTCATTAAAGATTTGGAGCAAATGGGCAGAGAGAAAGCGTTTGGAGAGAAAGATAAAGTGAAGAACATTGCCACTTATTATTTCTATGTTGATGATATTATGAAGCCATACGATTCCACTTTCGGAAAAGAAAAAGTAAGTAAAATAGAGCAGGATCTGATGAAATATTCGCAGTAATGCAGTTTTAAAATAAGATTGGAAACGGGCTTTTGTCCGTTTCTGTTTTTTTGGTTTCTCACTTTATTAAAAACTATCTTTGTATCGCTAAAACATAAATACCTGAAAAAAGAATGCAAAACGAACTGAGATCCGCGAAACTTCCGGTCTATGCAGTAATCTTTACCATACTTTTCAAACTGCTTTTTCTGCTTACGCATCACATTCAGGAAGATGCGTTAATCACCTGGAGAGTGGCGCAGAATCTTTTGGATTATGGTGTTATCGGATTTAATGGAGAAACCAAAATTTCTGCTTCTACCACGCATTTGTACGTTTTTGTTTCGTGGGTTTTCAATCTGATTTTTGGTAAGGAAAATTTCATTTATCCGCTACTGATTTTCAATTCTATTGCTTTTACAGTAGGGAGCTATTTACTTTCAAAACTCATATTAAAGAATCCGTTGCATCAGGCAATTTTTATAGTTCTGTTTGGAATTCTTCCGCCTGCAATTAAAATTTCTATTCTTGGGATGGAATACGGAATTCTTTTCCTTTTGGAAATGTCTCTGCTATATTTTGGTTTTTTCAAGAATAAAAAATGGGCACTGATTGTCTTTCCGATTCTGATTTTATTTACAAGAATTGATACCGCCATTTTCCTTGGAATTGTATTTTTAGTGGATCTGTTTTGGAATAAAAAAATCCGTTGGCACTATATTCTTGGAGGAATTTTAGGTGTTCTTGCTGTGGTGAGCTTCAACTGGTTTTATTTCGGAGAATTGATTAATAATACGATTGTTGCAAAACAACTGGCCTACGACAAAGAGTTTTCATCCAGACAAAACTGGAGTTATTTCAATCTTAATTACGGGAATTATTGGGGAATGCTGAAGCTTCCGGGAGGTTTCAATCCGTTTACGGTTTTGGTTTTACTTTTTGAACTGGTTTGCTTCATTTATTTGGTTAAAAGGAAAGAAAGCAGAAACCTTTTTCTATGGATGATTTTCCTTTTCGCATGGGCCAAACAGATTATTTTCATCTCACAAAAAAGTTATTTCGACTGGTATTATTGGGTTCCGCAGATATTGCTTTTTGTTCCGATATTAATTTTTGTTTTAGAACAGAAACAGCGAAAATATCTTTGGCTTTCATTATTACTGATTTTCTATATCCTTCCGATGCTGGCATTTCAAACCATTCATTCCATCGCAACCGGAAACGGAGAATGGAATTACCGTCGGCAGATTGGACTTTTCCTAAATCAATATGAGAAGGATAAAAACCAATGGATTTTCCTTGAACCTGCAGGTTTTGTGCCTTATTATTCAGGATTAAAAACGATTGACGAAGTTGGATTAGTGGATAAAGGAGTTCAGAAAGAAATAGAACAGGATAAACCAAATTATAAACTGAATACGGCGAAAAACCGCAAACCAAAATACATTCTTTCTTACGTTGATTTATTTGAAGGGAAGGATGCCGATTATTATAAAACACACTACAAACTTTTGAAAGAATTCCGGATTGAAAATCATCTGGAAAGCGATCATAAAATTCTTGAAAGAATTTACCGTTTAAAACCTTCAGGTACCGATTACAACCTATATGAAAGAAAATAGATTTTGCGCATTTCTCCGTGGCGTGAACGTTAAAGGAACTTCCATGAAAATGGCAGAAGTCTGTAACGTGTTTGCTGGCGCAGGAATGCAGAATGTGTCATCAGTTTTGGCAACGGGAAATATTTTGTTTACTTCAGAAAAATCAGTTTCAGAACTGAAAAATTTGTTGGAAAAAGCGATGTCAGAACATTTTAATTATGATGCATTTCTGTTTATTAAAACTGAAAAAGAAGTTTCCGAGATTCTAAAAAATAATCCTTTTGAAAAATCAGATGAACTGCACACTTATGTTTTCATTACGACGGATGGAACTGAAAATCTGCTTTTGGATGAATTTAATAAAGGTGGAAAATTAGACAATGAAAAAGCCACGATTGTAGATAAAACCTTCTATTGGCAAGTTCAGAAAGGAAGTACTTTAGATTCCGATTTTGGAAAAATTCTTGGCAGAAAAGCTTTGAAAGACAAAATCACCTCACGAAATATTAATACCTTTGAAAAAATCGTTAATAAGTTATAAAAGGTTATCACACTGAAATTCCTGTTCAGATTTTTAAAATGAAACCCTAAACCTGAAACTCGAAACAAAAAATATGATTCAACATCTAGAAAACATAAAACACAAAGATTCCAAAAACTTTTTCCTGATTACAGGTCCCTGCGCAATTGAGAGCGAAGATATGGCATTTCAGATTGCTGAAACCGTTATGGAACTTTCGGATAAATACAAGATTCCTTACATTTTTAAAGGCAGTTTCAAAAAAGCAAACCGCAGCAGGGTAGATTCTTTTACGGGAATCGGGGACGAAAAAGCTTTAGAAATCATTAAGAAAATTGGGGATCACTTCAATATTCCAACCACGACGGATATTCACGAGAATGAGCATGCTGCATTGGCCGCACAGTTTGTAGATGTTCTGCAAATTCCGGCATTTCTCGTTCGCCAAACCGATTTGGTAGTTGCAGCAGCAAAAACCGGAAAATGTGTGACGCTGAAAAAAGGACAGTTTCTTTCTCCGGAATCGATGAAGTTTGCGGTGCAAAAAGTAAAAGATTCAGGCAATGAGAAAGTTGGTATCATCGAACGTGGAAACTCGTTTGGATATACAGATCTGGTAGTGGATTTCAGAGGCATTCCAACCATGCAGCAGTATGCTCCGGTGATTTTGGATGTCACGCATTCCTTGCAGCAGCCAAATCAGGATTCCGGTGTCACAGGCGGAAGACCGGAATTGATTGAAACCATCGCAAAAGCTGGAATTGCCGTTGGAGCAGACGGAATTTTCATCGAAACACATCCGAATCCTTCTATTGCAAAATCAGACGGTGCCAATATGCTGAAATTAGATTTATTGGATGATCTTCTTGAAAAATTAACAAGAGTAAGGCAAGCGATTATTTAAAATAATTGTATTTTTAATAAAATTATAACTATGAGAAAGTTCCTTTCCGTTCTTGCGATTGCTTTGTTTACTGTGGTTTCTGCACAGACCTATACGGTTTCTGCCGGAGTGAGTTTTCCGTTTATTGGTAGTAAACAGACCTTGGATGGAGCGGTGAGTTACGATATAAAACCCGGTTTTAATGTTGGTTTATCAACTGCTTTTTTGATGGGAGACGGCAATGAAATTGAACTGGGAGCTTATTATCAGTCGAACAAAATTTCTTATGATTTTGTTTATGATTTTGAACTACACTCCGGGATTCCAGCTGAAAAAAGAGAGAAAAATCTGAATCTGATTTTCATTCCTCTTAACTACAAATACAATTTTGGCGATCAGTTTTTCATTAAAGGAGGCCCGTTATTTACGATTGATACCGATGAAAAAGACAGTTATTTTGATAATTTTTCCGGTTTGGGATTTGGGATTTCCGCAGGAAAAGATTTTGGAGATGAAGGACTGAAGATTCGTGTAGCGCCTTATGCCAATGCTCATTCATTATGGTCTTTTAACGACAATCACCGTTATATCAACGATTTTGGTCTTCAGTTAGGTTTGGCTTTCTAAATTATTTCCCTTGAAAAAGTTTTCCTTTTTACTGCTTTTTTTACTTCCGTGTTTCCTCTTCTCACAGATTAATCTAAGAGTTTTGGATGAAGAAGGAAATCCGGTTTCTGAAGTTTCGGTTTCTTATAATAATCAGAATTTTCAGACGGATGAAAACGGTTCAGCAAGAATATCTGTAGCGCAGAATCAGCAGACGCTTTCTGCTGCTAAAGAAGGATTCAGAAGTTTTACTAAAATCATCAATCCAACGCCAAAAGTTCAGAATTTAAATATACTTTTTGTAAAATCCGAGCGTGAAACCCAGATCGAAGAAGTCGTTTTTCAGAAGAAAGTAAAACCAAAAGTTACCGATCTTACTTCCATTGAACTTTCACCTCAGGAAGCACAGCAGGTCGCATCAATTTCCGGTGGAATTGAAGGAATTATCAAAACTTTACCTTCGGTAAACTCCAATACTGAACTTTCTTCACAATATATGGTTCGTGGTGGAAACTACGATGAAAACCTCATTTACATCAATGATATTGAGATTTACCGTCCGTTTTTGATTCGGAATTCTCAACAGGAGGGAATGAGCATTATCAATCCGGATATGGTTTCGGTCATCAATTTTTCTCCGGGAGGATTTGAAGCAAAATATGGAGATAAAATGTCTTCAGCTTTGAATATTTATTACCGTCAGCCAAGAAAAAGCTTTGAAATTTCGGGCGAAGCAAGTTTAATTGGTGGAAGATTGACTACCGGTTTAGCTACGAAAAACAGAAAACTTACCGCATTATTTTCTGGGCGTTACCGCAACACCAATTTGGTATTGAATACATTGAATGAAGATACCGATTTTAATCCACAATATCTTGATTTTCAGTCTTATATTAATTATAATGTCAGTCCAAAATGGAATCTATCGTTCATCGGTTATTATTCGAAAAACGATTATCAGATGATTCCAAAAAAGAAGGAAGTAGATTTCGGTTCTTTGCAGCAACCATTGCGCTTGACCGTTTTCTATAATGGGCAGGAAGACGATGAGTACCGGAATATGATGGGAACGGCGAGTGTGAATTTCAGACCGAATAAAAAATGGAATTTCACGCTGGATAATTTTGCCTATCAAAACCGTGAGCGCGAATATTACACGATTGCTTCGGGATATATGCTCCAGACTTTTGATCCTATAAGCGGAGATCCTGTGACGTCGTATGATGTTGGCGGACAAATCGATCATGCGAGAAACGACCTTTTGGTAAGAACTTTTGGAAGCCAGCTGAAAGCTAAATTTTCACCGGATGCCAACACCGATTATGAAGTTGGTTTTAAATATGAAAAAGAAAAAATACAGGATTTAACCAACGAATGGCGTTTTCTCGATTCTATTGGATACAGCCAGCCACGCGACTGGACTTTGCCCGGAACGCTCGATCCTTCCGATTTGCAGTTGAGATATAATATCCGTGGAGATAATGATATTTCGCCAAGCAGAATTTCAGCTTACGCCCAGTACTCAAAGAAATTTTATTGGAATACAAACCGTGTTTTTCTGAACGCAGGGGTTCGTGCTCAGAACTGGTCTTTCAATAAAGAAACTTTAATCAGTCCAAGATTTCAGGTTGCGGTGAAGCCGGATTGGAATCTCGATATGCTTTTCAAACTTTCTGGTGGTGTTTATTATCAGGCGCCTTTTTATAAAGAAATTAAAGATTTAACGGGAGATTTTAATTCTGAAATTAAAGCACAGCGTTCTTACCAGTTGATTTTAGCCAACGATTTCGAATTCGAATATTTCGACCGTCCATTCAAACTAACCACAGAAGCATACTATAAAAAAATGGACCGGCTGATTCCGTATTATATGGATAATGTTCGAATCAGATATTTGGGCGAAAATAATGCAACCGGATACGCTTACGGTATTGATACAAGACTTTTCGGAGAATTCGTTCCCGGAGTTGATTCCTGGATTTCGGCGAGCTATGCCCGTGTTTTCGAAAATATTGAAAATCAGGGTAATATTTCAAGGCCTACAGATCAGCGTTTCCGTTTCTCAATGTTTTACCAGGATTATATGCCAAAGTTTCCAAGCATGAAAGTAAATCTTACTTTGGTTTACGCCAACGGTTTACCAACGGGAACACCTATTACCATTGATCCTGTGACCAATCTTCCCGATTTTACAGCACATTATACTTTTCAGAAAAGATTGCCGTCTTACAAGAGGGTAGATATCGGTTTATCGAAAATTTTCATTGATCAGAAAGACCATAAAGCAAGAGGAGATTTCTGGAGAAATTTTGATGAACTCAGTTTGGGAGTGCAGATTTTCAACGCTTTCAACATTAATAATACGGTTGCCAATCAATGGGTAACGGATGTAAGTACCAACTATATTTATCCGGTTCCGGTGAGATTAACAGGTCGGTTGTTTAATGTAAAACTTGAATTTAAATTATAAAAAAATCTCCTCTCAATGAGGAGATTTTTTTATTCTGTAGTATTTAATCCTACGTGATACAGATCTTTTCTACGGTCGCTCATCGTGCGCACAGCACCGTTGTGATGGAGTTCTTTCAATAAATTCAAATCGACATCTACAATCAGTGTCATTTCAGTATTTGGTGTTGCTTCACCTTTTATGGCATTGGATGGAAAAGCAAAATCCGAAGGTGTGAAGACCGCGGCCTGTGCATACTGAATATCCATATTATTTACGCCCGGTAAATTTCCTACACAACCTGTAATGGCAACATAGCATTCGTTTTCAATCGCACGTGCCGAAGCACAGTTGCGGACTCTGGTGTACGCGTTTTGGGTGTCCGTAAGAAACGGAACGAATAAAATTTTCATTCCTTCATCAGCCAAAATTCGCGGCAGTTCGGGGAATTCTACGTCATAACAAATCACCAGGCCGATTTTTCCGCAGTCGGTGTCAAAAACTTTTATTTCACTACCGCCTTTCATACCATAATATTTTTTCTCGTTTGGTGTGATATGAATTTTGCGGTATTCATCGGTTTTTCCGTCGCGGTGAAGCAGATAACTTACATTATACAGTTCGCCATCTTCCACCAAAGGCATACTTCCCGAAATGATATTGACATTGTAACTGATGGCGAATTCTGAAATTTTATTCTTAATGGTTTCAGTCAGTTTTGCCAGTTCCATCATGCTTTCACGCTCAGAAAGATGGTTATATGGTGCTAAAAGTGGTGTATTGAAAAGCTCAGGAAACAGAATGAAATCTGATTTGTAATCACTCATCGTATCCACAAAAAACTCGACCTGTTCCAAAAAGGCATCCAAATCCCTGAAGTGTCGCATCTGCCATTGCACAAGGCCAAGTCGCACGACAGCATCCTGCATTGTATTGGGTTTGCGGCTGTAATAGATGTTTGACCATTCCATTAAAACCGCATTTTCCTGCGAAGAAGTATCACCCGGAAGATAATTTTTGAGAATTCTTATCGGCTGAAAACTGTTGGAAAGCTGGAAGGTAAGCACCGGATCGTAAATCTCTTTTTTACGTACTTTCTGGATGTATTGTCTCGGCGTCAGCTCATCCTTATATTCAAAATATTTTGGAATTCTACCTCCAATCACGATGGATTTTAGATTCAGATTTTCGCAAAGTTCCTTGCGTGCATCATAAAGACGTCTTCCCAAACGGAGTGAACGGAATTCGGGATCGACAAACATTTCAATCCCATAAAGTACATTTCCGGAGTTGTAATGCGTGTTGAAAGAGCCATTTCCGGTGATTTCCGCATAAGTGTGATCGTCACCATAAAGTTCGTACTGAACAATGATGGATAGGGAAGCGGCGGCTACTTTTCCGTCCACTGTTACACACATCTGTCCATCCGGAAAAATAGATGTCAGTTTCTGTATATTTCTTTTATCCCACACGTCGTCGCGCATTTCGGGATAAGATTTTTTCATTACTTCTACAAGACTGTCGTAATCGTCCAAAGACAGTCGTCGAATGTCAACCTGCATAATTTTATTTTTCGGTAATTTACGATATTCTGCAATAATTAAACCACAGAACTTTTTTCCGAAAATTATTGAGGATTGATGCTCTGAATTCTTTTATTTGAAAGTTTAAGAAATCGGGTAACGAGTAAAACCGCTGAAATGGTAAGGCCTAAACCAAGCGCAATCCACATTCCTAAAGCGCCCATTTTCATAGTAACGGTGAGGAAATATCCAAGTGGAATCGTAATCAGCCAATAGGCAATAAACGTAAGATAGCTTGGGATTTTTACATCCTGCATACCGCGAAGTGCCCCCAATGTCGTCACCTGAATACCGTCTGAAAGCTGGAATAACGCTGCAATAATAAGGAGTTGAGAAGCCAACTGAATAACTTCAACATCTTCTTTCTGTGTGAAAAATGTTGGCAGAATATGTCTTCCGAGGATGAAGAACATTCCGCAAAGAAACATGTAAATAAAGGTAATCTTAATGTTATTGATTCCGATTTCCTTTAGCTCAACAAAATTTCTTTCTCCCATTTTCCGACCGATCATAACGGTAGAAGCTACACTAAATCCGATACAGAGGTTAAAAGTAAAAGAAGCCATACTCAGCGCAATTTGATGCGAGGCAATATCTTTTGCTGAAACCAATCCGCAAATGAAAGCGGCACCCGCGAAAGCAGTAACTTCAAAAAACATTTGAAAAGCAGTTGGAAGACCAAGTCTCAGCATTTTATTGAACATCTCCTTGCTGAACGTGGTAATCTTCAATGCAAAATCTTTAATGTAACGCTTTGTTGTGGGGTGTTTCATCATGACGTAATAAATAAATACCATCATAAAGATTCTTGCCGTAAGTGTTGCCAAAGCAGATCCTTTCACGCCCATTGCCGGAAAACCAAATAATCCTTTGATGAAAACGTAGTTCAGGGCAATGTTTATAACGTTGGCAATAATAGTTGCCTTCGTTACACCTATTGTATAACCCAATCCTTCCGACACTTCACGCATCGTTTGGAACGCCATAAAAGGAATGACGCTAAATGCCATTACAAAAAGAAAATCCTTTGTATCGGGAATAATTTCCGGCGGTTGATTCAGATATTTTAATAATGGAACAAAACCTAATAAAAGTCCCATTAATACAAGTCCTACGACAATATTTAAAATAAAACCATGACGAAATACTGAATTAATTCTGTCGTGGTCATTTTGTGAATGTGCCTCAGAAACCAATGGCGGAATGGCGAATGAAATTCCCAATCCAAATATGAAAACTGAGATAAATAAAGCGTTGCCAAGCGAAACTGCTGCCAAAGCATTTGCGCCAAGTAATTTACCTACAATAATATTGTCGAAAAGCTGCACCGAAACCTGCCCTAATTGTGTGAGCATTACAGGTAATGCCAAGGTTAAGGTTTGCTTTGTATATTTTTTATTGAGAAAACTCATTTATCGGAATATAATATGCAAAAGTAAGGATTAGTTCGCGCTTTGAATAACATATAATCAAAAGTTTATCAAGTTTATTTCATAAAAAAATCCGGTTAAAAAAACCGGATTAATATTTTGAATATTTGTGATTTATTTTCTTACAAAAGCTGCAACATCATCTGCGGTTACAGGATTTCCACCCAGAATAATCAATCGTTCAACGACGTTTCTCAGCTCACGGATATTTCCGGTCCATGAGAACGATTCCAAAGCTTTAATCGCTTTATCGTCAAATTCTCGTGCGGTATTTCCCTGTTCGTCGGCTACCAGTTTTGCAAAATGATTTACCAATAGTTTGATGTCCTCTTTTCTTTCATCCAACGGCGGAACGTAGATTTCAATTACCGAAAGTCTGTGGTAAAGGTCTTCACGGAAACGTCCTGCTTCAATCTCCGTCTGCATATTTTTGTTGGTTGCTGCAACCACACGAACATCCACTTTTATTTCCTTGTCGCTACCAACCGGAGAGACTTTACTTTCCTGCAGTGCACGGAGAACTTTTGCCTGTGCAATTAAGCTCATGTCTCCAATTTCATCCAGGAAAATTGTTCCGTTGTTAGCAAGTTCAAATTTACCTTGCTTATCTTTTATTGCTCCGGTAAACGAGCCTTTTACGTGTCCGAAAAGTTCACTTTCAATCAGTTCAGACGGAATGGCGGCACAGTTTACTTCAACCATTGGTCCTTTGCTGCGCTCACTTTGTGCGTGAATGGCATGTGCAACCAATTCTTTTCCGGCACCGTTCGGACCTGTAATCAGAACTCTAGCGTCAGAAGCGGCAACCTTATCAATCATATCCTGAATTTTTTTCAGGGCAGGACTTTCGCCAATCATCTGATATTTTTTGTTGACTTTCTTCTTTAAAGTCTTATTTTCCGTCTGAAGCGTTTTGTTTTCTTTAGACAGTTTTTCTTTATCTAAAGCATTTTTCACGCTGGTTATTAAACGGTTCAGGTCAATTGGTTTGGTAATAAAGTCGTAGGCGCCTTCCTTCAGGCAATCAACGGCAGTATTAATATCTGCATGCCCGGACATCATTACGAATGTGCTTTCCGGTTTTAGGGCCATAGCCTGTTTAAGGAGTTCTGTTCCGGAAAGTTTTGGCATTTTAATGTCCGAAAGCACCAAAGCGAAATCTTCTTTTTCTATACTTTTATAGCCTTCCAATCCGTCATCAGCAATTAAGATTTCGTAATCTTTCAGTTCATCGGAAAGAATGTTTTCAATGGCTGTAGAAATAGCTTTTTCGTCTTCTACAATTAGAATTTTCTGCATGAGAGCAAGTTTAAAGATTTAATTAAGAAAGTCTTGAATTGGGCTGCAAAAACTGTTCCCAAACAACTTGTAAAAATATTAAAAAATTACCAATTTTTCGTTGTTTTAGCGATTATAATTTCGTTCGCCAAATATTGCTGAACCTACACGAATGGAATTGGCACCGCATTCAATTGCCACAGGAAAATCTCCACTCATACCCATAGAAAGCGTTTCCAATTTTTTATGGAGCGAAAGCTGGTCGAAAAGTCTTTTTAGGAAACTGAATTCCCTTCGAATTTGCGCTTCATCATCAGTGAAAGTTGCCATTCCCATCAGTCCGGAAATCTCTACATTTGGAAAATTTCCCTGCAGCCATTTCAGAAAGAGTTCTTTTGTTTCAGAAACCTCCAAACCAAATTTGGTATCTTCTTCGGCAATTTTTACCTGTAGCAGAACTTTTATTTTTCGGTTGTATTTCTCTGCCTGCTTGTTGATTTCCTTTAAAATTTTTTCTGAATCTACACTTTGAATCGTATCAACAAACTCAGCAATATATTTCACTTTATTCGTCTGCAGATGACCGATAAGATGCCACTGAATGTCGTTGGGTAAGAGAGGTTGCTTCTCAATCATTTCCTGAACTTTATTCTCGCCAAAAATTCTTTGTCCCAAATCATAGACCTCTTTTATTTTTTCAACAGGGTGCGTTTTGGATACGGCAACAAGTTCAACATTTTTGGGAAGTAGCTTCTGAAGGTGAGAATAATTCTCTTTTAATGACATTTTGAAATTTTTTACAAATTTAGCAAAGAAATATTTGGTAATAAAAT
>CAZPQV010000047.1:0-18020 GCA_964588705.1 uncultured Chryseobacterium sp.
CACCGCCCTGAACAAACGAATAGGTTGGATAAGGATATCTGCAAAATGAGGCGTTCATAATTTGAAAAAACTTCGTCATATAAGGCTTACTTTCCTCCCAATATGCGGTTTTATCAGATTTTTGGTATACATAATAAACTTTTGGTCCGTCGAGAATTGTAAATTCTTCTACGGTATAATCACGGTCTGCAGCCCAGGCAAAATCGAGAATGTTTTTGGCAGTCCATTTCCAGGTTGCTTTTCCGTTTTGGTCGGATTTAATATTTGCGGAAGCGTCGTAACCTTTTACTTCTGAAGGGTTTTCAAGATTTCCACCGGCGCCGATGATATAATCTTTATCAATCTTAATATTCACTTCAAAATCAGCGAAAGGAGCATGAAATTCCCTTCCGATATAATCGAATGCAGCCCAGCCGTCGTAATCGTATTCTGCGATTTTCGGAAACCACTGCGTCATCGTCATATCAATTCCTTCACGGTTGTTTCTTCCGGAACGACGGATTTGTTTCGGAATTACCGCATCCCATTCCATGGTAAAAGTCGTTGTTGATTTGGGCTTTAAAGGTTCTGCCAACTCCACTTTCATGATGGTTTCCTGAATTTCGAAATTCAGATTTTTACCGTTTTGTTTGATCCAGTGAATATTTTGTGCTCCTTCTTCATCTTTTGGAATGGAAGCCAAACGCGAAACGCCTCTATCATGCAATCTGCCGTCACCATTTATTCCCTGACTTGCAACGCGATTATCCATCATCGAGCCCGATTTAAAGGCATTCCAATACAAATGAAAATAGACCGTTTTCAACTCATCAGGAGAGTTATTCGTATATGTTAATGTTTGCTTTCCATCGTATTTGAAATTGGCTGCATCCACATCAATATCCATTTTATACTTGGCAAACTGCTGATAATAAGCGTTTTGCTGTGCTGACACAATTCCAAAAAACATAGAAAATATTAATACAAAAAATCTGTTCATCCTTATCTAAAAATTTTTGAAAGCGAAAGATACGGATTTTCAGTTATTTTGAAATTGGGAAACAAAAAACCACCTTTTCAGGTGGCTTGTTTTATTGTGACACAAAGTTTAAAGTGTGATTCACAGAGTTGCACAGAGTTTTTATTTTAATTCTAAAAACCTTTGTGATTTTCTGCTAAACTGAAACTACTGTTTTGCTGAGTTTAAAATTTTCTCAATAATTTTCAGAGTAATCATATAAGTTGGTTTCACACCGGTTAAACCGAGACCTCCCGAAGAAAGCGTGCTACCGGTTTCCAAAGGATTATCCGACGCGTAATAAGCATAACACACAAACAAATCGGGAGAGATGTGGTGACGGATTTTGCTTGCCACCTGAATGGCTTTCTGATAATGCGCTCCTTCCATCTCCAGACCAACGGCTTTCCATGTGGTATTCATAAAATACGAAAGAATATCCTTGTTCTGCAGCGACGTTCCAAGAACCGTAATCATCGAACCTTCGTATGCCTTGATTTCATCATCCTGAAAATCTTCCAGTTTCAAAGCATTTTCAAAAACATAATTATCGGCAGTTCCTTCAAAAATATGACAGTTTGGAATCATAATGTCTCCTTTTGCACCGGTTAAAATCCCGGCTTTGCCCATAATGGAAACAGATTTCACGTGCATTGCATAGATCTCCTGATTGTATTCGTAAGGACGAAGCAATTCATCCATAATCTCAAAGGCCTGCTCACCAAATGCATAATCGAAAACGAGAATTACATCGTCCCCGGAATATTTCATCCCTGCAAAAGGCGTATTATTCAGTTTGGTTTTGGCAAGGTCTATAATCTGAACATCGATATTACTTCCGCTGTCGTCATCTATATATATAAGGCCTTGTTTTTGGGAGTGATTCAGAATTTTATCCTGAAGAGTCTTCTTATTACTGATTTCTTCATAAAGAGAATAGTCTACCTCCTTTTTCACTTTTTCTCCAAGCGCATCGTTCGCATAAAGCATATTTTTCACCGAATGCATGTTGGCTGAAATTATGTGCAGTGGTCTCGTTTGAAGTCCGTTTGAAGCCAGAACTTCTTTTACTCTGTTCGCCCATTTTTCACCAAAAAGGTGGTGGCCAACTCTTTCACGAAGAATTGCGCTGAAGAATATTTCTCTCTCACGAACTCCTGTCAGGTCATCCAGACTTGCTTTACCTAAATGATAAATAATTTTGAAAAGACGGTCCGGATTTTTATCGTCGCCAAAGCTGTTATAAGCGTTCAGCGTTTCATCAAACGTTCTGCCTAAAAGCGAAGAAAGATGAATTAATGCCACTTCTTTTTCCTTTCTACTTAGTTTCTTCTCACCTTTTGCAGCTTCCTCGATAATTTTCCAGGTTCTTGTCGGCTTGTTATCTTCATCCTTGTGATAAGCCAAAGCACGAATTTTGTCGGCTTCTATATATAAGAATGTAAGGTGTGTAAGGATATCATAGATTTCCGAACGACCCAAAAGAACCTCAATATTCATTTGATGTTCATCGATTCGGTAGCAGTTTCTTCGGCGTTTTTTCGGGACGATTACTTCAAAACTACCTTTATCAAAGCCTTCATCGGAAGTAAGGTGAACGAAAGATGTTTCCTCAATACCTTCCGGAAGACGGTCGAGAACGTATAAAAGCCCGTCTAATTCCACTTTATTCGATACACTCATCGAACCGTAGATTTCCGGAGAGATTACCATTAAAAGATTTCTGATTGTTTCACCGGAAACACCGCCCGGTTTGAAAAAACCTCTGTAAAAGAGGTGGCGCATTGTCACATAAAGCCTTTCGATGGCTTCGGTGGTCTCACGTGCTCTTGAATTTGTTGCCATAAAATTATATAGTGTTTTTTATTATCTTAATGAGTTAAATATAATTAATGACGCACAAAATTAATGAATTTTAATTTAATGATTATTAATATGGTATTAATTCAAATTAAGAGACTTAGTTTATTTCGATAAATTAAATTTAAATTTCTCATTATAGATAAAACAGATTACAAACATGAAATTCTATTAAAAAATTGAATAAAACAGATTTGACCCCTAATTATTTATGGTTAAAAATAGAATTAGACACTATTTTTATAACTAACCCCTAATTTTTTTTATCTTTTTTATTGTTTTTTCTGAAAATTAATTAATTTTGCATAATCAAAAACACCATTCAATATGTCAACATTAAGATTTAAAGCACTGGAAAAACTTCCATTCATTGATTACAGACGTGATAACTCTGTTGAAGTTCCTCCAAAATTATCAGCTCTTTTCTGCGAAAATGTTTTTTCGGAAGAGGCAATGCGTTCTTACTTAACCAAAGAAGCCTTCACCTCCATTCAGGATGCGATAAAGAAAGGCACACAAATCCAAAGACATATTGCAGACCAAATTGCAGTTGCCATGAAGGATTGGGCAATGAGCAAAGGTGTAACGCATTATACACACTGGTTTCAGCCATTGACCGGTTCTACCGCTGAAAAACACGACAGTTTTTTCACGCCTTTTGAAAGCGACCGTGCAATTGAAAGATTCAACGGCGGAATGCTGATGGAGCAGGAGCTCGACGCTTCTACATTCCCGAACGGAGGCATCACAAATACTTTTGAAGCACGTGGTTATACTGCTTGGGATCCAACTTCCCCAGCATTCATCATGGGAACAACGCTTTGTATTCCTTCAATTTTTATTTCTTACACCGGAGAAACTCTTGATTATAAAACACCGCTGCTTAGAGCGCTTCAAGCCTTAGATCATGCTGCAACATCCGTGATGCAGTATTTTGATAAAAACGTTACAAAAGTTACCGCAACTTTGGGCTGGGAGCAGGAATATTTCCTGATTGACTCTGCACTGTATCAGTCGCGTCCCGACCTTATTTTCACCGGAAGAAGTTTGCTGGGACACTCTCCTGCAAAAGGACAGCAGTTGGACGACCATTATTTTGGTTCAATCCCAACAAGAGTGATGAATTTCATGAAAGAACTTGAAATCAAAGCCATTACACTTGGGATTCCTGTAACAACACGCCACAATGAAGTTGCACCAAACCAATTCGAACTGGCACCAATGTTTGAAGAAGCCAACGTTGCTGTAGACCACAACTCTTTATTGATGGATCTTATGGCGAGAGTTGCACACAAACATCATTTCCATATTCTCTTCCACGAAAAACCGTTTAAAGGTGTGAACGGAAGTGGAAAACACAACAACTGGTCTTTATCTACAGACACAGGAGAAAACCTATTGAGTCCTGGAAAAAATCCAAAGAAAAACTTACAGTTTTTAACGTTCTTCATCAACACCATTAAAGCTGTAAACGAATATGCAGATCTTCTGAGAGCCGGAATTGCAACCGCAAGCAACGACCACCGTTTGGGAGCAAATGAAGCGCCGCCGGCAATTATTTCGGTGTTCATCGGAAAGCAGTTATTTAATGTTTTGGAAGAACTTGAAAAAGTAACCAACGGAAAACTTTCTCCGGAAGAAAAAACCGAGTTAAAACTGAATGTTGTTGGAAAAATTCCTGAAATCCTTTTGGATAATACCGACAGAAACAGAACGTCACCATTTGCTTTCACCGGAAATAAATTTGAAATCCGTGCGGTTGGTTCGTCAGCAAACTGCGCTGAAGCTATGACAATTATGAATTCGATTGTAGCAAAACAACTCCGTGAATTCAAAACTGAGGTTGACGCGTTGGTTGAGAAGAAAGGATTGAAAAAAGATGAAGCAATATTTAATGTGTTGAGAGAATATATTAAACAATCGAAAAACATCATGTTTGAAGGCGACGGTTACTCTGACGACTGGGCAAAAGAAGCAGAAAAACGTGGTCTAAGCAATCTGAAAACCACTCCTGAAGCTTTGAAGAGAGAACTTGATCCGAAATTCATCGCTCTTTATGAGGAAGTTGGTGTTTTCACACACCGTGAAGTGGAAGCCAGAAACGAAATCAAGCTTGAAAAATACTGCAAAGTCATTGAAATTGAATCCCGTGTTTTGGGTGATATTGCAAGAAACCACATTATTCCGGCAGCTTTATATTATCAAAACCGAGTGATTGACAATGTTAAAGGACTGAAAGATATTTTTGGTGACGAGGAGTACAAACCTTTAGCAAAAGAACAGATCAGTCTCATTAAAAATATTTCAAAAAACATTGAAACCATCAAAGTTGGTGTTGACGAAATGATTGCCGAAAGAACGAAAACTCTCGAAATTGAAGATTTTCAAAAGCAGGCAGAAGCTTTCTGCTATAATGTAAAACCATATTTTGACAAAATACGTGATGCAAGTGACGCTCTTGAAATGATGGTGGACGACGAACTTTGGCCACTCATGAAGTATCGCGAATTACTGTTCACAAGATAAATCTTAAAAATCCGCTCAAAAGCGGATTTTTTTATTCAAATTTTAGATACCGTCTAAAGGAAAAAAGCCAGTAATAGACAGAAATAATAATATAAATAGACGCCAATTATAAAATGTTAATAAATCTTAACAAAATAAAAAACCGCAAAGCCAAAATAGAGGCTTTGCGGCATTAATTACTTTAACATTATTCAGAATAATGTTAAAATGTGTTAAAAAAAGATTTTTGATTGCTCAAAAAAACTAGTCTTTTTAGGGCTTTGTATACTTTTGTGCTTGTGATTTCAAAATAAAAAAGCCTTTTTAACACAGATAATCAAATATATATGAAGAAAAGAGTTTCGTTTTACATCGCCGTAATTGTTTCCTTTTTTACTTTACAGTCTTGTGTATCCAATTACGTTGTCTCACAACCTATAACATACAAAACAGATGCCAAACTGGTATCACTCTCTCAAAAAAATATCAACGAAATATCTCAGGCTAAAGTAGAGATTTCTCCAGCTCAACAAATTGATATGGCTTTGGCTCAGCTTGAAAAAGCTAACAAGGCAGAAGCAATCCAAAAGACCATCATGTTCGAAAGTAAAATGGACGGTCTTTTAGCAGAAGCAGAATCTTACCTTGGCACTCCTTACAGATATGGCGGAACGACAAGAAGAGGAATCGACTGTTCTGCATTTGTTCTCTCAGTTTTCGGTACCGCAATGGGAATGAGTCTTCCAAGAGTTGCAGCAGCACAGGCACAGGAAGGCGAAAGAGTTTCGAAAGAAGATCTTAGAAAAGGTGACCTTTTATTCTTCTCCAGAGGTGGTGGCAGAATTTCTCACGTAGGTATCGTTCATGATATTGATGAGAATGGAGAGGTTCAATTCATTCATGCATCTACTTCAAGAGGGGTAATGATTTCCCCACTTACCGACAAATACTGGGGACCGAAATACAGATTTGCAAAAAGAATTATCGATTCTGAAGCAATTGACTATTCTACATTAGCAAACAACAAACTGTAACAACACAGAAAAAAGATTTAAATAATTGATTTATATAAATTCAACCGCCTCATTTGGCGGTTTTATTTTTCAAATAAATTTTTTTGTAAATTTGCAAAAGCATGTTCAAGAAACTTCAGGTTTTAATTATGATTTTCTGTTTGGGAATTTTTATTTTTCCTAAACAAAATTTCTATGCACAAAACATGGAAAACATGGATTGCTGCAAAACCGAAGTAAAAGACACCAGCTGTCACGATACAGAAAACAAAGACAGCAATAAAGAAACGCAAAACCACTGTAAAGACTGTGCAAACTGCAACCACTGTATTTCTTTGGTAAACCTAAACATCAACAAACCGGAAACCCTTGAGCTTGAAGCAGCAATAACTGCTCATAAAAAAGTGGTTTTCATCTACAACAATCCTCACCTTTCATTTAATCCTCAGGAGATTTGGCAACCGCCTAAAATAGGTTAATTATTTACTGACAGCCCAAAATCCGTCTTTTCGGGACCGTGGCTATTTAATTCAAATAATAATTAATTCTATTTAAAAAATGAAAACAATCTTAAAATCAGGATTTACATTCCTGTTCATATTCTTAGCAGCAAACTTTAATGCTCAGGTAAAAAATGCTAAAACCGAAACAGCAAAAGTTTACGGAAACTGTGGCATGTGTAAATCGACCATCGAAAAAGCCATCAACAAAAAAGATATTGTTGAAGCAGACTGGAACAAAGACACAAAAATCCTAACCCTCACTTACGACTCTAAAAAAACTTCGAAAAAAGAAATTTTGAAGAAAGTAGCAGAAGTTGGTTATGATAATGAAATGTATATTGCTCCGGCCTCAGCATACGAAAAACTGCATTCCTGCTGCCAGTACGACCGTCCGAACTTAACTCCTAAACAGTAATTTTAGCGATGAAAAGTTTTATTAAACAATTATACCTGTTAAGCGCACTGCTTTTCAGTGTAGGGATGTTCGCGCAAACACTCTCCCAGGAAGATTTTCTTGTAAAAGGAGAATGCAGCATGTGTAAAGACAGAATTGAAGCAACGGCAAAAAAATCGGGAGCAAAAACTGCGGTTTGGAACGCCGGAACACAAACCCTTTCCGTAAGCTACGACCAAGGAAAAACTTCAGCAGAAAAAATCCTGAAAGATATTGCGGCAGTTGGTCATGATAACGAAATGTTTACCGCATCCGATGAAGTTTACAATAATCTACCGGGATGCTGTTTATATGCGCGGGAACCTTCTTTCCTAAAAACAAAAACAGAAAGTACTGGTGAAGCAACAGTTAAAAAAGATTACTTCGTAAAGGGAAACTGCACCATGTGCGAAGAACGTATTGAAACCGCTGCGAAAAGCATGGGCGCAACCAACGTGGTTTGGAATGCTCCTTCTCAAAAACTTTCATTTGATTTTGATGAATCGACAACTTCTGTAGAAAAAATTCTTCAGAAAATCGCTGATGTTGGTCACGACAATGAAATGTTCAAAGCATCTGACGAGGTTTACAAAAACCTTCCGGCATGTTGTCTTTATCCACGAGACACTCCTTTTGAGGCTCCAAATCCAAAGGTGCACGTGGACAATGCTCCGGCAAAGCCAAAAGCCAATGCAAGAGAACACGCCGATCATATAGACAAAACCATTGAAGGCGTTACCGTAACAAAAGCAATGGGCGCTACGGCCATCGATAAAAAAGGTGCCGGACTGACCTTCAATATCGGCCAGAAAGAATTGCTGAAAGCAGCCTGCTGCAACCTTTCTGAAAGTTTCGAAACCAATGCTACAGTAGATGTTTCATACAGCAACGCTGTAACGGGAACTAAGCAGCTGAAAATGCTTGGACTTGACCAAAAATACACTTCTTTAACCAAGGAACTCCTCCCTGAAATCCGTGGCTTGGCATCTGCTTATGGTTTGAACTTCATTCCGGGGAGATGGATTGGCGGAATTCAGCTGACGAAAGGGGGAAGCACCGTTACCAACGGATACGAAAGCATCACAGGACAGATTAATACAGAGCTTTTGAAATTCAATAAAGATCCTGAATCTACCCTGAACATTTTCGCCGACAACAACGGAAGAACCGAAGCTAACGTTACAAATGTTTCCTCTTTAACGGAAAAATGGTCTCAATCTATTCTGCTTCACGGAAATGCCACTTTGAACAAAACAGATTCTAATGATGACGGTTTCCTGGATCAGCCAACAGGTACACAACTTAATGCAACTTATTTACTGAATTATACAGATCTTGAAAATTCAGGATGGGGAACGCATTTTGGTATTAATTTCCTCAAAGACAGCAGAAATGCCGGACAAATGGATTTTGATAAAAGAAAAGATCAGAGTGAACAGAATGCTTATGGTGTTGGGATTGATATTTCGAGATTTCAGGTTTGGAACAAAACAGGCTACATTTTCGAAGGAAAACCTTATCAAAGTATCGGCTGGATGAATCAGTTTACCTATCATCAGCAGGACAGTTTCTTCGGATTCAGAGATTATTTTGGAAAACAGAATACGTTTTATTCAAATTTAATCTTCGAAAGTATTTTTGGAAACACCAATCATAAATACAAAACGGGAGCAAGTTTCCTTTACGACAAATACGACGAAGATTATTTAACCCAAAACTATAAAAGAACCGAAACCGTTCCCGGATTATTCTTTGAATATACTTTAACCGGACTGAAATATACTTTGGTTGCCGGTGTTAGAACAGATTTCCACAATCTTGCAGGAACGCAGTTTACCCCAAGACTGAACTTTAAGTATGACATCAGCCCGAAAACCATCCTGAGACTTTCTGCAGGAAAAGGTTTCAGAACGGCTAACGTATTTGCTGAAAACCAAGCATACTTTGCATCAAACCGAGAAATTGAAATCGTAAACAATAATGGAGAAATTTATGGTTTAAAACCGGAAATTGCCTGGAATTACGGAGCAAGCCTTCAGCAGGATTTCAAATTCTTTGGCAGAAACTCCACAATTATTGCAGATTTTTTCAGAACAGATTTTCAGGATCAGGTATTGGTAGATTTAGACCGCTCTCCTCAGAAACTGATGTTCTATAATTTAGACGGAAAATCTTGGGCAAACAGTTTGCAAACACAGTGGGATTTCACACCATTGAGAAACTTTGATGTAAGATTGGCTTATAAATATTACGACGTTCAGGCGGATTATGCCGATGGAAGAAAAGAAGTTCCGTTCATGGCTAAACACAGAGGTTTTGTAAACCTTGCTTATGCAACGACTAAAAATGACAAAGGTGGATTCTGGACCTTCGACACCACTCTGAATTTGGTCGGAAAACAAAGACTTCCAAATATGAACTCAAATCCTGTGGAATTCCAACTTCCGGAATATTCCGATTCTTATACGACATTGAACGCCCAGATTGCGAAAAACCTCAATGATAAAATAAGAATATATGCCGGAGGTGAAAACCTTACAAGCTATATGCAGGACAACCCGATTATTGATGCAAAAAATCCTTTCGGAAATTACTTTGACGGAGGAATGGTTTTTGCACCGATAATGCCGGCAACGGTTTATGTAGGGCTTGATGTGAAGTTTTAAAAAGTCAGAAGTTTTCTGAATTGGTTTTTAAATAAAAAGATCTGAATTTTCTTAAATTCTTAATGGTGAGATTTCAAACATTAAGGAATTAAGATTCATTAAGGTAAATTGATAAAGGAGTGCAATATAAATTTGTGCTCCTTTTGTTTTAATAGTTTTCTCTAATTAATTGTAATCATGCCTTAATTTTGTTAATTTCTTATTGGTAAGTTTTTAAGCATTAAGGATTAGGTTCATTAAGGTAAATTGACAAAGGAGTGCAATATAAATTTGTGCTCCTTTTGTTTTAATAGTTTTCTCTAATTAATTGTAATCATGCCTTAATTTTGTTAATTTCTTATTGGTGAGTTTTTAAGCATTAAGGATTAGGTTCATTAAAATTCCTGCTTATTTTATAAATACAAAAGGAGCGCAAACTTGGTTCGCGCTCCTTTCATTTCAATCATTTATTTAATTACTAAGCATTTAGCCATTTCGAAGTGTTCAGATAGTTCTCGTCCGGATAATAAATGAACAGAACATTCTTTCCTTTTATGGTGTTGATGATTGGTTCTGCCAATGCTCTTGGCACTGCAGGACATCCCCAACTTCTCCCAATTCTTTTGTGTTGTGCTGCGAAGGTTTCACTTACATAATCTGCACCGTGCATCACAATTGCTCTCTGCAAAGCAGCATCGTTATAGCCTGCATCCATTCCCAACAACCTTAGCGAATAACCGTTTTCACCGGTATAAGTGACATCGGTAACGTAAAAACCTAAACTGCTCTGATAAGAGCTTTCGATATTCGAAAATTTCGTTGCAAATTCTTCTCCCGTATTTTTTCCGTGCGCTACCAAAGAATTAAAAAGGATTTCACCGGATTCGGTATCTATCACCCATAGTCTTTTGGTATTGGACGAAAGTGAGAAATCTGCAACTGTAAGAAGTTTTGTATTTTTATCAATCTTTCCGGCTGCTTTCAAGTTGTTGAAACCTGTAAATGCCTTTTCAAAAACCTCATAATTCAGTTTATTAATATTTGAAAAATCGATCTTTTGATAAAGGGTTTCTGCGGCGGAAAGTGTTTTTATTTCGTTTTCGGGAAGTGTTGTTGCTTTCTTTTCAGTACTTTTTTCTACAATATATTTTGGTTCGGTATTGTTTACTGTTTTATCAATCGTAATGTACGACGTGGTTACAGTAAATATTACCGAAAGCGCTAAAACTAATTTCTTCATCTAATATATTATGTTAACTTGATTTGAAGGTGCAAATTTATAAAAACATAATAATCAATCGGTTAAAATAAAAAAGTTTAACTCAATTTAAGAATATTTAACTTTTACCGGATTATAGAAAATATATGAAATCTATGACGAATTTATTACGGTTTCTCTTCCGGAACGAAATGTAAACTCACCGAATTCATACAATAACGCATACCTGTTGGTTCCGGCCCATCGTTGAAAACGTGTCCCAAATGTGAACTGCATCTTTTGCAAACCACTTCTATTCTCTCCATACCGTGCGAAGTATCTCTTTTGTAGGCCACTCCATTTTTGTCGGCTTCAAAAAAGCTTGGCCATCCACAGGTTGAAGCAAACTTCTGGTCACTCTTAAAAAGATGATTTCCACAGGCAGCGCAGTAATATTCGCCAAGTTCATCAAATTCATTGTATTTTCCGGTGTGCGGGCGTTCGGTTCCCTGCTGGCGCGCGATATAGTAAAGTTCCGGAGAAAGGTGTTTTTGCCATTCTTCATTTGATATGGTTACTTTCCCCGTATCGGTTGTAGAGAAGTATGGATTATTTTTTGATGTATTGTTTTCCATTGTGGTAGATTTTAAAGGTTGATGATTCTGCGAGCATCCTTGCAGAAACAAAAAAATAAATATGAGATTGAAAAATTTCATCTGATTATGAAATGCTGAAACAAATCAACACCATTCAAATTTAATAAATTTGCAATAAATGAATGACGAACTGAAAAGGAGGCAACTCCGGAAATATAAAACTTTTGCGACAGGACTTTTTGTTTTGATGGCGGTAATATTCATCGTTACAACCATCATCCAGAAAACCAATTCATCGCACTGGATTGGTTATGTCCGGGCATTTTCGGAAGCAGCGATGGTTGGTGCGCTTGCAGACTGGTTTGCGGTTACGGCACTTTTCCATCATCCTTTGGGACTTAAAATTCCTCACACAAATCTCATCCAAAACAAGAAAGAGCAGATTGGTGACAATCTCGGAAGTTTTGTGGTATCTAATTTTCTGGCACCTAAAAACATCCGCCCTTATATTCTGAAATTAAAAGTTTCACATTTCGTCGGTGACTGGCTTTCCAAAGAGAGAAACCAGGAATTGTTGATTAATGAAACATCGGTAATTATTTTGGATATTCTTCAGAAACTTGATGATAAAGCGGTTGTAAATTTCATTAAAAACAAATCGAAAGAAATGACCGATGAAGTAAAGATCAACCGTATTGTGGGTAACGGACTCGATTATTTGCTGGAGAAAAACGACCATCAGCGCGTGATTACTTCGCTTTCGAAACAGATAAAAGATTATGTTCTGAACAATCAGGAAGTTGTAAGAGAACGGGTGAAAAAAGAAAGTTTCGCACTGATTCCTAAATTTGTGGATGATGCGATTGCCGATAAAATCACGAAAGGTCTTTCCAATTATTTTGATGAGGTTGAAAATAATCCGGAACATTCACTCAGAAAAGAAATGACCGAAAAACTGTTTGCTTTCTCTGAAGAATTAAAAGCAAACGGAAAATGGGAAGAAGAATTCAACAGCATCAAACAAAACTTTCTGAAAGAAGAAAAACTGGAGCAATATTCCCACGACATCTGGAATTCCATCAAAAAATCTCTTACCAAAGAACTTGAGTCTGAGCATTCGGCAATGAAAAATTATATCCGTAAAAACATTTCAGAACTGTCATACAATCTTCAGAACGACGAAAAACTTCAATACAAAATCGATCACTGGATTCGCGTTACGGCTTACAAATATATTCTAAAAAACACACACCAATTTGGCGATTTAATCAGTTCTACTGTTGGCGATTGGGAAGGAAAGGAACTCAGCAACAAGTTGGAGCTTGAGGTTGGAAAAGACCTACAATTCATTCGTGTAAACGGAACTTTGGTTGGCGGTTTAGTTGGTTTGATTATTTATACGATTGCGAATTTTTTTATTTGATTGCATCAAGTTTTTATATAGTTTTACCGAAAGAAAACTAACTATGAAAAAACTTTTATTCTTGTTTCTGATTTGCAATTTTACTCTTAGTTTTGCACAGGAAAACAATCAGGATATTTCTCTGATTACCAAAGGAAAATACACATTTGAGCAGAATGGCTAACAATATAAACTGAAAGAATACGGGAAAGTTTTCAATAATCAGGAAGCCAGAGATTACGTAAAGAAGGCAAGGAAAAACAAAACAACAGCTCAGATTTGGCTGTTACAGGAGGTGCTACAATCGGTGCAAGTTTGCCAATGATGCTAAGAAAGAAAAAAGAAGGAATAATTCTCGACATCCCTGGAAATCCTGTTTACGGACAAATTGACGGACCGTATGGTTACGATTATGCGATAGCTGGCGCCGTATTAATTGGTAGTGCAATTCCCTTTGCATTAGCAACAAAAAAGAATGTACAAAAAGCAATAGATATCGAAAACGGAAAAGACATTACTTTAAAACCATATTTTAAATTAGAAAACTCCCGAAACGGTATAGCATTAAGTTATAATTTTTAAAGTTTTAATTCAGAATAATATACAACTGAACCCAACATAATACTGTTGGGTTTTTAATTTTTTAATCCCTGATAAATTCCTTAATTTTGCGCTTTTAATAAAAGAATTATGGCAAAACAGGAAGATGTTTTCAAGAAGGTAATTTCCCACGCTAAGGAATACGGTTTTATTTTCCCAAGTTCAGAAATTTACGACGGACTATCCGCCGTTTACGACTACGGACAAAACGGTTCTGAGCTTAAAAACAACATCAAACAGTATTGGTGGAAAGCAATGGTGCAGCTCAACGATAATATCGTTGGAATTGATGCCGCTATTCTGATGCATCCTACTACCTGGAAAGCTTCCGGACACGTTGATGCGTTCAACGATCCTTTAATTGATAATAAAGATTCTAAAAAACGTTTCCGTGCCGATGTTTTAATCGAAGATTACTGTGCGAAACTTGAAGATAAAGCGCAGAAAGAAATTGATAAAGCAGCAAAAAGATTTGGGGACGCTTTCGATCAGGAACAGTTCGAAAACACCAATGAAAGAGTTTTAGAGTACAGAAAAAAATACAGAGCAATTCTCAGCAGAATGGCTCAATCTCTGGAAAATGAAGATTTGGCAGATGTAAAAGCGATTATCGAGGAACTTGAAATCGCCGATCCTGATACCGGTTCTAAAAACTGGACCGACGTTCGCCAATTCAACCTGATGTTCGGCACAAAACTCGGGGCTTCAGCTGAAAACGCAACAGACCTTTACCTTCGTCCGGAAACGGCACAGGGGATTTTTGTAAACTTCCTGAACGTTCAGAAAACATCAAGACACAAATTGCCTTTCGGAATTGCACAGATTGGTAAAGCCTTTAGAAATGAGATTGTAGCAAGACAGTTCATTTTCAGAATGAGAGAATTCGAGCAGATGGAAATGCAGTTTTTCGTGCAGCCGGGAACAGAACTGGCACAGTACGAAGAATGGAAACAAAAACGTTTGAACTGGCATTTGGCACTTGGTTTAGGCGCAGAAAACTACCGTTTCCACGACCACGAAAAATTAGCACACTATGCTAATGCTGCTGCTGATATCGAGTTTAAGTTCCCGTTTGGATTTAAAGAACTGGAAGGAATTCACTCCAGAACCGATTTCGACTTGGCAGCACACGAGCAGTATTCAGGAAGAAAACTTCAGTATTTCGATCCGGAAAGAAACGAAAACTATGTCCCTTACGTGGTTGAAACTTCTATCGGTTTAGACAGATTGTTCCTTGCTCTGATGTCTCACTGCCTGAAAGACGAAGTTTTGGAAGACGGATCAGAAAGAACGGTTCTTTCGCTTCCTCCGGCGCTTGCTCCTGTAAAAGCAGCCATTCTTCCATTAATGAAAAAAGACGGACTTGGAGAATATGCAGAGAAAATCTTCAACGATTTGAAATACGATTTCAACCTCATCTACGAAGAAAAAGACAGTATCGGAAAACGCTACAGAAGAAACGATGCCATCGGAACGCCATTCTGTATTACTGTTGACCACGATACACTTACAAATCATACCGTGACTCTAAGAGACAGAGATACAATGCAGCAGGAAAGAGTTCCGGTTGCCGATCTTAGAAGAATTATTGATGAAAAGACGAACTTCAGAAACCTGCTTCAGAAGATTTAGTCAAAATTTATATAAAAACAGAGTCCTGCTTTTGCGGGACTTTTTTTATTAAATTTGTTTAAAATCAATTCCGTGAGAGTTTTCAAAATTATTCTGGTTATTATAGCTGCGATTATTGCGCTTACTTATGCTTTAGACTACGATTATTTGTTCCGGGGTATTGCCAAAACCTACCTTCGTGGCGAAACGAGTGCGACCATCGATGATGCGGCATTATTTCCAAGTCACAAAATCAATGTTGGGCAGCAGCCAAAAATTTGGCAAAAGGACTCGCTGTACAACAAACAGAAATTACCACAAGCATTACAGGAAGACTTAAAAAATTCTAATACCGTTTCATTCTTACTCGTGAAAAACGGAAAGCTTCTGCACGAACAATAGTTCGACGGCTACAGCGAATCATCAAAAACCACTTCATTCTCTATGCCACAAGGCATTATGGTATTGCTGACCGGAAAAGCCATTGATGAAGGGAAAATGAAAAGCATCAATCAGCCTTTATACGATTTCTATCAAAACTATGAGAATGTAAAATTCGGAAATAAATTAACCTTAAGGCATTTGGCTTCCATGGAGGCCGGTCTCAACTGGAATGAAGATTACAAAAATCCGTTTTCGCCCAATGCAAAGGCCTATTACGGAAACAGTCTCGCAGATGCCGTTCTGCTCAAAGGCTTAAAAAATATGCCGGGAACCAAGTTCGAATACCAAAGCGGTTCTACACAGCTTTTAGGGTTTGCAGTGCGTAAAGCGGTCGATCAATCCATTGCCGATTATCTTTCAACAAAAATCTGGATTCCTTTGGGTATGGAACACAGCGCAGAATGGATTACCGACGACAACGGCATGGAAAAAACATTTTGCTGCGTCAATGCCGGTTCCAGAGATTTTGCAAAAATAGGACAACTCATGCTGAATGATGGTAAATCGGATTCGGTACAAATCATCAGCAAAAGTTTTATTGATGAAATGAGAAC
Organism: uncultured Chryseobacterium sp.; assembly: GCA_964588705.1. Lineage (GTDB taxonomy): Bacteria > Bacteroidota > Bacteroidia > Flavobacteriales > Weeksellaceae > CAZPQV01. The sequence continues at coordinate 16,362 of CAZPQV010000047.1, forward strand.
GCCAACCAAACACTCCAACGAAACTTACGGAATGGGAATCTGGATTAACAATGATGCCAAATACAAACACTATTATTTCTGGGGAATTCTTGGGCAATACATCATCATTGTTCCTGAAAAACAATTGGTTATCGTAAGAACCGGAAGTTTCGAAAATCAGCCAAAAGACGAGAAAGGAAGGCCAAAACAGGTAGATTTTATTGTGAATCAGATTGTGGAGAATTTTTAGATTTGGGCAATTTTTGCAAAAGCCAATACCTTTCCCATTGCTTTTTTGCAAAACCGGGCTATCCGTTACAATCTTTTGTTCCCTTAGCTTTTGCCTTTCAACAAAAGGATTTCCACTACTATCCCTATTGCGGAAAATTTTCCGTAATTTTGAGCCATTCTAAATAAGCAAAATGTTCAATATACAGGATATTCGTTCTCAGTTTCCAATTCTGAATCAGCAAATTAACGGAAAACCGCTCGTTTACTTTGATAACGGAGCCACTTCCCAAAAACCGGTTTCAGTCATCGAAACCTGGACGAAATATTACGAAACGCTCAATGCAAACGTTCACAGAGGCATTCACACGCTAAGTCAGTTAGCAACGGAAGAAATGGAAATTTCGCGCAGGAAAATCCAGAAATTCATCAATGCAAAACACGATTACGAAGTCATTTTCACGAGAGGAACTACCGAAAGCATCAATTTAGTGGCTTACGCCATCACCAATCTTATCAAAAAAGGTGACGAAATCATCATTTCTCATTTGGAGCACCACTCCAACATCGTACCTTGGCAAATGCTTTGCGAAAGAACTGGCGCTGTTCTGAAAGTCATTCCAATGGATGAAAATGGAATTCTTCAACTCGATTTCTTAGATCAAAACCTTAATGAAAAAACGAAAATTGTTGCAGTAAACCAGGTTTCCAATGCTTTGGGAATCATCAATCCAATAGAAGAGATTATTGCAAAAACCAGAAAAAATTCTGATGCCTATATCCTGATTGACGGTGCGCAGTCGGTTCCTCACTTCAAAATTGATGTGCAGAAAATGGACTGTGATTTCTTTGCGTTCTCCGGTCACAAAATGTACGCACCAATGGGCGTTGGAATTCTTTACGGAAAAGAAGAAGTTTTAAGAAAAATTCACCCATTTCATGGAGGCGGCGAAATGATTGCAACCTGCTCATTTGAAAAAACCACTTATGCGGATTTACCTTTCAAATTCGAAGCCGGAACACCAAACGTTGGCGGAAATATTGCTTTGGGAGCAGCCGTGGATTTTATGGAAAGTATCGGACACGAAAACATTCAGCATCACGAAAACGCGCTTTTGGATTATGCTCAGAAAAAGCTTCTGGAAATAGAGAATCTCAGAATTTATGGTGAAAAGGCTAACCGAACCGGAGTGGTTTCATTCACCTTGGAAGGCGCAGGCATTGCTTCCGACACCGGGATGATCCTCGACAAAATGGGAATTGCTGTAAGAACCGGACTCCACTGCACGCAACCGATTATGGATTTCTTCGGAATTGCCGGAACCATCCGCGCGAGTTTTGCCGTTTATAATACATTGGAAGAAATTGATATTCTGGTTGACGGCGTGAATAAAGCGCAGCGCATGCTGATGTGATTTTAAACACATTTAGAGGGCTTTCAACATCCAACTT
>CAZPQV010000048.1:0-382 GCA_964588705.1 uncultured Chryseobacterium sp.
CCTTCTTTCATTTCGTAGTACACGGTGCTTGTGTCACCCGCTTTGAATTCTGGGAATTCGTTTTTTGTAATGTCCTTGTCATCTACGTACCTTAATAAATCCATTATTAATAAAAAAATAGTTCAAGCTAAGCAACTTACACGTCCTTCGTCAGAGGTTGGTTAACGGACTGCAAAAATACAACAATATTTTATTTTTACAAACATTTAATAAACAATATCTTAAATATTTTTATGCTTTTTAAGTCATATCCTTTGTAAATATTACTAAATCATATATTATACGAATTATTATACGGTTCAATTAATAAGTCACACTTTCAATTCTTATATTTTATTATGAATTAATAAAGTTTTTCTTTTGCTTTGTTTTTTAAATCAAA
>CAZPQV010000048.1:392-17916 GCA_964588705.1 uncultured Chryseobacterium sp.
CGTTATATATCAGTATTGTACTGATAGTATATGATGTAGTAAATTCTGTTTTTTGTAGTTCGCGGAGCGCTAAAAACTAAAAAAATAAGTGATTATGCAATAGGAAATATGGGTTTTCCGTCGTGGATTGTGGGTCTTTCACTTGCGGCTTCTATGACGAGTGCTGCGACTTTCGTTATCAATCCCGGATTTATTGCGCTGTACGGTGTTTCGGGGATTATTTCTATGGCGGTTGTTCTTCCGCTTGCGGCTTTCGTGTCCTTAATTTTCTTTACAAAAGGTTTTGCCAAATACGGTAAAATGGTGAAAGCCAATACGATGTCGCAATGGATTGGAAACCGATTCGATAATAATTCGTATAAGTTTTTCTTTGCAATTGTCGCAATGTTGCTCATTACTTTTATCGTATTAATCAATGTTGGACTTACGCAGGTCATCTCTAAATCGTTGGAAGTAGAACCATTTTATGTTTTGCTTGGAATTACGGTTTTTGTTTTTGGATATATGATGTTTGGCGGAGCCAATTCTATGGTTTATACCAACACGGTTCAGGCGCTGATAATGGTGATTGTGGCTTTGATGATGATTTTTTCGGGAGTCAATCTTTTTGAAAACGGTATTGCAGGATTTGTTGAAAAACTCAATGTCATCGATCCGCATCTTACGAAAACATTCAACGAAACCAGCCCTTTATACAGGGATTTCTTCGAAGTCGTTATTTGCCAGGCAATTGTTGGTGTTGCTATTATCTGTCAGCCACATATTATGACCAAATCTTTAATGCTGAAAAATCCCGAAAAAGTAAACTCGTATTTATTTTTCGCGATTGCCTCGATGCTGATTTTCTTTTTCATTGTGATTGCAGGACTTTACGCAAGAATTATGTTCCCGGATTTGGTCGCAGACGGTACGAAAATGAAGATGGACGAAATTATTCCCGTTTACGTAGTGAAAAGATTTTCTGCTGCAGCCGGAATTTTAGTTGTTGTCGGCTTAATTTCTGCGGGACTGTCGACTTTAGAGGGATTGATTCAGTCTCTTTCCATCACAGTAACTTCAGATATTTTGGAGCCTATGTTTGGTGAAAAAATCACTGAAAGCGGCTTGGTAATCAATAAAATTGTAATTGTACTTTTGGCTGCCGTTAGTTTTTATTTCAGCTGGAATCAGATTAAAAATCCGAACTTAAGTGTTGGAATCTTCGGACAAATGGGCGTTTATGGATATTTCGCGGCGGCGTTCGTTCCGGTTCTTTTCGGCACTTTCGTGAAGAACGTAAAATCTTCCACAGTCTTTGTTGCATCAATCGTCGCAATTTTGGTTCATTTTGGAATTTTCTATCTGAAACTGACACCATACATGAAAGGAGCAGTTGGAAACCCAGGAGTTTCTGCGGCTATTGCCATTGTTTCTTCAGTTGCAGTTGCGCTAATTTTACATATATTTAACAAAAAATCTGCAACAGCGTAATGAATCAGTTCGATTGGATTGCAAAGTGGGACGAGCTCACACCGTATAAGACTGCTATCACCGATTTGGAAACCGGTGAGAAGTTTTCTTATAAAGATTTGCATCGGTCGGCAAATGATATTGCGTTTTATCTGAAAGATAAAGTAAAAGAAGGCGACCGAATTGCGGTTCTTATGGAGCAATCGCCGTTTTTGGTCATGCTTTTTTCAGCGTGTCAAAGATTAGGTGCAATTTTAGTTCCGTTGAATTACCGTTTGTCTTCATCAGAAATTTTATTTCAGTTAAAGGATTGCCAGCCGAGTATTTTCATTTACAGTGAGATGTTCGAAGAGCAAACAACACTGATAAAAGATTCCTTTAATACCTTGAAAATTGTTGATTTTAAGGATGAAGTTGTAAATTATTCAGGAAAGAAATGCACTTCCGAATTCTACATAAAAGAAGAAAATCCGGTGTTTCTGTTCTATACTTCAGGAACGACGGCGAGACCGAAAGGTGTGCTTTATACCAACAAAATATTGTTTTGGAACAGTTTGAATACTTCCATGCAGTTGGGGATTACTTCAGAGGATATTACCATCAATTTTCTTCCGCCTTATCACACTTCGGGTTGGAATATTTTTCTCACACCGTTGCTTCATAACGGAGGTAAAATAGCAATCCTTAAAAAGTTTAATGCCGATCAGATTCTTCATCATCTTGAATTTGAAAAGGTGACGATGTTCATTGCTTTACCAACAATTCTGCAGATTATTTCGAGGTCTGAGAATTTTGAAAAAGCTGATTTATCCAATTTAAAATATATTATTTCCGGAGGCGAGTCGATTACGCAGGAACAGATTGCGCTATGGAGAAATAAGAAGAATTGTAATATTAGACCAGGTTACGGACTTACGGAAGCGGGTCCTTCAATTACTTCTTTGCATCAGGATTTTGTGTTTTCAAAAGCAGATTCAATAGGAAAACCAAATTTTTATGTAGAACTGAAAATCGTTAATGAAAAAGGCGAGGAAGCAGCTGAAAATGAAATTGGTGAACTGTGTATAAAAGGTAAAATTGTAACGCCGGGTTATTGGAACAATTCGGTTGACACGAAAGATAAAATTAAAAACGGATGGTTTCATACCGGCGATTTGGCGGTGAAAGATGAAGACGGATTTTTCTTTCTGAAAGGACGAACCGACGATATGTATATTTCCGGAGGAGAAAATATTTTTCCTAAAGAAATTGAATCGGTTTTGAAACATCATTCGGAAATCCAAGGTGTTTTGGTGCTGCCGTTTGATGACAGTATCTGGGGAAAGAAAGGAGTTGCATTTATTAAAACAAATTCTAAAACCCTCAACCAAAAGAAAATACAGGAATTTCTTACCGACCGTCTTGCAAAGTTCAAGCAGCCGAAGGAATATGTTTTCCTTGAAGAATTCCCGATTACCGGTTTCGGAAAAGTAGCCCGAAAAGATTTAATACGACTTTACAAAAACATCAATTCAAACCAAGAACAGATATAAAGATGTCCAAATTTTTATTGTTTTTATTCATTACCGTTTTTACCCATTCTTTTGCCCAAAATACCAAGAAAATGAAAGAAATTCTTCAGCCATATCGTTTTGAGACCAAATTTGTCACTTTGTCGGACGGTGATTTGGCCTACAGCAAGGAAGGAAATGGGAAGAAGGTTTTGCTTTTTGTACATGGTTTAAGCAGTAATTCTGATGCGTGGTACAGGAATATTGAAATGCTTAAAGAAGATTTCACCTGTTACGCCATTGATCTGCCGGGTTACGGAAAATCTTATTTAAAGGCCGACGAGTTTACGCCAACTTACTTTGCAAAAGTCATTAATGAATTTGCGGAGAAAATGAACCTCAAAAAGTTCACTTTGGTTGGCCATTCAATGGGAGGGCAAGCTTCTATAAAGTTTGCGTCTCTTTATCCTGAAAAGGTGAAAAATCTCATTTTAGTAGCACCTGCAGGCATCGAGGAATTCACACCGGAAGAAGGCAATCTGATGCTGATGGTTACAACAAAAGAAGGTGTAAAAAATACATCGGATGAGCAGATCGACAATAACTATAAAATCAATTTTTATAAAATGCCTTTGGAAGCTGCAAGAATGATTGAAGACCGAAAGGCCATAAAAAACTCATCAGATTTTGATACGCACGCTGAAGCTATCGTAAAAAGTGTGAAAGGAATGCTGGATGATAAAGTTGCTGACGAACTTAACGCGATAAATAAACCAACCCTTCTCATTTTTGGGGCCAACGATATGCTGATACCAAACCGATATTTCCATCCAACAATGACGATTAAAGATGTGGCTGAGAAAGCAAAAATATTCATTAAAAAGAGTGATTTAAAGATTATAGATGAAGCCGGGCATTTCCTAATGTTCGAGAAGCCGAAAGAAGTAAATGACGCGATTGTATCGTTTATGAAAAAGTGCAGATAACATTTTCAATATTTTATATTATTCTTAATGGTTAAATTATTTTAGCCATTAAGTTGTTTTATAGAGGTTTAGTTTTGTATTTTTCCGATTGCATTTTTTGTATTAATGAAGCCGAAATTAAAAGTTTTTGAAGAGTTCAGTAATGCGGTTTTGCCGCACGAAGCAAGATATGTTTCTACTTTGGCCAATTTTCAGGATGCCGAAAAACAGTTGATTTTTGATACGGTTATCAATAATGCACTTAACCCTGATAAACAAAGGGAATTTAATCCGGATCTGGATAAAAGAAAATACCACCACATTAAAACCTGGATAGAAAAAAAACTTGACCTTCGTGATGTTGATAAAGTTGGCGCAAGGATTCTGGATTTCTACAAGAAAATTTCTCTCGACCTCGTTACAGCCGAAGAAGAGAAGGAAATGATAGATTATATCAAAGCATATAAGAAAATTGGTTACAATTTTCAGCAGCTGTACAATGTTGTTCGCGAATACCGTTCTTATCTTTTGGTGAGACTTCGCTATGACGACCATTTGATTGTGGACGATTTTCTCAGAAGATTTGAAAGTGCCTATAAAAAAGCCAATAAAATACATCAGAAACTTTACGAAGCAACCGACGAAATTACGAGCCAATACACGAGAAAAAATATCGATTCCGGATATTGGGAAAAATGGCTGATGAAAGTTTTTGAAACAGAAGATATCAACGGAAACAACCGTTATAAAGCTTTTGTTCTTTTGGCATTCATGTATAATACCAACAAAGATTCAGAAAAACTGAGACAGATTTTTGCTAAAATTGATGGTTTTTTCAGCAAAGGAGATTTGTATTCAAGGAGGATTTTATACAACTTTTATTCGAACAGTGTCCTGCTTCATTCGCAGTTGAATGACAATGAAAAAGCGATTTATTTCGGGAAGCTGGCAATTCGCCAAAACAACGAAGATACTTTGATGTATGTGAATAATCTCGCAGCAATATACCTGAGAACTGAAGAGGTGAAGAAAGCCAGCGAACTGCTCGAAAACTATCGTCACATCTACGAAAGCACGCACAACGACCATCAGAAAATCACCTATATTTCTTATCATTTAAGAATTTTAGATGAACTGAAACAACATAAAAAAGCTGAGAATATTGGTATTTATTTCCTTCAGAAATACGAAAAAGAAATCTTCGAATACCGTTGGCATCACTTTTTTACGTCATACATCAACATCCTTCTTGAAACCGAAAATTATCCGGTGATTCTTCAACTCGAAAAAAAATTCGGTTTACGGGAACTGGAAGGAAAACGCAAGAAAAATCAAAACTTTATTCCGAATATTTCGTGGGCGATAATGTTGGCAAGTTATATGGAAAACAAGCTGTCTAAAGAGGATTTACTGTCGTTTGTAGAAGAGTCTCTCCGTTCAATAAACATTACCAAGAATAATGCTAAGATTGTAGAAAAAAATGTTTTAAAACTGTCAAAAAACCTTCCTGTTCTTTATTCTGTGTTTAAGTCGCATTCGTCTTAATTCCTTTATTTTATTAAGTTTTATACTGATATATTTATTTTTAACGACTTTATTTAAGTAAGTCATACCATAGAAAGTTGTCTTTTGCAAGTTTTTCTTTGAAACATTGAGTTAACATTGTAAAAAATATTAACAAAAAATCAAATTTTACAATGAGAAAAGCAGTCGTATTATCCTTAACGCTTGGTTCATTATTCGCCAATGCACAGGAAGACAGTGTAAGAGTTAGAGACATAGAGCAGGTAACGGTTTCTGCCAGCCGTAAGGTTCAGAAATTGGTAGATGTTCCGGCAACTATTAACGTTATCAGTTCTAAAGATATTCAGGAATTTACAAGTTTCAACCTTGGTGAACTTGCTTCAAGACAAAAAGGTGTTGACTTTGTACGAGCAGGGGTTCTTGGAACAGGGCTTAATATCAGAAGATTCAACTCTGCTTTCAACTCCAAAAACCTTCAGATTACTGACGACCGTGTTTCTACACTTATCGCAACAGGTCTTCCTTTGGGAACTTTTTCTACTGTAATTAAAGAAGATATAGAAAAAGTAGAAATCCTTCTCGGACCAAACGGAACGCTTTACGGACCGAACGCTCACAACGGTTTGGTGAATTCACTTTCTAAAAACCCTTTCAGATCTCAGGGAACTACTTTTGCACTTGGAGCAGGAAACCAGAAAGTTTTCACAGCTAGAGCGAGACACGCACAGGCTTTAAGCGATAAATTGGCTTTCAAACTTTCATTTGAGCATACTCAAGGAGAGGAATTCGATTATGTAGATTCGGTTTATGTGAATAACATCGCACATACAGAACTTGATCTCGACAGAAATTTCAACACTACAAAGTTCAACACACAATTGAATTATAAGATTGGTCCGGGAGAATTAATCGGTTATTACGGACACTCAAACAACAATAATATTGCAGTAACGAGTGCCGGTAGAAACCAGATTAAAGACTGGAATATCGACGAACTTCAGTTAAAATACGTTCATCCAAGATTCTTCTTAAACTCTTACTATCAGTGGAGTAATACTGAAGATACCTACGCAATGAACCAAAGAACTCAGAACTATGTTTCATTCAAAAATGCAGGTTTTTCAGATGCTGAAGCAAGAGAAAGATCTTACATGGAGCAGTGGTTCGCAATTTCTCCAACTTTAGGAGTTCCGTTGCAGAGAGGTTCCAGATTTAAAGATGATTCAAAAAGATTCGTTACAGAAGGTCAGTACAACAATACTTGGGGAGCGTTTACTTTAATCGGAGGTGCTCAGTTCCAGAGACATATTGCGTTCACGAAGAATACTTACATGCTTGATTTTGATGGACCGATTAATGTAAATCAGTTTGGGGTTTACGGTCAGGCAGAATATAAAGTTGATGGTTGGGGATTCCTTGCTGCAGCGAGATTGGATAACCACGATTACTACGGAACCAATATCCTTCCAAAAGCTGCTATTACTAAGAAAGTTGGCGACGGAACAGTTAGATTAACTTATGGTAGAGGTATGGCAGTACCTTCAATCATGAATCTTGAAGGTTACCTTTTCGGAGGTCTTATCTTAGGAAACGGTCTTGGATTCACGCTATCAGACGGTTCGAAAATCAAGCCTCTTGAAGTAGAAACCATTGATTCTTTCGAGGTTGGTTATAAGGGATCAATTCAGAAGAAACTTTATATCGATGCCAATGCATACTATAATATGTCTGAAAACTTCATCAGTCCATTAACCCAATTGGCAACAGGAGGAAAAACAGTGACACACAGAGGAGACCAGGCGCTTTCTGAAATTCCGGGAGCCAATCCTGCGTTCGTTCTTACATATTCAAACTTCGGTAAAGTTGATACTTACGGATTCGATTTAGGACTTAATTATTATTTCACCGATGCTTTACGAGGGGTGCTTAATTACTCTTATTTCGGAAGAAGTTTAGATAAAGAAGATATGGGTAACGACGGTAACAAAGACGGAAAAGTTCTTGATACCGACCTTCCAATCAACACACCGGAAAACAAAGTAACTCTTGGGCTTAACTATACTACACCAACTTGGTTTGGAGCAGTTTACGGAAGATACGTGCAGGATTATGACTTCTTCTCCGGAGTTTCTACAGCAGCAAAAACTCAGGATTTAAATGGAGACGGAACCATCGACATCAGAGAAAATGCTTACTATGCGCCGGGTAGAACATGGAACTACGGTCCGCTTGGAGGATTTACGGTGGATATGAATCTTGGATACAACTTCAACAACGGAATGACGGTTGGAGCAAACGTTACCAACTTATTCAATGCTGATATCCGCGAGTTTGCAGGTTCACCATTCATTAAGAGATTGTATTCTGTAGAGTTTAGATATCATATCGATTTCTTCAAGAATAAAAAATAAAAAATCAGTTTCTTCATATTATGGCGTTAATTAGCGTTAACGGGATTGAACTGGACTATACAGATGTTGGGAGCGGAGATGTTGTGGTGCTTCTGCATGGTTTAGGCTCTACAAAACAGGACTGGGATCTTCAGATCCCTGTCTTATCCCGAAAGTTTAGGGTAATCGCACCCGATTTCAGGGCTCATGGTAATTCGACCAAAGTTCCTGAAAAGCAAGGTGTAGAGTATATGATGGAGGACGTTTATCAACTTTTGAAATCGCTTGATATTGCCAAAGCCAGTTTTGTGGGTTTCTCAATGGGAGGAGCTGTTTGTTTTCAGATGGCACTTTCGCATCCAGAAATCGTGGATAAAATCGTGATTGTAAACTCCGGTCCTGATTTCAACAGACCAAATGACGCCGGTGTTGACATTCTTGCTGTAAGGACCAAAATCATCAAAGAAGAAGGTTTTCTTACTTTGGCTGAAACCATTTCCAAAGGCATGTATCCGGAGGAAAATCAGGAATTGTGGCGCGACGATTTCAAGAAACGGCTTGTAAAAAATGATGAAGATGCCTATCTTTATACATTCGCAGAGTTGATGAAATGGGGAATTGGTGATAAAGTTTCGCAAATTCCGAACAAAACGCTGGTCGTAGCATCAGATATGGATTATACTCCGGTTGAATTCAAACAAAATTTTGTTGATAAAATGCCCGATGCAAAACTGGTGGTGATTGAAAACTCCAGACACGGAATTGTACTGGATCAGGCTGAAAAACTGAATGACGTACTTATTAAATTTTTGTAAAATGACAAAAAATGCAGTTATAACAGGCAGCACAAGCGGTATTGGTCTTGGCATTGCCAAATCATTTGCAAAAGCAGGATACAATATTGTATTCAACGGACTTGAAGTCAACGGACCTGAAATCGCTGAAGAAATAGGAAAGGAATTTGGGGTAAAAACAGTCTTTAAGAATGCCAATCTTATGACTCCGGAAGGCGTTCAGGAACTGATTGATTTTGCATATTCCGAAATGGGAAGCATTGATATTTTAGTAAATAATGCCGGAATTCAGCACGTTTCAAAAATTGAAGATTTCCCGATAGAAAAATATCAAGCCATTATTAACTTGAATATGAACTCGGTGTTTTACGCCAGCAGAGCTGTTTTCAAACAAATGAAAGAGCAGAATTTTGGCCGAATCATTAATGTTTCATCAGTTCACGGTCTTCGCGCTTCTGAGTTTAAATCAGCTTATGTAACTGCAAAACATGGGGTAGTAGGCCTCACAAAAGTTTTGGCTTTAGAAGGCGCACCTTATAATATTACGTGTAACGCCATTTGTCCCGGTTATGTGAAAACGCCTTTGGTGGAAGGACAGATTAAAGATCAGGCCAAAACCCACGGAATGTCCGAAGATGAAGTGGTTGAGAAGGTAATGTTGAAAAAACAGGCTGTAAAAAGTTTCGTTCCGGTAGAGAAAATTGGGGAAATGTGCGTATTTTTAGCAGCAGATAATGCAACTTCGGTTTCCGGAACGACATTTACGTTAGACGGAGGCTGGACTGCACAATAAAAAATTATTGAAAGATGATTGATAAAAGAGTAAAAAATGCCAAGGAAGCGATTGCAGGAATCAGCGACGGAATGACCTTAATTGTTGGTGGTTTCGGACTATGCGGTATTCCTGAAAACTGTATCAATGCGTTGGTAGAAAGTGATGTGACGGATCTTACATGTATTTCCAATAACGCCGGAGTAGATGATTTTGGATTGGGATTGCTGTTGCAAAAAAGACAAATCAAGAAAATGATTGCTTCCTACGTTGGTGAAAATGCCGAATTCGAAAGACAAATGCTGTCCGGAGAACTCGAGGTTGAACTGACGCCTCAGGGAACACTTGCAGAAAAATGTCGTGCAGCACAGGCCGGAATTCCTGCGTTCTACACACCTGCAGGATACGGAACTGAAGTTGCAGAAGGCAAAGAAGCAAGAGAATTCAATGGTAAAATGCATATTATGGAGCATGCGTATGAAGCTGAATATTCCATTGTAAAGGCATGGAAAGGAGATTATTCCGGCAACCTTATTTTCAGAGGTACTGCAAGAAATTTCAACCTACCGATGGCAGGAGCTGGAAAAATTACAATTGCTGAAGTAGAAGAGCTTGTAGCACCGGGCGAACTGGATCCGAACCAGATTCATATTCCGGGAATTATGGTACAGAGAATTTTCCAGGGAGAGAAATTTGAAAAGAGAATTGAACGTGTAACCACCAGAAAAAGAGAAGCATAATGTTGACCAAAGAACAAATAGCAAAAAGAATTTCAAAGGAAGTAGAAGACGGAATGTACGTGAACCTAGGTATCGGAATTCCAACTTTGGTTGCAAACTACGTTCCCGAGACATTTTCAGTAGATTTCCAAAGTGAAAACGGCGTTTTGGGAATGGGACCATTTCCTTATGAAGGTGAAGAAGATGCAGACCTGATCAACGCTGGTAAACAGACCATTACAACGCTTCCCGGAGCATCATTTTTCGACTCTGCATTCAGTTTTGGAATGATCAGGAGTCAGAAGGTGGATCTTACGATTCTTGGTGCGATGGAAGTTTCTGAAGACGGCGATATTGCAAGCTGGAAAATCCCGGGAAAGATGGTAAAAGGAATGGGTGGAGCGATGGATTTGGTAGCTTCTGCAAAGAACATTATCGTTGCGATGATGCACACCAATAAGGCAGGAGAGAGCAAGATTTTGAAGAGCTGCACTTTGCCGTTAACGGGCGTAAAATGCGTGAAGAAAATCGTTTCTGACCTTGCAGTGATGGAAGTTACTGATAATGGTTTAAAACTTCTGGAACGAGCTCCGGGTGTTTCCGTAGAAGATATTAAAAAAGCAACCGAAGCAACCTTAATCGTTGAAGGAGATATTCCTGAAATGGATGTTAATTAATTTTAGATAATTGAAATAAAAAATCCTTTCCAGTTTTGGAAAGGATTTTATGTTTTATCATATTGTCACCCTAAGCGAAAGTCGAAGGGTAAACCTTAACCTCAACCTCAACCTTAACCTCAACCTTAGCCTCAATCACGGTTCAAAACTCTCAAATTTGCCGTTTTCGAAGAATAAGACAATACGTTTTAATTTATTCTCTTCATTTTCAATCACTTGCGGCAAAGGAAAGCCTGTATTTTTCTCTAATCGCTGAGAATCGTTTAAAATTTCTTTTTCAGCAGTTGGTTCAGATTTATAAGATTCTCGGTGCTCTACAGTTTTTGGTTCTTCAGATATAGGAAGAATTCTGTCTTCACTTTCGGTCGTGCCGAAGTTTTCATCATTAATTAATGAGAACAAATCAGGTAGGGCAGTTGTCTTGGGTTTTTCGTCAAAAGGTTCTGAAACTACTTCTGGCTCTGGTTTTTTAAGCATTGCGCCGATGCCGTTAATGAGCCAATCCCATTCCAGTTCAGGGAAATGTTCCTTTACTTTAATCAGAAAATCCAGAGAAGGCTTATTTCTTCCGGAAGTAATGTGGGAGATAGAGGAGCGCTGCACATCAATGGCATCTGCAAATTCTGAAGAGGTGAGTTCAGAATATTCTATGATTTTTGAAATTCTTTCGTTGAGATTCATAACAGAACAGTAAAATTTACAATTACAAATGTAAAAATAAGTTTTACAATTCTAAAATACAAAAGTAAACAAATTGAAATTCAAGAATGTTACAAAAGTAAAAACCAACACTTAAAGTGCTGGTTCTAAAAATTATAATGTATTTAATATTGTAAATTAATGTCTTGAATTATCGTCATTTTCAGGATTATATTTCAATTTTCTTTCTTTTTTCTTTTCAGGAAATACGAGCGAAAGAAGGATTGATAATCCCAGAATGGTCACAATAATCAATAAAGAATGTGAAGTTTCGAAGCCCCAGTCATCCAGTTTTGAATGGAAAATCATCTTCAAACCAATGAAGGTTAATAGGATTGATAAACCTACTTTCAGGAATCTGAACTTGTCAATAATTCCTGCTAATAAGAAGAACATCGAACGAAGTCCGATAATCGCAAATATGTTTGAGAAAAACACCACATAAGGATCGTGCGTCACCGAAAAAATCGCCGGAATACTGTCAACCGCAAAAATCAAATCCGTCGCTTCAATAATTAAAAGTACCAGGAAAAGAGGCGTCATTTTCTTAACACCATCAATAGTTACCCAAAATTTTTCTCCCACAAAATGGTCGTGAACCTTAAAGTATTTCTTGGCAAACTTTACCACAGGGTGATTTTGGGTATCAATCTCATCGTCCTTATCTTTTTCAAGGAACATTTTAACCCCTGTAATGATCAGAAATGCCCCAAAAACATACATAATCCATCCAAACTTAGCAATCAGTGCTGCACCTACGAAGATGAAAATAAAGCGCATTACAATCGCTCCAAGAATTCCCCAGAACAAAACTCTGTGATAGTTCTTCGGCGCCACACCAAAAGCGGTGAAAATAAGGATCATTACAAAGATATTATCCACAGAAAGCGCATACTCCACTATATAACCTGTAAGATATTCGAGCCCCAGGTTCTGGTTATAAAGCTTTATAGATAAATCAAGATTGTCGGGGATAACTTTTACCGGATGGTGATGCTTTGATATCACATGCTGAAGTTTCTCCATACTGTCAATCCCATGGAGTAGGTGACCGTAAGTAATAAGGATGAAATAGAAGCACATAGAAAGTGCAACCACAAAGAAACTCATAATACCGGCCTTCTTCATCGAAACTACACCACCGGATTTCTTACCCATATTAAGGTCTATAGCGAGTATAATAAAGATAAATAAAAGGAACCCGCCTAAAAATAAAATTTCACTGCTCATAAAAAAATAAAGGGCAAAGATACCAAAAAAGTAAGTTTTATAAACTATTTACATAAGTTAATAATATGTAGTGTAAACAAGAATAGGGTAGTTGACATGTTTAATTTTTTTATCATAAAAAGGGGATATACAGAGTGTTTTCCACTTAAAGTAATATTAAAAAAATACTTAATATAAATTTTTTAAATGATTGATTTTTAATAATTATCTATTTTTAATTAAAAATAATTCAATCCACAAAATTATCAACAGACAAACTGACATTTTGACTTGTTTAAACAGTTTACAAAAGTTAATTTTTGATTTGAATGAAAAAAAAATTACTTTTGAAAATTGTAAATTCTTATAAAATGAGTTTTGAAAATCTCTACCGACAAAATCCTGATTTCCCAAACCGTTATATTTCGCCTCAAAGCCTTGAAAATTTTTTACAGACGAATCTCAGCGATTATATTTCTGAAATTGGAAGGTCATATTTGGGAAAACCAATCTATAAAATGAGTGTTGGTAATGGAGATATAAAGATTCTGGCGTGGTCACAAATGCATGGTAATGAGAGCAATGCCACTCACGCAATGTTGGATTTGCTGGAAGTATTTAATCACAATCCGGAGTTGAAAGATGACCTTTTCTCAAAAATTTCTCTTGATTTTATTTTTATGCTGAATCCTGACGGTTCAGAAAGTTGGACTAGAAGAAATGCTTTGGATATCGATCTGAACAGAGATTTCTTAAAACTCTCAAGCAAAGAATTTCCATTATTAAAAGATCTTGCTGAAAATGGCAATTATGATTATGCTCTGAATCTGCATGAGCAGAGAACAATTTTTACTGCAGACGGCGAGAATCCTGCAACATTGTCTTTTCTGGCTCCTTCGGAAAATTTTAAACGGGATGTCACAGAGAACAGAAAGAAAGCAATGGCCGTTATTGCCGAGATTTATAAGACTTTGAATCCGATGATTCCCAATCAGATCGCGCGATACAGTGATGAATTCTACCCTTCTTCCACGGGAGATAATTTTACAAAAATGGGGATTCCGACGATTCTTTATGAAGGTGGTCATTTCCTGAATGACTATAAAAGAACCGGAACAAGAAAATACTTCACTATTGCTTTATACGAGGGTTTAAAAGCAATTTCCAACCTGAAAGCAAGTACTGATAATTACGAAACTTATTTCGAAATCCCGGAGAATAAGGAAACCCATTTCGATATCATCTACAGAAACGTTAAACTAAACGTAGATTTTGAATGTATCCTGGATATCGCCGTTCAATACAAAGAAGTGATATTGGATGGTGAGGACGAAATCTCTTTCGTTCCTATGGTTGTGGAAGTTGGCGATTGCGGAAAGAAAAAGGGTTGGAAAGAAATCGACTGCACCGGAAAACGCTTCAAAAGTGAAAGAGGTTTCCCAAAGCTTGATGCTGAAGTGGACTTCGAGATCGTTTAATTTTTCTCGCTAATTAAGCAGAATGAGCAGATTTATTAATTGCTAACAGATTAACCATTTGCGCATAAACTGGAACGCTTCTACCTCTATAGTTGTAATTTGAGGCAAAGCATTTTATTAGAAATAATAAGTGCATTCGTGGCATTATAAAAAAAGCGGCAAATACTGCCGCTACTATATTTTATAATCGTGCATCCTGCATCCTGCATCCATCATCCATAACTTATTATTTCACAACCTTAATTCCTGAAGCCATAAATCTGATTTCTTCCTGAGGTTCGGTAATTGCATCGATTTCTGCCTGCGATTTTTTAGCGTCTTCAGCATAATGCTTTGCTTCCTTTACAGAAAGCATGTTTTTTTCAGCCACGCCTTCCAAAACAATTGTTTTGCCTTCCAAAGCCGTAGGAACGAAGTAAGCATAGTCCTTCATTTTCACGAAGAATCTTTCGTCGTTTTCGGTGGCTACCGTAATCCAACAACCTTTATTTGGGCAAACTTCCACAACTTTTCCTTTTACCGCAACGTTTTCTACTTTCTTGGATTTTTTCAGTTTTTTCTGAAGTTTCTTTGTGCTGATGGCTTTCTTTTCAGCGGTTGCAGAAATTGCTCCACCATAAGAGTCACCAACTAAAGCATTTCCCGGAGGAGGTGATGGTTTCTTCGCTTCGCTTTCCTGCGCAAAAGTGATGGTAGCAAAACCTAAAGCCAATAGTAATAATAGTTTTTTCATTTGTATAATCATTTGGTCAAAAATAAACATTTTTGTGAAACTTAAGTCTTGTTTTTTGAAATATATTCTATATTTACTTTCCGAAAATCAAATAAAACAATGGACAAAAAACTCAAACTTTGGGATGCAACGATGCTTGTAATGGGCTCAATGATCGGTAGCGGCATTTTTATCGTAAGTTCCGATATGATGCGAAATCTCGGCTCCGGATATTGGCTGATTGTGGTTTGGGTCATTACCGGTATTCTTACTGTTGCCGGTGCAATTTCTTACGGCGAACTGTCATCAATGTTTCCAAAAGCGGGCGGACAGTATACTTATATTAACGAGATATTCGGTAAAATGGCAGGTTTTCTGTACGGTTGGGGACTTTTCACCGTCATTCAGACCGGAACGATTGCTGCCGTTGCCATGGCTTTCGGAAAGTTTACAGCGTATCTGGTTCCTTGGCTCAACGATTCTGCACCCATTTTTCAAAGCGGAAGTTTCAAAATAACCTGGGTGCAGATTTTGGCTATTTTAATGGTTATCCTGCTCACTTGGGTGAATACAAGAGGTCTGAAAAATGGAAAAATTCTTCAGGATATTTTCACAACGTCTAAAATTCTGGCGCTTGTAGGATTGATTGCGTTCGGTTTTTTTCTTGTTAAAGATTCACAATGGGCTTCCAATATGAGTTTCGGATGGAACGCTTTTCAGAATTTTGGAAAAGAAATAGGGAACGATCTCCTCCCAACCGAATGGAAATCTATCGGCGGAATGACGCTTCTTGGCGGAATTGCCGCTGGAATGGTCGGTTCAGTATTCAGTTCTGTAGCTTGGGAAAACGTAACATTTGTTTCCGGTGAAGTCGAAAATCCAAAGAAAAATGTTGTAAAATCAATGGTTTTCGGAACTACAGCGGTGATGATTCTTTATCTTTTGGTAAATCTCGTTTACCTGAATGCGCTCGACCGTGAGGGAATTGCTTTTGCCGATAAAAACCGTCCTGCGGTTGCCGCGTCCGAAATGATTTTCGGAAGTTTAGGAACCATCATCATGGCACTTTTAGTGATGATTTCCACGTTCGGCTGTATGAACGGGCTTATTCTGGCTGGTTCAAGAGTTTATCAGGCAATGGCCAAAGACGGTCTGTTCTTTAAAGGCGCCATCGAAAACAACGAGCATGGCGTTCCCGGAAAATCATTGTGGATGCAGTGTTTATGGACTTGTGTTTTGGCGCTTTCAGGTCAGTACGGCGACCTTTTAGACATGATTTCGTTCGTCATTGTTATTTTCTACATGGTTACCGTTTTCGGCGTTATTTGGCTCCGAATCAAGCGTCCGGAACTCGACAGACCGTACAAAACATGGCTTTATCCAATCACACCAATTCTCTATTTACTCATCGGAACGGCGTTCTGCGTGCTGCTCATCATCTACAAACCAAATTACACATGGCCGGGATTCATCCTCATTTTATTGGGATTACCCGTATATTTTTACATCAACAGGAAGAAGCAGATTCAATAATTTTTTTTGGAGCAGAACGTTGGTATCCTACATTTGGGGTTTTCAACCCGTTTTCCACTGCAATCTTTTTTGCCCTTGCATTTCCAAAAGCAAAAAAAGGATTTCCGTTTCAACCGGGGCTAGGATTTCGGGTTGTGTTTCAGTTGTCGAAGATTTTGTAACTTTAAGAAAATTAAGGTTATGAAAATACTTTTTAGAAGCATATATCATTTCGAAGTTCAGATTGCGCAAACCAAACTGGAGTCGCGTGGTATTCCGTCGTATATCAAAAATGAATATGTCAATAATGTCGCGGTAATGCCCGTTGCCGAGAATTATATTCTCCTTATCGATGAACAGCATTACGACGAAGCCTTAAGAATTCTTGAGGAAGAGGTAGAGCTTGGAGATGAAGAAAGCGACTGATTATTTATTCAAATAAAACAAAAAATCCTGCGGAAACTCCACAGGATTTTATATTTAAAAAAACTTAAGTATTATAAATTTTTGATTTCAGCAGTCAAGTCCTGAAGAACTTTCTTGGCATCACCAAACAGCATAGATGTTTTCGGACGGAAGAACAGTTCGTTTTCAATTCCGGCGTAACCCGGTTTCATGCTTCGTTTGTTTACGATAACGTTTTTGGCAAGCTCCACATCCAAAATTGGCATTCCATAAATAGGAGAGGCCGGATCTTCTTTTGCGGCAGGGTTTACAACGTCGTTCGCACCAAGAATCAATACCACATCGGTTGACGAGAATTCGTCGTTGGCCTGTTCAAGAAGTTTATCATAAGGAACATCGGCTTCAGCCAATAGTACGTTCATGTGTCCAGGCATCCTTCCTGCAACCGGGTGAATGGCATATTTTACTTCAACACCTTTGCTTTCGAGAAGTTTTTCAAGTTCGTGGCAAGTATGCTGTGCCTGTGCAACTGCAAGTCCGTATCCCGGCACAATCATCACTTTGTGAGCATAACTCATAATTACAGCAGTATCACTCAAGGTGATTTCTTTTGCAGTACCACCTTGCGAGCCGTGAGGACCTTAGCCTTTAGCGTTTCCACCAAACGAACCGATAAAAACGTTCATTAGCGAACAGATCATGGCATTAGTCATCAGAAGCGTAAGTAAA
>CAZPQV010000049.1:0-17094 GCA_964588705.1 uncultured Chryseobacterium sp.
TCACCGAAGAATCTGAAAGAAATTCATCAATTTGTTTTTCGGAGATAATATAGATACGTTCGTTTTCCCTTCTCAATTTCTTTGGATCGGAAAACTCTTGCGAAAAAATCTCATTTCCTTTAAAATCAAAAACTTTGAAATTATTTTTTTGAATTAAATAAACCCTGCCTTCGAAAACCAACAGATCTTTAACCTCATCAAAACTGATCTGAAACGGAAACGAATTGATGATTTTATCTTCTCTGAAATTATACTGCACCAAACGTTTCATACTTTCATCCAGAAGCCAAATCTGCTGCAAATCCTCTGCATAAGCCATTTTTACAAACCCGAATTTCCACAAATCGATTTTCTGAATTTCGTTCAAATTTTGATCTGCAAATTTGATTTCCTGTGCATTTTCTGAGAACATCACAATATTCATCGGATTTTGCACATTATGAATTTTGAATGGCAACGTGAACATCATTCTCCCCTTATGATTTCCCAAAGAATCGTATTTTGTGAAACTGAAATCTTTGTTTTTATAAAGATAAATATTCCCGTAATCGTCGGCGAAAAGCTCTTTCGTTTCTTTAATTTTGAGGGAATCAAAAGGTAGATTTTTCTGTGCAGAAATTGAGCAGAAAAAGATGACGAATATGAGGTTTATTAATTTCATTTTCTACGGTAAATTTACAATTTTTCAAGACATTTCAGAAACCAATAAGTCGCGCCTCTGGCGCTCCGCATTTAACTGTACTTTCTGTTCTACCAATAGTCCACGCCTCCGGCGTTTTGTATTTTTTATACCAAAACATCGTCATTCTTGAAAAAAAAATAGCGTCCCATTTAGAACGCTATCATGTTTTGATCCGAGCAGTAAAATTACTTCACAGAAATTTCATAAATCTTATCCCAATTTTTTCCTGTAACCAGCATATTATCCCCTTTGAAGGCAATTCCGTTCAGAACATCATCGGTTCCTTTAGTGTGTTTTAAGGCCAACTCAGATAAATCTAACGTTGCCAGAACTTCACCGTTTTCAGGATTAATTTTCAGGATGATTGGCTTCTGCCAAACGTTGGCATAGATATGTCCTTTGTAATACTCAAGTTCATTCAGACGATCAAAAGCAGTGGTATTTCCGGCAACTGAAATATACCTTACCAATTCAGATGGATTTTGCGTATTCAGGAAATAGATATTCTTCGTTCCGTCCGATGCAATCAGGTTTTTGCCGTCATAAGTCAGGCCCCAACCTTCACCCATAATGTTTGGATAAGGAAACTCTTCAATGAGTTTTAAATCAGATTTATTGTAGATGAAACCTTTTTTATTATGCCAGGTCAACTGATAAATTTTGTCGCCAACAATGGCTAAACCTTCAGAAAAAACATCAGCTGGCTGCGGAACAGAAATCGTTGATGTCGCACTTCCCAAAGGATATTTTGCTAATGTTGAAGCGCCCTGCTGTCCACTACTTTCGTAAATTGTATTCCCTTCCAGTTGGAAACCTTGGGTGAAATGTCCGGTATCATGTGGATATTCTTTAACAATTTCGTAAGTCAGTTTTGCCTCCGGATTTTTTGCAAAAACATTGATGGTAGCATCCTGATTGAGCACATCGCCGTTTTTCTTTTTAATATTGAAAGTAACCGCATTGTCGCCCAACGTGAAAAATTTATTGTCGATGAAAAGGTTTGAGGTTTCTTTATCGCCGAAGTTTATAGTAATGCTCTCTGCATTGTCCAGAACACTTTGCGGCAGTTTGATGGCATCTCCAAAATGGTAGCCCTGGCTTTCCATTTCGATGTTGTAATCGTTCAGCGTGTTCAAGATTTCCTTGTCTTTATTACAGGAAACGAATATCGTAAAACTCAAAAGCCCTATCAGGAGTTTATTTCTCATCAATTTTAAATTTTTTCAAATTTACGGTTTTGTAGCAAAATTCAAACCAACTTACAGGTTTTCGCCAAACTGAAGGATATATCCATTGTTATCATAAATGGCAAATTCCCTCATTTCCCATTCAAAATTCTCGGGTTCATAGCAAACTTTTGCATTTTCTTTCACCTTTTTCCAAAGTTCATCCACATTGTTTACATTAAAATAGAACGAGCCTGAAAAAAATATTTTTGAATGCAAAGAATGTTCATTCGGTTTTGCAATCATAATCCCAATGCCGTCTCTTGAAAGTGATGCCCAGCCCCAATCGCTGTTTTTTTCATCAAGATTAAAACCAAGTATTTCGGTATAAAACTTAATGGTTTCATCCATGTCCTGAGTCCACAACATCGGGCGAAGATGGTTGAATTTTGTGCTTAATTCTTCCATTTAAAAGATTATTTACTTTCCTGCTGGAAAACGGTCACGAATCAGATTAAGATTAATGCCATGTTCCAACCAGGCTTTACAACCTGCCATCACCAAATTGAAACCTCCGGTAGAATCCCGAATCTGCTTCTTCAACTCATCGGTATTTCCACGAAACAAATCGTTCACCACATTTACATAAGTCTCATTTTCTGAAACCGGTTGAAAAAGAAATATCACGCGTGTCATGTCGTCGTAATTTCCCCAGTCAATTTCTATTTTTTCATTGGGAATAACTTCAGAAATTCTCACCGGAACATCAAGATTGTACATTTCCCAAGTCCAAGTAACTTCTTCACCTTCTTCCAGTTTTCCGGAACTTTTAGTGAACCAAAAATTGGTCGTAATTTCAGGATTTATAAATGCTTCAAACACTTCCGAAACCGGTTTTCTAATGAGCATTCCTGCTTCAGCAAAATTTTGGTTTTCCATAATGATATAAAAATTTTACCCTCTAAAATTACAAAAAAAGAACGCGCCATAAGCACGTTCTCTTACTATAATATTTCTTAATATGTTATTTTTCTACGTAGTCTTTTAGAGATTTACTTACGATTTCGTTCCAGCCTTCTTCAAATTTGCTGGTTGCAAAATCAGCACCTAAGTGATCAAAATTTTCAAGACCTTTATGGGTAAGCGTTACCATTGTTCCATCTCCATCCGGTTCCAGTTCCCATCTTACTAAAGTTTTATCCTTAGAAAATTCCGGATATGTCCACGAATGTTTCAACTTCGCATTAGGAATAATTTCAAGAATTTCTCCGTGATGGTGGAATTTCTGAGCATCACCCGGTTCATAAAAATTGAACTCGTTATGTAAACCAAGTTCAAAATCAGGGATATCGAAATACCATTCTTTCATTTGCGCTTTATCCGTAAGGGCGCTCCAAACTCTTTCTACAGGTGCGTTAACTCTCTGTTTAACGACTACATTATCGTGCATAGCTTTAAGTTTTGATTAATACTCTTTTAAATCATGTATTAAAATTAAACAATATTCCAAATAATTCCAAGTAACCTGATAAATATTTGGTTTATTTTTGCTGCAATATTTTACAGATTGATGAAAATACTGAAGAGATTGATGATTGTCCTACTTTTATTAATTGCCACTGTCGCAGTTGCCACATACGTTATCACAACCAGACCCAATTTCGGAAAGACACCATCTGGTGAACGTCTCGAAAGAATAAAAAAATCTCCACATTGGAAAAACGGTAGTTTCCAGAACCTTTCCGAAACACCGCAGCTGGCTGAAGATACAAATACATTGAGTATTTTCTGGCGTTTTCTGTTCGGAAAACCTGAACGTAAAATTCCCGTGAAAGCATTTCATTTTGAAAAAACTGATTTAAAAAATCTGAATCCGGCTCAAGATGTTTTCGTTTGGATGGGGCATTCTTCCTATTACATGCAGATTGATGGAAAGAAAATTCTGGTTGATCCTGTTTTCAGTGGATATGCATCGCCATTTTCCTTCACCGGACATGCATTTAGCGGAACTGACTTATATACAACGGAAGATATCCCCGAACTGGATTATCTCATCATCACTCACGACCATTGGGACCATTTGGATTACAACACCGTTCCGAAACTTTTCCCAAAAGCCAAAAAAATTATCACCGGACTTGGAACCGGCGAACACCTGGAATATTGGGGCTACAATCCAAAAAATCTGATTGAACTCGATTGGTTCGAAAGTTCAGATTTAGGAAACGAATTTAGAGTAACAGCAGAACCGGCGCGCCATTTCTCAGGTCGGGGACTGAAACGGAACCAGGCGATTTGGGCAAGTTTTATGTTTGAAACCCCAACTCAGAAAATTTACATCGGCGGCGACAGCGGTTACGACGATTATTTCAAGAAAATCGGTGAAAAATACGACAGTGTCGACCTCGCCATTTTGGAAAACGGACAATATAATAAAGATTGGCGCTACATTCATTTCCTGCCAGGCGAAAACATCAAAGCAATGAAAGATATGAACGCCAAACGGATGATTCCTATTCACAGCGGAAAGTTTGCTCTCGCAATTCATCCTTGGGACGAACCACTGAAAATAATCACCGAGGAAAACACTGAAAATCTAAGAATTATCACCCCTAAAATCGGCGAAAATGTAGATTGGAAGAATGATGATATAGTTTATGAAAAGTGGTGGGAAGCGTATGATTAATAGTTAAATTGGAGAAGTGAGGGGTTGGAGAATGATTGAATTTTTGAATTTTTGAATGGATTGATGGAGCGCTGAAAGCGCGACAGCCAAACCTAAACAGATTTTCGTGTTTTTGAAAAAATCACAGTTAAGGAAAACCTTCCTAATATTGCTGCTTTCTCTCTTTTCGATGAACAATTGTGCTCAAAATAAAAGTACCATGAACCCTAACGATCCAACAAAGCAACTGCTGAATGCTGTAAATAACAATCATACCGAAGAAGTAAATACCGCCCTTAAAAACGGCGCCAATATCGAATGGAAAGACAGTCAGAATCGCACGCCATTAATGCTTGCCGTTCGTGCAAAACATATCGAAGTGGCAAAAATTTTAATTGAAAATAACGCTAATGTTAACGCACAGGATAATATCCAGGATACGCCTTTTCTGTACGCCGGTGCGGAAGGTCTTACAGAAATCGTTCGGTTGAGCATGCAAAACGGCGCAGATTACACAATATTCAACCGATACAATGGTTCTGCTTTGATTCCTGCCTGCGAACGAGGTCACGTTGAAACAGTTGCAGAAATTCTGAAAGACAAAGATTTTCCCATCGACCATATCAATCGTTTGGGTTGGACAGCCCTTTTGGAAGCGGTAATTCTTGGACATGGAGGCAAAAACCATATTCAGATTGTTGATATGCTGATAAAAGCCGGAGCCGATCTTAACATTCCTGATTTTGATGGTGTCACCTCTCTGCAACATGCTAAAAGAAAAGGACAGAAGGAAATTGTAAAACTCCTTGAAGCAGCCGGCGCGAAATAAAATATGAGAGTTTCAAATCTTGAAACTCTTTTTTTAATTTGTACTTTTGAGAAAATTTTAGAAAATTATGGGCAAAAATGCATATATCATAGACGGGACGAGGTCTGCTATCGGGAATTTCAAAGGGCAACTGGCACCGGTAAGAACCGACGATTTACTGGCTTCCGTTATTAAAAGTCTTGTTGAGAAAAATCCGGATTTACCACTGGATAAAATTGATGATGTGATCATTGGCTGTGCCAATCAAGCAGGTGAAGATAATCGAAATGTGGCGAGAATGTCGCTGCTTTTGGCGGGGCTTCCCGTGACTGTTCCGGGCGAAACGGTAAACCGACTTTGTGCTTCAGGAATGAGTGCGATTGCGCAGGCATCAAGAGCCATTAAATCCAATGAAGGCGACTTGTTCATTGCCGGTGGTGTCGAAGGAATGACGCGCGGACCTTATGCGATTTCGAAAGCTGAAAACGGTTTTGATACGACACAGAAAATGTATGATTCCAGTTTTGGATGGCGTTTCATCAACCCTGAAATGGAAAAAATGTATGGCACCGAAGCCATGGGAAAAACCGCCGAAAACCTGGCAGAAATGTATCATATTTCAAGAGAAGAACAGGACGAATTTGCTCTGAACTCTCAGATGAAAGCCAAAAAAGCACAGGAAAGCGGAAGATTGGCAGAGGAAATCTCTGATATTGTGATTCCTCAGAGAAAATCGGATCCGATTGTGGTGAACAAAGACGAGTTTATAAAACCTAATACGACTATGGAAGTTTTAGGTAAACTTCGCGCTGCCTTCGTTAAAGAAAACGG
Source organism: uncultured Chryseobacterium sp. (assembly GCA_964588705.1). GTDB lineage: Bacteria > Bacteroidota > Bacteroidia > Flavobacteriales > Weeksellaceae > CAZPQV01. The sequence goes on from CAZPQV010000049.1 coordinate 6,153, forward strand.
AACGGTAACTGCAGGAAATGCATCCGGACTGAACGACGGTGCTGCAGCCGTAATCATCGCCTCAGACGAAGCGGTAAAAGAATACAATCTGAAACCAATGGCAAAAATCGTGACTTCTGCGGTAACCGGCACCGAGCCAAGAATTATGGGAATCGGGCCTGTGGAAGCTACAAAACTAGCACTGAAAAGAGCTAATCTAACACTTGAGGATATTGATATTATTGAATTAAACGAAGCTTTTGCTGCTCAGTCCATCGCTTGTCTGAAGGAACTGGGAATTGCCAACGATGATCCGCGAGTGAACATCAACGGTGGCGCAATTGCTCTTGGTCATCCTCTGGGAATGAGTGGAACGAGAATTACGTATTCTGCAGCTTTGGAACTTCAGAAAACGGGTAAGAAATATGCGCTTTGTACAATGTGTATCGGTGTTGGACAGGGCTATGCCGTGATTCTTAAGAATGTAAGTGAGGATTAAGATGGAAGTTGGAAGTAATAACGTGAACACTAAAATTTTTTATAATTAAATAACATTGCCAAGGTTTTGAACTTTGGCAATTTTTTAGCCAATTTTTGAGCCGTTGGCTATAGGTTTATCAACAGAAAGGAGCGTAACTTCCCCTTCGTTTCCATAAACGCCAATCACCAGACATTCACTAAAGAAGTTTTTAATCTGTTTGGGCGGAAAATTGACTACTGCAATAATTTGTTTTCCTTTTAATTCTTCGGCAGTGTAAAGTTTTGTTAACTGTGCAGAAGATTTTTTTATTCCCAAATCCCCGAAATCAATTTCGAGTTTGAAAGCAGGATTATTCAGTCCTTCAAAAAGTTCGGCAGCGATGATGGTTCCGCTCCTGATATCAATTTTTTCGAAATCGTTCCAGGTAATTGTTTCGTTCATTTTTCCACTTATTTCTGATTAATAAAATCAAATTTAATTCATCTTTACAAAAAAAACAATCAGAAAACATCTACGTAAAACTTCGTATTTTAATTAAGCTGTTAACGTTAAATTCATAAAAAATTCTAAATTTGTTGGCTTTAAATCTAAAGTAAAAGTAAAAAAGTAATTATTATGAACTATCGCTCAATGTGTCCGCTCTCCAGAAGTTTGGATATTTTTGGTGACAAATGGCCGTTATTGATCCTGTGTGACGTAAGTATGTTCGGGAAAACCACCTTCAAATAACTGGCTCAAATGCCGGAAGGTATTGCTACCAACTCGCTTGCAGACCGTCTGGAAAAACTGACGAAAGAAGACTTTCTTACCAAAACCAGAAGCAATCGCAACAAACTGGTATTTCACTACAACATTACAGAAAAAGGAATGGATCTTATCCCGATTCTACAGGCTGTAATTGCATGGTCTGAAAAATATGTTTACTCCGAAGAGGAATTAACCGAAGTTGCTGAATTGCTGAACATCGTAAAAACAAGCGTAGCCTTCTCGGAGAACTAAAATCCAAGAAGTCTGAGCTTTAACTGAACCGCAAAATTTTCATTGAATTTTGCGGTTTTATAATGTCCAATTCGGTAGAAAAATCCGAGATTGAATCTTGTGCTGAGGAAATTATTCCACTCCAAACCGGTTTCCTGATACAGATGGTTCAGTTTCTGAAAATCAAACTGATGATATTCCGGGTTCTTCATATCACCTATTATCCCACGATACACCAAATCGAAACTGGAAGTATTTTTACCAAAACTTTTGAAATACCACGGAATTCGGTGTGTGAAATACAAGCCCGCAAACTTGTCGTTGAAGTATTTTCCCGATTCCATTGTTGCAAAACCAAGATAAGAAGTAAGGTTAAAATTTATCCCTTCATTCACCATCGGTCCCATCCCGTTCATATGAAAATGTTGCCAAATCGGAGCATCACCCAAAAGCAAACCTGAATAAAAACGGGCTCCTGTGGTCCCGATTTTTGTTTTGAAATTGTGTACATACATCAAATCGAATCTACTAAAACTGAAATCTCCGCCAAACGATTTCAATCCCTGTTCGTAATTTAAAAACACTTCCGGATAGCCTTGATCATAAGTGTATTTTCCGGTTGGAGTCATTATATTCTTGGAGTTCGGAGAGTATTTTAGTGAGAGCAGTGTTCCGAAATTTTTAAAATCATAGCCATAATCCTTAAACGAGTAATCGAATTTGGCGTCTTCCGTTTCTGAAAAAACAGAAATTTTTGCTGTGAGTGAATTCAGCAGATCATTTTCGTAGGAAAGCTTAAATCCTTCATAGCCAATAAAACGCTCATTTTTCTGATTGATTCCACCATTCATAAACTTCTTTCTGAAACTCCAAAGATTTTCGCTGAACTTTCCTGCAGCCATGACATCATTAAAATACTGAATTCTAAAAAAAGAATTTTTCTCAAGCGTCGTTCTTAAGTCCAGACCTAAACTGTATTTCAATTTCTGGTCTTTAAATCCGTAAGCAACATAAAAATCCGGTGAAATATATTTGTGAAATCTTTCATTGAATTTTAAGTTTATGCCGGGGCGAAAACCTTCGTAACCGCTGCCTCTGATAAGATCTCCGATATCCAGATCGGTAATTCCAATCCTGAATTTTCCTTTTAGCAGTGATGTCATCAGCTTGGCTTTACGGTCGAGTTTATACTTGGTTCCGACACTGTCTATTTTTACATAAGTATTCTTTTCGCGCTCCGAAAGTTCATAAGTTCGGTAATTATCCAGTAAACTTCCATCAGCATTTTTTACATCCATGGTGTAGCCGCGATATTGATCTGCAGTTTCTTCTGAAGGAACCTGATGTCCGAAATAATCAGCGGTGCGGAACACGTAATAACCAAACTTCTTCTTCGTTTCTTTTTCGTTTTCTTTTTCTTTCGTCTTTTCATCTGTACTGAATGCCGTGCTTGCAGCTTTCAGCTTCATATTTTCTTTCTGAATAAACCACTTATTTTCAATGGGAATCCAAATGGTGGTTACACTTCCTTCATTTTTTTTATTACTGTTGCTTTCAATTTTCTTAGTTCCGAAAGTCTGAGCATCAACATAAATATAGCCGTTAAATTTTCTGCGGTTTGGCTGTTGTTTGCGGTTCACATCACGGAAGCGAATCACATAATTTTGCCTGCCGTCGATTTCGATGGTATCTGTCAGAAAAAAACGGTGCAGTTCTCTGTTTTTTTCTGCAACCTGTCGTGGAATACGATTCTTATTGGAGTTCATGGCAATCAGTTCGTACAGAGGTTGATTTAGACCTGACATTCGGTTGTCCAACACCGAAACTTTTTCTCCATACTTCTGAGAATAAAGATATTTCTGCGCTCTTTCCCAAAGAAATAATTTGCTCTCTTTCATCAGCTTCATAAAATTTACAGCTTCCAAAGAATCTTTCTTTTCCTTCTCTTTCTGAACTGTTTTTGGCAAACCTTTCAGCGAATCAAGTCTTTTATCGAGGAAATTATTATAATAGGCAATGCTGTCTTCATCGAGATCAAACGAAATTCTTTCGTAAGATTTAAAAGAATAAGATTCTAAACTGTTCGGCGAGTTTTCTTTGAATTTTTCATTTACTTTTTTCAAAATTTCCAAAGCACGCGGATCGCTTTTATCTTCAATCACCACTCTTTGTATGCTCGCCACTTTCGCTTCAGATTTTACAAGAAAAACTTCCATCTTTCTGTCAACCACAGCATCATCATCATAAAATCCTTCCGCCCGAACATCGATTTTTTTACATTTCGTTCTAAAGTTTAAAATACCGTTGGAGTTGGTGCTACCGATTAATTTACCTTCACAAAAAACTGACGCATTTTGCACCGGAGACCAATCATCCGCTTTTCTCACCCTAAGTTCCGACTGAGAATAGCCCAACACAAATAAAAATTGCATAATAAGAATGATGATTTTTTTCATTGATGCTGTTAGTTTTTATTTAAAAGTATTTAATCTGTTGCTAAAATTAATTAATTTGCATAGAAATTGTTAGCACATTAAAGTTTAATTAATAAATATTTTTAACGATGAAAAAAATTCTACTGTCCGCAGTACTTTTTATTGGATTTTCAGCCCTTGGAACTGCAAATGCACAATCATCAGAAAACCTTGGTGATCTGAAGGCTAAAAAAGAAGTTCTGAAGCTCAATACCAAACTGAACAATGACAAAATAAAACTTGAAAAAGAAAGAAAAGCTTTCGAAAAATATCAGAATGAGGTAAACGATGCCAATAAGGAAGCTGAAAAGAAAGGTTCGGATTTTTCTGGTTCCTCCAACGCCGGCGATACTGCGAAAGAAGCTAAAGCTGCAGCAAAAAAAATGAAGGCAGCACAAAAAGCCAATAAAAACCTTGCCAGCAGCAAAAAGAAGATTGAAGATTTGGAGAAAGGCATTAAAAAAGCTGAGGATAGAATTGCAAAGCTAAATCAGCAAATCGAATTTACAGACAAGAAAGCCAAAAAAGCAAAAGAGTCTGAAAGTACTGAAGAAAACACTGAGAAAAAAGATTAATAAAAACTTGAAGGAAATCATACGCTTCCTTTTTTTAAATTAAATAAAATTAAATACCAATGAGGAAGATAATTTTCGCATCCGTTATTTTATGCAGTTCATTCTTTGTAGTTGCAAAGGCACAAAACCTCAATGTACTGCAAGCTCAGAGACAAGCCGTAAAACTGAATCTTGATCTTATAGATAAGAAGATAGACTTGGAAAAAGCCAAAGCCGAACGCGACAAGCGAGAAGCAAAAGCTGCGGAAGCCAACAGCGAGGCAGAAAGTGTTTCCAACTCCGACCAAACATACAGCAGCGATCCAAAGCAGGCAAAAAAAGCTGAACGCATTGTAAAACGTGCAGAAACTGCCAATAAAAGTTTAGAGCGTGGCAAACAAACCATCACCAAACTCGAAGCCGAAATAAAAGGCCTCGAAGTGAAGGTTGAAAACGCTAAATATATTGTGGAGTTCCACGAAAGATTTCAATAAAAAATTCCCGCGTTTGCGGGAATTTTTTTTAACGTTTTGACTCAGTCTGATAACGTTATTACTAAAAGATATTTCTGCGAATACTGCTTATTTATCGTCCAGCGATTTCATAAAATCGATAATCTTATCAATTTCGGTTTGGGTAAGGTTTAGCTTCGCATCTGAAAGAGTCTGGTTTTCCACTTTCAGTCCTAAGCCACTTCCGCCGCCTTCGTTGTAAAAATGCATGACTTCCTGCAACGTACGATATCCGCCGTTATGCATGTACGGAGCCGTTTTGTTGATGTTGCGCAGCGTTGGAGTTTTAAAGGAATTTTGAAGCGAGGGTACAGTCTCATGAAATTTTCCACGACCTAAATCGGGAGAAAGCTTTTTGTTTTGCCAGTTTTCAGCAGTTCCTAAAACTTCCTGTTCTGTTTTGGTGAAAGTCGGTGGCACCGTTCCATTGAAAAACGGAATAAAATGACAACTTGCGCAATTGGCTTTTCCCACAAACAGATTAAAACCTTCCTTCTGATTTTGTGTTAAAGCATTGAGATTACCACGCATAAATTCATCAAAATCTGAATTAAAAGTCGCCAAAGATCTTACATAACTTGCCAAAGCATTCTGTAACTGCCACAGTTCTGCCTTTTCGGTTTTATATATTTTTTTGAAAACTTTTAAATAGGCTTCATTCTGATTAATCTTTTTGATAATATCATCCAAATCACCGTGCATTTCATCTTTGTTGGTAATAACATCGGAAGTTTGCCCTTCTAAATCTGCATTACGCATATCCCAAAACTGACCGTGCTGAAATGCAGAATAATTAAGCGATGGCGTATTTCTTTGCAACAAATGATCTTCCAGAGAGAGCGATTTTTCTCTCATGTCTGTAAACGCTTTCTCAGCAATATGACAGGTAGTACAGCTTCTGGAATTATCTTTTGATAGAAAAGGATCATTAAACAACTGTTTTCCCAATACAACTTTATCATCAGATATTTTAAAATTATCTCCGGGAACAAATGCGTTAACCTCAAAAGCGTTTTCAGCAAAAAAAGAAGTGGCATCTTTCTTTAAAGCTGTTGTAACTTCAATATCTGCAATCTTTTGTTCTTTTTTAAAATCAAGCATTAAAGCAGATATTTTATTAAGATTTTCTGGAATAAACGTGGCGAAATCGAAAGTTTCTTTATCTGGATTTTTCTTAAGTATTTCGATAGCTTTCTCAATTTCTGTATTGATTTTTTTCAGTTGTTCACTTTCTGAAGTCGGAAGAAATTTTAAGCCATCTTTTATACTTTCTAAAGCAAATGGCATTTCATAAAGATGCTTCCCGGAAACCGGCGTATCGAAACCCGAAATACTTAAACCGGAAATACGAAAAACCTGATTTCGCAATGCATCAAAGACCTGCGCACGGTTTACCGATATCGTTTTAAAATGTGTTTCAATCGTTCCGGATTTACTTAACAGCAATTTCAAATTTCTGATGATTTCTGGGTTATTGGATGTTTCGTATTCATAAATCAGTTCTTCCAAAACCTGTAAACCTTCGGGCTCAATCACAATATTTTCTGCAAATTCTATCTCGGGAATTGCCGGTCCGTTAATGAATCTTGCTGAATGTGGCAGAAAATATTCAACCGCCCACTCTATTTTTTTATAAGTAATTCTTAAACTGTCGAAATTTTTCTGAAGTGTTTTTTCGTCGACGTTATTTTCAGTTAAAGAAATTAAGTCCTGAATTTGAGATTTGAATTCGACGTTGGTTTTTAGAATTTCGTTTTTTACATTAACCAAATCTTCACTGATGGCTTTTTGCTGTGTTCCAGAACATTGTTGTAAGGCAAACATCAACAACCCCAAACCAAATACCAACAAAAAAATATGCTTTGATATATTCTTCATAATGACAAAAAGTATCAGCAGAAAACTGCTGACACTTTAAAATTTATTTAAAAATGACAAGTGATTCTCTTATCTCTGTACATTTCTGATGATTACAACCTGTCCTCCTTCTTTATTGGTATTTACTCCTGCACCATCAGCATCTTTAAACTTATCGTTTCTCCAGGTATGCGAGTGGATGTTTACCATAAAAGTTCCCGGAACACCGATGATATCAGAAATATCTTCCATCGCACCAAACTCCCAAGAACCAAATTTCTGTAAGTTTCCGGATTGGTCGTAAGCAGCTTGCCAAGCAGCGTCGCTTCTGTTGTGCTTCATATTCAACCAAGGTTTGTATTGTTTTGTTCCGATGTTGTATTGCCAGATATAAGAATCGTGGGTTGCCGCAGAATAGTAAGAATCTCCGTCTTCCTGGATGTAAACATAATTTTCTGTTACCGCAACGTTGTCCGGATTGATAAGGTCTTTTCCAGGATTTGAATCACCTTCTGCAACTACTTCCAGTTTTCCTGCAAGCATATTGTTTTGGTCAAGAACCAGTTTATAAAGCCTTCCCCACATAGTCAATCCCTGTTTTGGATTTACACCATCGCTGGATTCACCTGTTGCCACGAAATAGATTTCTCTACCGTTTCCTTTACCTTTTCTGTAATCTACATCTTCAACTCTTGAGAATCTGATTACTTTATTGTCGATATTCTTCTGGTTGATTTCTGCACCTGTAAGGTTTTTAGCATTTGGGATTTCTACGAATTCTACATCGTAAGTGTTTCCTTTGGTCATTTCTGTTTCCCAAATTTTTCCACTTTTCGATTTTAATGCATAAAGTTTTCCGTTATCCAAATCTCCCTGAGTATTAGACACGTACATAATCAACTGACCTGCAGACTGATGCGAAGTAGAATAAGACTGATCTTCCCCAATGATGATATACGTTTTACCGTTGGATACATCTTTTGGAAGTGGCACTGCATTCTCCATAGACGCTTTACCTAAAGCCGGCTTCACTCTCGATTTATCTGAAGCCTGAGACACCGGAGCCATCGGATTGATTGCATGAACCATAGATTCCTGACCAGATTCTCCGGCTGTTAAAAATGCACTGAAACCGTGAATTTCCGGAGTAGCCAATGTAGCAGAACACAATCTTGTCATCCCGCCAATTCCGTTCAGGATGTATTCTCCTTTAAATGGTTTGAAAGTTTTATCCAAATAAACTCTTGAAACAGATTGAGTAATTTCGTGGTTGGTGATCATTAAGTAACCATCAGAATTCGGGTCTTTCATAATTCCCATACCATCCGGCTGTCCTGCGAATACGAAGTTGGGCGTTCCTGAAAGAACATCAGAACTGGAAATAAGAGAATTTATCTGAAGATTTTCAAAGCCAGGCATTGCAAAAACAAAAGCCGGTTCTTTTGAGTGATCTGCAAATTTAATGTTTTCGTTCAGCGGCTGATCTGGTGTTCCATTGTCATCATTACAGCTCTGCACTGTCGCAAAAGCTAAGGCCATTAGCCCAATAGTTTTTGTAATTTTCATAATTTTATTAAAAGATTTATTCTTCGGCAAAACTATCTCTCATTTGTAAACTGTAGTTTACCAAAATGCAATGAATCTTTTAAATATTAATGAAAGAAAGTGGCGATTATTAAAAAAACATCAATTAACATTTGCATTGTAAAAGTAAAAACCTCCCTAAAAGAGAGGTTTGTAATTCGTAGTTCGTAATTCTTACAAAGATTGCGCTTTTGCAACAGCCGCATCAATCCCCTCAAGATTCTTTCCTCCCGCAGTAGCAAATCCCGGATTTCCACCGCCACCGCCCTGAATTTCTTTGGCGAGTTCTTTTACAATATTTCCGGCGTGGTATTTTCCGTCCAGGTCATCGGAAACACCAACGGTAATCATTGGTTTTTCTCCAGCATCGGAAATAATGACGGTTACAGAAGTTGGAATTTCTTTTTTTAGTTGGAACACGATGTCTTTCACGCTTCCGGCGTCCATTGAAACCTTTTTCACCAAAAGTTTTTTGTCGCCGCTTTCGGTAAAATCATTTTTCCAGTTGGCAGTTTCGCCCTGTGCTTTTTCTTTTTTCAAAGATTCCACTTCGGATTTCAGTGTTGCATTTTCTGCGATTAATTTCTCAACAGATTTTGCCAAATCTTTTGATTTCAATAATTGTGAAAGTTCAGAAAGTTGAGTTTCCAAAGATTTGAAATATTCTGCAGACTTATCGCCTGAAATCGCTTCAATTCTACGGATTCCGGCTGCGGTTGAAGACTCGGAAGTAATCTTGAAATGTCCAATCTCTCCGGTGGATTTCACGTGCGTTCCACCGCAAAGTTCCTTCGAACTTCCAAACTGAATCATACGCACTTTATCACCGTATTTTTCTCCGAAAAGCATCATCGCCCCTTTTTCGGTAGCTTCGGCAATCGGCAAATCACGGAATTCCTCTAAAGCAATATTTTCTTTGATTTTTGCATTTACTTTTTCTTCCACGAGCGCCAGTTCGTCTTCATTCATTTTAGAAAAATGCGAGAAGTCGAAACGAAGATATTCCGGACCCACATAGGAACCTTTCTGCTCCACATGTGTTCCCAAAACCTCACGCAAAGCTTCGTGCAGTAAGTGTGTTACCGAGTGATTCCCCTGTGTATTTCTGCGGTTTTTGGCATCGACTTTTGCATAAAAAACAGCACCCGCATCTTTCGGAAGTTCCTTGATTAAAGAAATAATCAGGTTATTTTCCTTTTTAGTATCTAAAACTTGAATCACATCCGGATTGTCTTTCACATTGTAAAGTTCCGGTTTTGAAATATCAAAGTGCGGTGCATAGCTCGGAATCAGAATTCCTTTGTCACCAATTTGTCCGCCACCTTCAGGATAGAACGGCGTTTTAGACAAAACAATCTGATAAAATTCGCCATCTTTATTTTCAATTTTCCGGTATCTTGTAATATATGTTTCCGATGAAAAACTGTCGTAACCCACGAAAGTTTCCGGTTTTTCTTCCAAAACCACCCAGTCGTAAACTTTGGCTGCCGAATCTTTTTTGGAACGCTGTTTCTGCTTTTCCATTTCGGTTTCAAATCCCTTTTCATCAACAGTTAACTGTTTTTCTTCAGCAATAATCCTTGATAAATCTGCAGGGAATCCGTAAGTGTCATACAGTTCAAAAACCTGATCGCCCGGGAGTGTTTTTTCTCCTTTTTTAATGGTTTCATCGATGATGTGAGCCAAACGAACCAAACCGTGTTCAATGGTTTTCAGGAACGAAGTTTCTTCTTCCTTAATCACTTCTGTCACCAGTTTTTCCTGCTTCACCAGTTCCGGGAAGAAGGTACCCATTTCATTTTTCAAAACAGAAACCAGTTCAAACAGGAACGGTTCTTTCATCCCTAAAAATCGGTAAGAATACGAAATCGCTCTTCTCAAAATTCGGCGGATAACGTAACCTGCACCACCATTGGAAGGCAGCTGTCCATCAGCAATCGCAAACGAAACCGCACGAATATGATCAACCACCACACGAATGGAAATATCTTTTTCGTCTTCTAAAATTCCGGTATATTTTTTCCCTGAAAGTTCTTCCACTTTTGATATCAGCGGCGTGAAAACATCGGTATCGTAATTTGAAGATTTCCCCTGAAGCGCCATACACAGACGCTCGAAGCCCATTCCTGTATCTACGTGCTGAGCCGGAAGTTTTTCCAAAGTTCCGTCGGCTTTACGGTTGAATTCCATGAAAACCAAGTTCCAGATTTCCACCACTTGCGGATGATCATTATTCACCAAATCCAATCCGGAAACTTTTGCTTTTTCTTCATCAGAACGCAAATCCACGTGAATTTCGGAACACGGTCCGCAAGGTCCGCTTTCGCCCATTTCCCAGAAATTATCTTTCTTATTTCCGTTGATGATGCGCTCTTCTGCAACATGCGATTTCCAGAAATTGTACGCATCCTGATCGCGCTCCAGATTTTCCGAAGCATCACCTTCAAAAATCGTCACATACAGGTTTTCTTTCGGAATTTTATAAACTTCGGTCAGCAGTTCCCACGCAAAATCAATCGCTTC
>CAZPQV010000050.1:0-16631 GCA_964588705.1 uncultured Chryseobacterium sp.
GTAAACCTGCCATGTCGCAGTAGAATTCCAGGCCCCCGATTGCAATGACCGGTAATCACCAATTTGCGGTGCCGGAACAGATTGAGCTGCAATTAAAACTCCAAAAAAAATTGCTAATGATAGAAAAAGTCGACGAAACAACTTTTCACTAGAAAAGAGTGATTTTTTTTCCATTTGTTTGTTGTGTTTTTAATTTTTTATCTCAGATTTAAAACCTGAAATTGATCATTATTAGTCTTTACAAAAGTAATAATAAATTTCTAAACACCAACAATTTAAATCAAAAAAACAAAAAATAACTTTTTTTACCTTGCATTGCCAAATACTATTTGTAACAATGTTGCGTTTATAATGACTCATTTGTTATAATTTATTAATATGAAAAACATCGGCCAAAATATAAAACCAAAGAACCATCAGATGAACTGGCTTCAGAAATTTCTTCTGGTTTGCTCCGGAGGAAACCTCCACATCTTAAGAAAAACACCCAGCGAATGGAATAAATTTGCAGGGATTGGTGGTGTGATAATTTTTACAGCTGCCTTTGCGACACTTTCTGCAGGATATGCACTGTTTACAGTATTCGATAATTTATATACTGCAATTGGTTTCGGAATATTGTGGGGACTCATGATATTTAATCTCGACCGTTATATTGTTTCTTCCATCAAAAAAACCGGCACGTTCTGGAACCAATTTTTAATGGCGACACCGAGGTTGATTCTTGCCGCATTCCTTGGTGTAATTATTTCAAAACCATTAGAGCTGAAAGTTTTTGAAAAGGAAGTGAACAAGCAGCTCAATACCATTATCCAAAGAAATAAAACACAGTTGCAGGCCGAAATGAATGGTAGAATTCTGCAACAAAGCGGTCCGTTTGAAACAGAGAAAAGGCAAATTGCTTCTAAAATTACAGAATATCAGACCGCTTACGATTCGGCAGCCGTAGAATTGGAAAAGGAAATTCTGGGAACGAAGACGGGGCTTACCTCCGGAAAAGTGGGCTTTGGAACCAATGCCAAAAGAAAAGCTGAACTAAAGGAGCAGCGAAGAATGGATTTGGAAAACTATCAGAAACAAATTGCTCCACGCATCGAATATCTTGATAAAGAAATTTCGAAAGTCTATACCAATATAGAAACCGAAAGAAATAAAACCGAAGCCTTCGAGGATAAGTTCAATGGATTTGCAGCAAGGCTGCAGGCACTGGACGAACTTGGCAAAAACTCCAATGTGATGGCAATAGCGTCTATGTTTATTATGGGATTGTTTATCGCTTTAGAAATTTCGCCGGTTTTGGTAAAGCTGATTTCTCCAACCGGTCCGTACGATTATATGCTGGATAAAACGGAGAACGATTTCAGACTTTACGCCAAAGAAAAAATGGAAAAAGGCAACCTTGCAACCGATTACCGAATTGATGAATTTAAAAAGGATTTAAATCAATAATTCACGTTAACCAACAAAAATTTCCCCCTGCAAATACAACTTCGCAGTTCCGCAGATCTCTGTTCTTTCGCCTAAAAATTTACAGGTCAAAATACCGGTTCTTTTTGACAGTTGCTTTGCAGAAAGTTCTATTTTACCATATTTTGCAGACCAGTACGGAACCAAAGTGGTATGCGCAGAACCTGTAACCGGATCTTCATTAACGCCAACCTGCGGCGCAAAAAATCGTGATACAAAATCGCATCCTGCCCCGGGAGCTGTGCAGATAACCCCTCTGTAATTAAGCTTAGACAACTCATTAAAATCCGGTGAAAGGGAAGCAATCTGATTTTCGTTTTCGTAAACCAGCATCAAATCGGTTTTACCTTCAAAAGCAGCTAAGGGCTGTTCATTAAATGAATCGAGAATTTCAGAAGATATTGCAGCTTCCTGAATCGTGTCTGACGGAAAATTCATTGAAAGCAGTTCTCCTTTTTTGGATACTTTCAGAGTTCCACTTCGCGGTGAATGAAAAATAATTATATCTGAGCCGTGGTTTTCATGGTTGAAAAGCACAAAAGCAGCGGCTAAGGTTGCATGTCCACAAAGATCAACCTCTACTTCAGGCGTAAACCAACGGAGTTCGTACAAATCAGCTTTCTTTACAAAAAAAGCAGTTTCAGCAAGGTTGTTTTCCATGGCAATGTTTTGCATTACATCATCCGGAAGCCAATCTTCGAGCGGACAAACCGCTGCAGGATTCCCTTTAAAAACCTGATCTGTAAATGCATCAACCTGATATATCTTTTGCGCCATAGCTTTTGTTTTACAATAACAAATTTAAAATAAAAACCTCACAATTACAGAGAACTGCGAGGTTTTAGAATTATTAAACAATTGAACTTATTTCAGATGATTTACAGTTTCGGCAACGGCATCCGAATTAATTCCGGCACCTTCTTCCTGACTGACCAATTCTCCGTTCTTATCAAAAACACTGATGATATTGGAATGAGAAAACTCTATTGGAGAAATCTGTTTGTATTTCATGGCGAGAACATTTGCAAACTCACGGGTTGAACCTTCGTCGCTTCTCAGGAAAATCCATGGTTCGCCATACATATCACGTTCTTTTGCAAATTGAGTGAGCTTCTCCGGCGTATCGTTTTTCGGATCAATCGAAACTAAAACCAATGAGGTATCTTTCAGTTTGTTTTTACTGATTTTTGAATGAACCTTCTTCATATCTGCCACTAAAATCGGGCATGAAGTGGTGCAATTCGTAAAAATCATTACCACAACGAGATTTTTTCCCTTCAGGTTGGCAAGTTTCATTTTGGCACCATCCTGATTTTCCCATTCCGATTCGAGAAAGAAAATGGAGTCGGTCGATTTCTCTTTTACAATCTCCTCCTGCTTCTCACAGGAAATGAAAAGGAAAAACGATATGAGTATTAATAAAAATTTATTCATTTTACTGTAAATCTTTTGCACATCGGAAACCTAAATTTCCAACGGTATAATTGGCTTTTAAACTCGATCTGAAAGCGAATCTCATAAAGTTTGCATAATTGAGAACATCGGTTGCAGATGTGGCAGCTGTTGCACAAAACTGATTCTTGTCGCCATATTCGCCACCTCGCGACTCTCCTGTGCTCATGATCGAATTGAAATCATCGGTCCATTCCCAAATTAAATCGAACATATTGTAAACACCCCAATAATTCGGCTGAGACTGCATTACAGAATTCTTCTCACGGAATTTCTGCTGATACAGATTCATAAGATTTCCGGAATATTCCGGTTTATTTCTGGCATTGGCAATCGTTTCGTCTGCCATCGCCACAAACTCCCATTCGTCCATTGTTGGCAATCGCTTTCCTGCACTTTCAGCATAAGCTTTTGCAGCAAACCAGGAAACATAAGTTACGGCAGCATCAGGTTTTGCACCGTCTGGCAAAGTTTCGTCGTCTTTCCAGTCTTTAAGGTAAGTGGAATCTGCGAAAATACGCTTCACATTACTTTTTCTCCATTTTGGATTTTTCTTTACGAAATCAAGAAACTCAGCGTTGGTCACAGGTCTTTCATCCATAAGAAAGGGATTTACCTTTACTCTCGTAGAATCTTCACCATAGAAGGGCTGATATTCTCCACCGTCAATCAGAACCATTTTCACATCCGGATTAATGCGTTCTGATTTTACTTCATTTTGTGTTAGACCGCCTTTCTCAGTCGCTTCAGGGTTTCCGCAGGAAAAAAGCAAAAAGAAGCCACAAGAGAAGTATAAAAGTTTAATAAAATTCTTCATTATGGCTTCTTTTGAATAAACATTTAAAATCAAATGATATGTGACTATTTTACTTTATTGAAAACTTTAGGATTCTTTTCTCCCGTAACTTTTAGTTTTCCAATCGCTCCTTTGTTGAAGGCTCTGAAAATAGAGTGATCCACCAAAATGTATTCTCCAGGCTCATCAAGTTTAAACTCTACCATTGCGGCCCCTCCTGCAGGAATCAGTGTTGTCTGAACGTTTTCATTAATTTTTGTTCCTCCTTCCATATAAACTTTGTCGAAGATTTCACCAATGACGTGGAAAGAAGACACTAAGTTCGGACCACCGTTTCCTACGAAAAGACGAACGGTTTCTCCTACTTTTGCTTCCAGTTCACCTTTGCCCATCAATGCGTTTTTCTTACCGTTGAAAACTACGTAAGTAGGATTTTCGTCAACACCTTTGTCCTGATCAAATTCCTGAAGTCCTTTTTCGTCAGTCGCTCCTTTAGTATAGAACTCTCCCTGCATGATATAATATTCTCTGTCAACCGGTGGAAGTCCTCCTTCCGGTTCAACCAAAATAAGTCCGTACATCCCGTTTGCAATATGCATTGGCACCGGCGGCGCAGCACAGTGATAAACATAAAGACCGGCGTGCAGTGCCTTAAATGTAAAAATCGCCTCTTTACCAGGTGCTACATAAGTTGCCTCAGCTCCACCTCCGGGACCGTTAACCGCGTGAAGGTCGATATTGTGCGGCAAAACACTGTTGGTAGCGTTTTTAAGTCTAAGTTCCACTTCATCTCCAACACGGATTCTGATGAAAGTTCCGGGAACTGTATTGTTGAAAGTCCAGAATTTGTAAGTTACTCCGTCTGCAAGTTCTCCCTCGATCTCTGTAGTTTCGAGATTGATGATCACTTTTTTTGCGGCTCTGTCGCCCACCGGTTTCGGTACGAAAGGTGGATTTACAATTTCCTGAGTTTCGGTTTCGCCGCTTAACGGAATGTCGATAGTTGATTTACTGACCGTACTTTCAGAAGGGTTTTGTTTGCAAGCAGTGACTGTGAATAATACAACTGCTAAAAGCATTAAAAATCTGTTCATTGATATTCTATTTTAATAAGGACAAATTTATCCTATTTAAATGAAGTATCAAAGTTTTTTATATGAGTTTTATCATAAATTACTTCGCCGATGCCTCAGACAGCGTAAAAGTGGTGCTTTGTGTAAGCGGAATGTAAGATGAATACCTGGATTTGCAAAGATTGGCTCCCAAAGAGTAGGTTCCTTTTTCTATAACAATGAAGTTTTTTCTGTTTTTATAGATCGGAAGATTGTAATATTTATCTCCTGCAAAACGAAGGATGATATTGCAGTTGGTATTATTATTTACAATTAACGAAATTTTATTTCCGTCATCTGTGTCGCTGAGTAAAATATCAAGAGATTCTGCCGCAGTCTGGTTTTTATTAATGGAATCTAAAACCATCAGTTCTTCGAACTCTTCTTTTTCCATTTCTTCCGCAGTTTTCTTTACAGCAGTTGAGCTGCCGGTTGTTGGCTGATAATAGCCTCCGCAGGAAACTAAAAAGATAATCGGTAATAGAAATAAAAACTTTTTCATCAATAAAAAACTTTGTCAAAGATATGAACTTTGACAAAGCTGTATGTATTTAAATTAATTTACAGTGAATAATTCGGGGCTTCCTGAGTAATAATCACATGGTGCGGATGAGATTCCTTAAGTCCGGAACCGGTAATCATCACCATTTTAGTATCATTTTGAAGAGCTTCGATATCTTTTGCGCCACAATAACCCATTCCCGCGCGAATTCCTCCTGTTAACTGGAAAACAACATCTTCGAGCCTTCCTTTATGCGGAACGCGTCCTTCAATACCTTCCGGAACGAATTTCTTGGCTTCACTTTGGAAATACCTTTCCTTACCGCCTCTCTTCATCGCAGCCAAACTGCCCATTCCCTGATAAGATTTGAATTTTCTTCCCTGGAAACTAATTTCCTCTCCCGGTGCTTCATCAGTTCCGGCAAGAAGTGAACCAAGCATTACTGCTCCTGCTCCACTGGCAATGGCTTTCACGATATCTCCTGAAAGTTTGATTCCACCATCAGCAATAACGGCAACATTTTTAGATTTGGCATATTCGAAAACGTTGTAAATCGCAGAAAGTTGAGGAACACCAACTCCCGCAACCACTCTCGTTGTGCAGATTGATCCGGGACCAACACCAACTTTCAGTACGTTTGCACCTGCTTCAATAAGGTCTTTTGCTGCTTCGGCAGTTACGATATTTCCTCCAACGATATCCAAATCCGGGAATGCATTTCGGATTTCTCTTACTTTATCTAAAACACCTTTCGAATGTCCGTGGGCAGAATCTACTGCAATAATATCTACTCCGGCCTGAACCAAAGCAGCCACACGCTCCATTGTATCTTCGCCAACACCAACGCCGGCACCAACCATCAGTCTGCCGGAAGCATCTTTATTGGCCTGCGGATATTCGAGTTGATTATCAATATCTTTAATGGTGATTAAACCAACCAACCTGAATTCGTTGTCCACAATTGGAAGTTTTTCGACACGGCTCTGAAGAAGAATTTTCTTTGCGTCTTCCAAAGTAGTGTCTTTATCTGAGGTGACAAGGTTTTCTTTGGTCATCAGTTCTTCTACTTTTACGCTGTCGTCTTCCTGATATTTTACATCACGGTTGGTGATAATTCCGATAAGTTTATTTTCGAAATCAACAACAGGAAGTCCTGAAATTTTGAATCTTGCCATCAGTTCCTTTGCTTCTCCTAAGGTGTGATCTTTGGAAAGCGTTACAGGATCGGCAATCATTCCGTTTTCTGAACGTTTTACACGGTTTACCTGTGCTGCCTGTTCCGTAATCGGCATGTTTTTATGGATAAAACCAAGTCCGCCAACACGTGCCAAAGCGATTGCCATTTCTGCTTCTGTAACAGTATCCATAGCAGCAGAAACAATTGGAGTATTGAGCGTAATTTTATCGGAAAGTCTTGATTTTAACGATACCTGATTCGGTAAAACTTCTGAATAAGAAGGGATGAGAAGAACGTCATCGAAAGTGATGGCTGTCTCAACGATTTTGTTATGTATAGACATCTTTACTTTCTGCGCAAAATTAATGTATTTTTATTAAAAATGAAAATTTCTGTTTTAGGTTAACAAAAATTTAATCCTGATTATTCTTAAAAAAACAAAAACCACTCAATATGAGTGGCCGATTATAAACTGAAAAATTAAGGTTTGGAGATTTTCTTTTTTACATCATTCTTCTCCGTATAATTAACCATTTTCGAAATGTCATCCGGTGTAAACTTTCCGCTGACATCCACATATACCAGTTCATTTCCGGAGTTTACGGTAATCAAAAGTTTTCTGATGACGTCTCCCTTTTGCTTTGCCTGAAAATTGATAATTTCTTTATCTTTCTTAATCGTCATCCATTCTTCGAAACGGTTATTGGTAAGATATTTTGAAAAATCATTCAGCATTTGTGGACTTCCGTTTTGCACCGTCATCACTTTTACATCACTTATTTTTCGGATTAAATCCAAAATTGCTTCACCGTCTTCTTCTTTTTTCAAAGCATTTTTTATGAATGGTTTTGCAATCCACATGGGAACGTTCACGCTCATAAACTGCGCATCACTGTAATCGTAATGAGGGTTGTCGAAAAACGCCATGTTTGGATTTTTTGATACAATGCACGACTGAAATACCGAAAACAGCAGTGCGAAAACTCCAAGTTTAATAATTGTTTTCATCGTTTTTATTTCTTCTCAGATTCGTTGATGAGTTTTGAAACATCATCCATAGAGATTTTCCCGTCGAGCATCATCAGAACTGTATTTCCTTCAGCATTGATTGAAAGCAGCAGATTATCGAGAATATCTTTCGTAGTATCTGAAGCCAAAAATTTGATTTTATTTCCTTTGGAATTCACCGTCATCAGTTCATCATACTTAAGATTACTCACTGCTTTACCGATTTCTTTTTGAAGATTATCATATCCTAACGTTAATTTTTTAACCTCGGTGCTGTCTTTCTTTTCGATGGTTGGTTTCTCAACAATCAGAATTTTCAGTCCGTTAATTTTGGATAATAAAGGTTTTATCTGGTCTAATTCGTCATCGCCAATATCCAGTTTATTCAGCATACTGAACATTGGTTTTGCAATTTTGATGGAAGTTACACCTTCAGCTTCCTGATAACGGTCGAAAAGCTGGTTTAATTTGTCGGTTTGTGCAAACATTACAGTTGGAATGAATGCCAGCATAAAAAGGGATAAAATATACTTTTTCATTTTGTTTGTTTTAAAAATCAATGGTTAGGTTTTCTATAGGTTGCGCTTCCTGGATAGTTGAATTTAAGTTGTTGGCGAACATGTGAATTGCCATTTTGGTAATTTCCACAGCTTCTGCTTCGTTGTAAATTTTCTTTCCGTTTATAATCACATAATTCGGATTATATTCTGACGGTTCTTCCGGTTTTATTGCTTCCGGATTCTGATTTTCGGCATAAAGAACTCTTCTGTCTTTTTTTATTCTTCCTCTTTTCGGAAGTATTTGTTCAATCACTTCTTTCTCTGTTGAGAATCTTGCAATAGTTTCAGATTGTTCGTTTTTTATTATTTTACTCTTAGACTTTACCGTCTGATTATCAACGATTTCAGGAGGCGAGTTTAATGTTTGTTTCTGAGCAGTATTATTATCCTCTTTATTTAAATTCTCATCATTATTATTAAACTGAGTAAAGAAAATCATTCCTGCGATTAGAGCAACACTTGCTGCCATCCAAAAGAACTTTGGCATTCCGGATGATGGCTTATAACTTGAAAATGGGATAGATTTCCCCTTTTCTTTGCTTTCTTTTCCGGTCTGTTCCAGGAAGCTGTCAAAATCCCAATTCATTTTTTCTTCCTTTATTTCCTGGAAGATTTCATCGTATTTATCCTGTAATCTGTCGCTTTTCATAGCTCATCAGTTGTGTGATTTGTTCTTTAATTTTTTGTCTGGCACGCATTAGATTAACTCTTACAGCGTTCTCTTCCATCTCAAGCATTTCCGATATTTCATTCACGGCATAATCTTCTACATCTTTCAGGTGAATCACCATTTTTTGCTTTTCCGGAAGACTGTTGATGAATTTTATGATTTCATCTTTCAGATTATTCACCTCCGGTTGATACAACTCACTCCGATGCAGTTGAAGAGCAGCAAAACCCATTTTTACATCTTCGTGTTTCAATCGGTTCAGGCATTCGTTTTTTACGCATTTCATCGCATACGATTTCAGATTTCCATATTCTGAAAGCTTCTCCTTCATTTGCCAAAACTTCAACATCAGATCCTGCACTACATCTTCTGCCTCGTCGCTACTCATCACAAACCTTTTCGCAAAACGATACATCTCGTCCTTGAGAATAAATACCGTATCCCTGAATGTTTCGTGAGTCATAGTTTAGTTTCTGATAATAAGACAGATAAGTTCGGCAAAATATTACATCATTAATAAAAAAATCCGCCAAATTTCTTTAACGGACTGATTATCTTTAACTTAATTAAAATTAATAATTTTCAAAAACATATTTCAGAATACTTTTATCGGCTTCCGTTAGTGGAACTTTTCTTCTGGCCATTGCTTTTTCTGCAACTTCATACGCTTTTACAAGATTGAATTTTTCATCACCTTTCATTCCACCCCAAGAAAAACTTTCAATCAGATTCGGTGGGAAGCCACTTTTGAAAATATTGGCCGCAACACCAACCACAGTTCCTGTATTCAGCTGCGTATTAATTGCGGTTTTGGAATGATCGCCCATAATTAATCCCGCGAACTGAAGTCCGGTTTTAGCAAAGCTTTTCGTTCTGTAATTCCAAAGTTTTACTTCGGCATAATTATTTTTCAGGTTCGATGAATTGGTATCTGCACCGAGATTACACCATTCTCCAATCACTGAATTTCCAACAAATCCATCGTGTCCTTTATTAGAATAACCAAAAATTACGATATTATTCACTTCGCCACCAACTTTGGAGTGCGGACCAATCGTTGTAGCACCATAAATTTTTGCTCCAAGATTAAATTTAGAATCTTCACACAATGCAATCGGACCGCGAAGATTACAGCCTTCCATCACTTCTGCATTTTTTCCGATATAGATTTTACCGGTTTTGGTATTGATAGTTGAGAACTCAATTTGTGCGCCTTCTTCAATAAATAAATCTTCTTTATTACCTAAAAATCCGTTGGTTTCGGATAAAGGTTGGGACGTTTTTCCTTTCGTTAACAGTTCGAAATCGTAATTGATTGCTTTATCATTGAAAGAAAATAAATCTGTAGGCTTTTTGAAAAACAACAGTTCTTCAGTGATGTCCGTCATTTTTTCAATCTGGCTCAGGCTGAAGTTTTCCATATTCACTTTCGCAGCCAAAAGTTCGTTTTCATAAACCAACGCTTCTCCCTGCTGAAGATTTTTGATCTTTTCTAAAACTGATTCTGTTGGAATAAAATTCGGAACAATGAAAAGGCTTTCTTTTCCTTCCGGCTTTTTGAATTTCTCCTGAAGAAAATCTTCTGTGATATAAGAAACATCATCCGAATTAAGAAGTTTTTGCCAACGTTCCGCGAAAGTCAGTATTCCGCAACGCATTTCTGCAGTTGGTCTTGTGAAAGTTAGCGGAAGAAAATCTTCCCAATATTGTGCGTCTGAAAAAACGAGTTGCATATTTCTTAGGTTGAGGTTGAGGTTACGGTTGAGATAAAGATTACACGATATTGATTATTTGTGTTCTCTAGGTTAAGACAAACAAAAATACAATAAAAAAAGTCTTCCCAAATTGGAAAGACTTTAATTTATCACTAATTCTGCAAAATTATTTTGCGAATTTTTTGTACTTGTTCATGAACTTATCTACTCTACCAGCAGTATCTACAAGCTTCACTTTGCCTGTGTAGAAAGGGTGAGAAGTTGAAGAGATTTCCATTTTTACCAACGGATAAGTTTCTCCTTCGTATTCGATTGTGTCTTTAGTTTCTGCAGTAGATTTGCAAAGAAACATCTCGTCGTTACTCATATCTTTGAAAACAACAAGTCTATAATTTTCCGGGTGAATTCCTTTTTTCATAATAAAAATTTAAAAAATTAAAGTTTTGCTTCAGAAATAGTAATGGATATTCCTCTGCTAAATTTTAGACTGCAAAAGTAAGAATTATTTTTAAATCCACAAATTGTTTACTGATAATTATTTCAATAATAATTATTCATTTTTTTGGTTAAATTTGAAAGATATTCAATAATTGATGAAACTGAAATTTCTTCCCGGAATCATATTCTGCATTTTTCTCCTTCTAACTTCGTGCAACCGCGATGAAATCTCATTTGAAGCACCAACGAAAGCATTAGCGTTTTCGCAGGATACATTGGTTTTGGATACGGTTTACAATCAGGTTCGCTCCGAAACTTATGCTGTGAAAGTATACAATCTTGAAGATAAGGATATCCGCATTCCGAGAATTACGCTTGAAAAAGGCGAAGCTTCCCTTTACCGCTTGAATCTTGATGGAAAATCAGGAACGGATTTTACTAATATTCCACTTCGCAAAAAGGACAGTGTGTTTATTTTTGTTGAAATTGCTCCAATTGCCAACGCTAAGGAAGCGATTTATGAAGACCGAATAAATTTCAGCACCAATCAGCACGTGACACTGCTTTCGGTGGTTCAGGATGCCGAATTTTACATTCAGACGTCTACCAATCCGAATGTCATCAATCAAAATGTAACCTGGACGAGTGACAAAGCAAAAATAATTTACGGTGAACTGACTTTAGCTGAAGGAAAAACACTCAACATCCAAAAAGGAACAAAAGTTTACTTCACAAAAAACAGTGGTTTGACAGTTTCAAAAAATTCTATTCTCAACATCAATGGTGATTTAGGTGATGAAGTTGTGTTCCGCGGCGACCGTAATGATGCAAGATACGACACACTTCC
This sequence comes from uncultured Chryseobacterium sp., assembly GCA_964588705.1. Classification (GTDB taxonomy): domain Bacteria; phylum Bacteroidota; class Bacteroidia; order Flavobacteriales; family Weeksellaceae; genus CAZPQV01. The sequence continues at coordinate 11,745 of CAZPQV010000050.1, forward strand.
AGCAAACTGGAACGGAATAAAAATGGAGGAAGGTTCTTTAGCCAACATCAATTATGCACGAATTTTTGGTGGAACCGTCGGTCTTGAAATGCAAAAAAGTGCAGCCAACATCAGCAATTCTTTCATTCATACGTTTCAGAATTTTGGAATTTTAGCAGTAAATTCAACCATAAATGCCAAAAATATGGTGATGTATAATTCGGGCGAAGCAAATCTTGGTATTTTCAAAGGCGGAACTGTCGATTTAACGCACTGCACTTTGGCCAATTACTGGACTACAAACACTTCACTTCCGGGACTGGCACTTTACGCAACCAATGAATGGAGCAATTCCGGATCTGTAGAAAATGCTGCTTTGAATCTTAATATTAAAAATTCTATTCTTTACGTAAACCGTGATAACGGAATTGTTTTTAAACCAACTTCCGGACAACCATTCAACTATCTGATTGAAAATTCATTGGTGAAATACGGAAATAACGCCGGATATAATTTCGACGGAAATACAATGATTGTCAATTCAATCAAAAATGAAGATCCGAAATTCCTGAATTATTATTTGGAAAAAACCAACCTGAGAGTTGCCCAGGATTCTCCGGCAAGAGGAAAAGCAAAGCTGGCGACGGCACAAATGGTGCCTCAAGATATTGTGAAAGTTTCAAGAACTTCAAACCCTACAATAGGAGCTTATCAATAATATAAAATGGAAATTACAAATCTTCAGAATCAGGTTGACGAATGGATAAAAACAGTTGGTGTTCGCTACTTCAACGAATTGACCAATATGGCAATTTTATCCGAAGAAGTTGGCGAAGTCGGAAGAATTATTGCCCGAAGATACGGCGAGCAAAGTGAAAAAGAAATCGATAAAACGAAAGATTTAGGTGAGGAACTGGCTGATGTTTTATTCGTAACTTTATGTTTGGCAAATCAAACCGGAACAGATTTGCAAACCGCTTTCGACAAAAAGATGAAGATAAAAACCGACCGTGATAAAGAAAGACATCAAAATAATGAAAAGCTGAAATAAATTATGCTTCTCGAAAAAGTAAAATTAGTTCAAAATAAGACCATACAAATCTGCGGTTCGAAGAGTATCTCGAACCGTTTACTGATTTTGCATTCGCTTTTTCAAAATATCAGGATTGATAATATTTCGGATTCACAGGATACGGATTTGCTTATAAAAGCTCTCCAAAGCGACTCTGAAATTATCGACGTTCACCACGCAGGAACAGCGATGCGATTTCTTACATCATATTTTGCGATTCAACCCGGAAAAGAAGTTACAATTACCGGTTCCGAAAGGATGAAGCAGCGGCCGATAAAACATTTGGTTGAAGCACTTCGTGACTTGGGAGCAGAAATAGAATATCTTGAAAACGAAGGTTTCCCTCCTTTAAAAATAAAAGGAAAACCTATCCAAAAAAGTAACGTAAAGATTTCCGCAAACGTGTCGAGCCAATACGTTACTTCTTTGATGCTGATTGGTGCAAAACTTCCAAACGGTCTGAACATCGAACTTGAAGGTGAAATAACTTCCCGACCATATATTGAGATGACCTTCAAGATTTTTCGTAAAATTGGAATCGAAGCATCACTTCACGACAACAAAATTTCGATAAAACCATTTCATTTGGATCCAAAACTTTCCAATATCGTTTATGTTGAAGTAGAAAGCGACTGGTCTTCGGCATCCTATTTTTATTCGTTGGCCGCTATTGGAAGAGGAAATATCAATTTAAAAAGTTTTGAAAGCCGTTCAATTCAGGGAGACTCTGCTTTACAAGAAATTTACTGGAAGTGGTTCGGGATCAATACCGTTACTGATATGCAGGAACATTTAATCAGTTTATTTCCGGAACCACAACTGATTCCCGACTTCATCGAAATTAATATGAATGACTGTCCGGATATCGCGCAAACAGTTTGTGTAACAGCAACCGCACTCGAAATCCCCTTTCATATCACAGGATTGGCAACATTGAAAGTGAAGGAAACTGACCGATTAACGGCATTAAAAAATGAACTTAAAAAAATAGGTTGCGAAACAGAAATTACGGACGATTCTATTAAATCGATTCGTTTTACAGAACCGGATAAAAACATATCGATAAATACGTACAACGATCATAGAATGGCGATGAGTTTTGCACCTTTTGCCCTAATTAAAGAGTTAACAATTGAAAATGAAGAGGTTGTAGAAAAGTCATATCCAAAATTTTGGGAAGATTTTTCAACAGTAACAGAAAAAACAAAGCACTTTGAGTAAAGTAATCATCATAACAGGAACTTCTGCAGGAATCGGCTTTGCACTTGCGGAGTATTTTGGCAAAAAAGGAAATAAAGTTTACGGTTTGAGCAGGAAAAATGTTGAAAACCCGCATTTCAAAACAATTCCAACAGACATTACAGACCTGTCCCAGGTTGAGAATGCTATTTCGGAAATATTAAAAGCAGAAAACAGAATTGACGTTCTGATCAACAACGCAGGAATGGGAATGGTGGGACCAGTGGAAGATTCGACGAAAGAGGAAATCTTAAAACTTTTCAATCTCAATCTGGTAGGCTCCGTACAGATGATGTCTGCAGTTCTACCGAAAATGAGAGACCAGAAATCTGGAAAGATCATCAATGTTTCGAGTATTGGTTCTGAAATGGGATTGCCGTTCCGCGGCTTTTATTCGGCATCAAAATCTGCTTTAGATAAAGTTACCGAAGCAATCAGGTACGAAGTTTACCCTTGGAATATTGAAGTTTGTTCGCTTCATTTAGGTGATATAAAAACCAATATCGCCAACAGTCGTGTGAAAAGTGAAGTTTCTGAACCATATAAAAACGTCTTTAATAAAGTTTATTCGTTGATGAATTCTCACGTCGATGCCGGAACCGAACCAATTGACGTCGCTGCATATATCGATACTCTTCTCAGTAAAAACAAGTGGAAAGCACATTATTATTTCGGAAAATTTGGACAGAAAATCGGCGTTCCTCTGAAATGGTTACTACCACAGAATTTCTACGAAAACCTGATGAAAAAGTATAATAAAATGGTTTAATGACTGTTTTTAATATATCCTAAATGAAACCTTTTGAAATGCCTGCTTAAAATATTCTTTACTTTTTTCTGCATTCTCTACAGTGCACAACAGAAGGAATATATTTTAATTGATGTGCAGACTCAACAAAGGTTCATTAAAAAAGATTCTTTATCTGCTGTAAAATTTCTCGACTCTCTGACGCAGAATAATTATTATTTCACTGACTTAAAAGAGGTAAAAAAGGTTGGTAACAACACAGAAATTTACTTTGACAAAGGAAAAAATTATAATGAGGGAATTGTTGAAGTCAGTTCCGAAATCAGTTCAGATCTGAAAGTTGAAAAACGTTTCTTCAGCAAAAATATAGATTCTCTAAAACAGGGCATCAACACTTTTTATACTAAAAAAGGATTTTCTTTTAACCGCGTGAAAAGTGAATTTATGGGAATGGATAAAGGAAACCCTGTTATAAAACTCTCGGTAATTCCATCAGATAAAAGAACGATTGATGGTTTTGTTTTCAGAGGATATGATAAAGTTCCAAAACGTTTTATTAAAAATCTTGAAAAGGAATTTGGAGGCAGATCTTACGATGAAAAGAACTTGGTAGCGATAAATAATCAACTTCAGAATCACCCATTTATCATTCTCGAAAAACCACCACAGACATTATTCACAAAAGATTCCACGCAGATTTATTTGTTTACGCAAAAAAGAAAAGCCAATACTTTCGACGGAGTATTAGGTTTTGGGAATGACCGCACTGAAAAATTTACGTTAAACGGAACGGTGAATATTAATCTACGGAATATGTTTAATGGTTTTGAGTCTGCAAGCTTATATTGGCAGAGAAATCCTGATCGCGGACAAACTTTCAATCTACAGACAGATATTCCTTATTTATTCAAATCAAATATTGGTTTCAACACGAATATGAATATTTATCGGCAGGATTCGACTTATGCCAATGTAAAAGTTTTACCGGGAATTTATTATCATATTTCTTCAAAACAAAAAGTTGGTATCCGTGGTAATTTTGAAGTGTCTTCAGTTTTGGATGATTTATACACTAATGCCCGGGAATTTAATAGAAAAGGATTGGGAATTTGGTACGAATTTACACGTCCAACCGATGTTGAATTGTTTATGCATAATACTAAAATTCTGTTAGAAGCAGATCTTCTTAATACGGAATACAACGATATTGCAGGCTCATCGAAACAATACAGATACTTTCTTTTTGGAGAAAAAAACTTTCATTTAACAGGCAACCATTGGCTGAACATAAAAGCAGAATCTGCATCATTAATTAGTGAAAATATACTTTCAGAAAACGAAATACTAAGATTTGGCGGCTGGAATTCTTTGCGTGGATTTAATGAGAACTCAATCCTTGGCAATTTATACGCCTTTGCTAACCTTGAGTACAGATATTTAATCGGTAATCAGGCATTTTTTGATGTATTTGCGCAGTATGCTACGGTTGAAAATAAAACACTTTCCGTCTCTCCTAAGTTTTTCAGTTTCGGAACCGGATTCAATTTCTTTCTACCGATTGGTTTAATGAGTTTTCAAGTAGCAAACGGTAATCAATCAGGTGAATCCTTTAATTTTAGAAATACTAAGATCCATTGGGGAATTCTAACACGCTTCTAATATTTAATTTTCCTTTAAGAAGATATTGTTAGTCAAAAAAATAAATGACTAAGGCAAGTCATTTTGTTTAAAGAGATTAATGTAAGCTAACCTCAATTAAAAATAGAGAGGCTTTCTTTCATTAATATATACAACAAAAAAAATCCTTCATTCGGGTTGAATGAAGGATTCCAAAATAAAAACTGGCGGC
>CAZPQV010000051.1:0-15547 GCA_964588705.1 uncultured Chryseobacterium sp.
GCAGCAATTTTCCACGGTCTGTATTTCGTAGTGAAAGTATTGAAATTCATTTGCTCGTTATGCTGTTTCAGTCTCAAATTTATATCAGAAGTGTATCCAACATAATACTTGTCAGCAGATTCAGAATATAGTATATAAACATAATACATCTTGTGAATATACAAAAACAAAAAGCACCTACATTTCTGTAAGTGCTTTGCTCCTCTTCTTGGGCTCGAACCAAGGACCCTCTGATTAACAGTCAGATGCTCTAACCAACTGAGCTAAAGAGGAATGTTACTTTCCTTGCTTTCCTCTGATTAATCCCGTAAGTACGGGACTCTAACAGACTTAGCTAAGTAGGAAATCGCTTTTCCTTTTAAGCGTGTGCAAATATAATATGTTTTTATAAATTGCACAAATATTTTTAAAAAAATCTACAGTTTTCCTGTTATGATTTTGTAGATATCGTTTCCGAAGATCAGTACCATCAGCCCAAGAAGGAATATAACTCCAATCATCTGAGCGTTTTCCAGAACTTTTTGCGGAACAGGTTTGCCGGTAACGATTTCCCAAAGAGTAAACATTACGTGCCCGCCGTCAAGTCCGGGAATCGGGATGAGGTTTAGGAATGCCAACCAAACTGAGAACATTGCTGTAAAGCCCCATAATGCAGTCCAGTTGATAGAAGAACCACCATCCGCATCTTTCTGTACCGGCATCATTTTTACAATCGCAATCGGTCCGCCAACACTTTTATACCCCTGAACTTTTGAACTGAAAAGAATCTTAAACTGCTTAATCTGCATGGTTAATGCTTCAATCGTTCTCTCAAGTCCACGCGGAATAGATTGTAAGAAAGAATATTCTTCCGTTGTTGCCAATTTTTCCAAAACCGGAAGGTTGTTCATGCTGATGCCTATCTTACCGTCTTTGTCTACAGAAACATTTTCCAGAGTTTGAACAGCGCCGTTACGCTCCACCGTCAGTTTTACGGTTTTACCTTTGTTTTGGTCAAATAATGGGCTGATTTCGTCAAAATAAGATGCGTTTTGGCTGTTTACCGCAATTACTTTATCACCAACTAAAAGTCCGGATTTCTTTGAAGCATCTGAAGTAAGAGAATCCACTACCATTGGGAATCTCGGCGTAAGATAAAGTTTTGCCTCTCTTTGCTTGATCACATCTGCAACACCGTCTTCATTTACCGGGAATGTAATTTCCTTGCCGTCTCTCAGAACTGTCACATTATCACTGAAAAGCAGGTTAACAGATGCGGTTTCCAACCTGTTATTTTCTTTTCCGTCAATTTTAATGATTTTATCACCATTCTTGAATCCCATTTTTACAGCAGCAGGAGATGCGGCAAGTCCACCTTCAAATTTTCTAAGGTCAGTATAAGTTTCTCCTTTAGAAAAACTCAGCATGGAATAGATAAACCAAGCTAAAAAGAAGTTTACGGTTACACCACCCAGCATAATAATCAGTCGTTGCCAAGCCGGTTTACTTCGGAATTCCCAAGGTTGTGCAGGTTTTTTCAGCTGTTCGGTATCCATACTTTCGTCCACCATTCCGGCAATTTTTACATAACCGCCCATTGGCAGCCATCCGATTCCCCATTTGGTGTTTTCAGGATGTTTTCTCCAGTCGTCTTCCGGAAGATTATCAATATTTACAGGAACTTCCTTTTGCTCGCCGTTTACTTCTACGATTTCCGTATCGGGAAGGTTTTTTGATAAAAATTTGTAGCGCCATTCCCCATTCACTTTCTTCATTGAAAACAATGAAAACCAAGGATCGAAAAACAGAAAGAATTTTTCTGCTCTGGTTCCGAAAATCTTAGCCGGAATAAAATGTCCCAACTCATGCAGGAACACTAATATTGAAATACTTAGGATGAAGGCAAATATCTGTAATGCTAATTCCATTAATAATTTTTATAATTTGCAAAAGTAATGATTCACTAATAGTATGCCAAATAAAAAAGGTTCTCATTTGTATGAGAACCTCTTATTTTGTAGGGTTTAGCTATCTTAGAAATTGAAAGATACACCTAAACTACCGTTGTTACCAAACTCTCCGTAGATACCAACGTTGTTGTTGAAGAAATATCTTACACCAAGGTGAGCTCCAATACCGAAATCTTTACCAAGAAGACCAAGGTTTACACCTGGGTAAATATCCCACTGCTCAGGAAGGTTAAGAGGTTCCTGTAGGTGGAATCCAAGTCTACCGAATACGAATACATTGTTGTCTTCGTTGTCATCTTTGTAACCGCTGAAGTAGAAGTTTGCACCCGCACCAAGGGAAACGATGTTTCCTAAACCATAGTCGTAAGTTGCAGTAATACCGTTACCATAACCCCAACCGTTGAAACCAACCTGAAGTTTTTGGTCACCTTGTCCGTTCCAAGCCTGTGCTGAAACCATTCCTCCTAAGAAGAGCATCGAGAATACTAATACTAGCTTTTTCATAATTTTATTTTTTTAATTTTATAGTTCTGAAAAGTGAGTTGCAAAAATAAGACCAAACTATATTTTTGTTTGATTTTAAAAATAAGAAAAAGTTAAATTTAAAAGCCCAAATCAGGGATTAGATATGAATCGTTTAAAAATTACAGGTTTAAATTTTGATATAAACTGGAAAGATAAATTAAAAAATTATTCGGAGATAGAGCGTGAGTTTCAGGGAGTTGAAAGTGATGTTTTTCTCCTTCCCGAAATGTTTCCAACAGGATTCTGTATGGGGCCGGAAGAAATTGCTGACCGCGAAAATGAAAGCCTGAACTGGATGAAAAATTTTGCAAAAAGCAAGAATGCCGCCGTTTGTGGTAGTGCTTCGGTGAAAGACGGAGAGCATTTTTATAACAGAATGTATTTCGTGGAACCCAACGGAACTCATCATCAATACGATAAAAGACATTTGTTTTCGTACTCTGGTGAAGATAAAATTTATACTCCTGGAAAAGAACGCGTGGTGATTGAATATAAAGGAGTGCGAATATTGCTTCAGGTTTGCTATGATCTACGATTTCCGGTTTTCGCAAGGAATAATGACGATTACGACCTGATTCTTTATGTGGCAAGCTGGCCCGAAAAACGTGTCGGTGCTTGGGAACACTTGCTGAAAGCACGTGCCATCGAAAATCTTTCTTACGTTTTTGGGCTGAACAGAATTGGAACAGATGGTAATAACCTCTATTATCCTGAAAGTTCACATTGTTTTTTCGCTGACGGAACTGAAATTTCTGAGAAATCAGGAAATCTGATAACCGCTGATATTGAAATTGAAAAAGTGCAGGACTTTAGAAATCATTTTCATTTTCTGGATGACCGAGATCATTTTGAAATCCTTTAATGTAACTAATGTTACGAACCGCCCGGTTTATTAAGTATATATTTGAAAAAATATTAATTATGAAAAAATTTCTTTTGACCATTTCTTTATCTGCGCTGATTTTCAGTTGTACAAAAAAGAATGAGACTGTAGCAGAAACTTCTGAGGAATCTGTAAAATTGACTTTAGCGGAAGATTCTTTAAAAGCTATTGCTGAAGAAACCAAAATGACGTTGGTAAAACAGTTGACGAAACAGATTGAAGACAGTGGCGCAGCAAAAGCCATCGATTTCTGCCACGTAAATGCAATCCCTTTAACACAGTCGGTTGCCGACAAACACGGATTGAAAGTTTACCGCGTTTCGGATAAAAACAGAAATCCAGATAATGCGCCAAACGAAGAAGAACTGAAATTGATTGAACAATATAAACAGCAATTATTGGCAGGAGAACAGCTGAAACCACAAAAAACAGATACGCATTATTATGCGCCATTAGTTACCAATGCGATGTGCCTGCAGTGTCACGGGGATAAAACCAATAATCTCAAACCGGAAGTAGCGTCTTTAATATCGGAGAAATATCCTGATGATAAGGCTTTCGGCTATAAAGAAAATGAAGTAAGAGGGTTAGTAGTCATTACTTCAAATTAGTATTTCATATATTGATTACAGGAAAAGCCCGGCATTTTGCCGGGCTTATTGTTATTATAAACTAAAAATTTAGTTTTTATAAATAAAACTATTTATATTGATTGATAAGATTCGTAAGCGTATTTACATCGTGCACACCGCTCGCTTTCCAAAGAAGCTCTCCTTTTTTGAAAATCGCAAGAGTTGGCACACCGCGAACATTGTATTGCGCAGCGATTGACGGATATTGATCCACATCGATTTTTACAATACGTGCATCTTCGCCAACTTTTTCTTTTACGTCCGTAAGAACCGAAGACTGTATTTTACAAGGTCCGCACCATGTTGCAAAAAAATCAATCAGCACCGGTCTTTCGGAGTTTATAAGTTCCTGAAATTTCTGTGACATTTATTAAATAATTAAATTTTACTGTTGTTCTTTTGGTTTCTGATCAAAGGGTACTTCACAATTTCCGGCAGCACAACCAAAACGGAAAATTGCCATCGACATGAAGTAGATTCCGAAAATAGCAATCCACCACATTTGGTCTTTTATGGCTGTGAAGATGAAGAATAATCCTCCCAACAGGTAGAAAATTCTTCTGATATCCCAGTTTTTTAAAATATTCTGCATTATTTCAATTTGTTTTGCAGCGAATTCCATCCGCCGCCATTATATACTTCAAACCCCTGTTGCTTCAGGATGCTTCTCGCAGAGGAACTTCTCATTCCACTTGCGCAACACGTGATTACCGGTTTTTTCATATCCAGTTTTTTCATTTCTCTCTGAAGGTTTTGCAAAGGGATATTTTTTGCATTTCTGATGTGTCCGCCTTTGTATTCCGCAGGAGTTCTTACATCTACAATTTGCGCTCCGTTTTTCACGAGTTCTTTATAATCAACGGATTTTCCGCCGAATAGTTTTTTAATGAAATCAAACATCTCTATTATTTTTTTCTATTTTATTTTTTTCAAATACCGAAAACATCAGGTATCCCATCACCATTCCGTAAACCGAAGAATTGATTGGCTTCGAAGTAATGGCACAACTCCCGGTATTGCAACCGATGAAGTAATAGTAAGCGTAACCTAAAATTCCACCAACAAGTACTCCAACAATACTGAGTTTATATTTTGTTAAAAATTCCGTCATTAATTATAATTCTTTGGTAAGGGTAAACACATTTTCTTTTCCTTTTCCGGTTACTTCATGCTCTACATTAACAGGAATCTCGTAAACATCACCTTCTACGAAGGTGTAGTCTTCATTGTTGATGGTAAAAAGGATTTTCCCTTTCAGAACTGTAAGCGTTGTTGGAGCAGGAGTGAAATGCTTTTTCAACACCGTTTCTTCAGCCAAACCTACCGCCAGTATCAGAGACTTTTCAGTTTTCTTTATCGTGTAGGTTGAAGGTTTTTCTTTACTGAAAACAAGGTTGTTATATATATTATTCTGCATTGCTAAAACATTTTTCCAGGTTTTGGCATTATAAACATTCTTAATGCCATTTTTCCTGAGTTTATCATAAGCCTCTCCCGATTGTCTTCCCGTATTACAGAACAGCACTGTTTTATTCTGTTTTCTGAAAAAATCAAGATTATTTTCAATTTCAGCTAAAGGAATGTTCACTGCGTTTTTAACCGGGCTTTTATTAAAGTCCTCTTGCAAACGCAAATCCACTAATGTAGCTTCTTTCAGCGGAAACGGAATTGTAATACCGTCTCTGCTGCTGCCTGTGTCGGCTGTTTTGCAGGATGCAAGCAGCAGCAAGAAAACGATACTGACTATATGGAGAAAGTTTAGTTTCAAATTATTTTAAAGTTTTGCTTTGGCAAACAAAGTCAGAAGTTGGTACTTTTCCGGTTGCTTTTATGCCGTTAAAACCGCCTTCTACTTCAGTGAAATTTCTAATTCCTCTTGAGTTCAGGATGCTTGCCGCAATCATACTTCGGTAACCACCGGCGCAGTGAAGGAAGAAATGCTCATCATCGTTTACATTCCCAATCCAGTCAGAAATAGAATCCAGAGGTTTGCTGTACGCATCGTTCACATGTTCTGCGGCGTATTCTGTTGGTTTTCTAACGTCAACAACTTTTTCATTTTCATTAAATCTTTCAGCAAATTCTGCCGAAGTAATTCTGTTCACTTCATCAGTTTCTTTTCCGGAATTTTTCCAGGTTTCAAAACCGCCTTTCAGATACCCTAAAACATTATCAAACCCAACTCTCGAAAGTCTTGTAATCGCTTCTTCTTCGCTTCCTTCTTCTGTTACCAAAAGTAAAGGCTGCTGAACGTCCACGATCATTGCTCCAACCCAAGGTGCAAAATCGCCTTTAAGACCTATATTTACAGAGTTTGGAACAAAACCTTTATGGAAATCTGCCGCAGCTCTCGTATCAAGAATTAATGCTCCAGTTTCTTCAGCTGCCGTTTCAAATTCTTCCGGTGAAAGTGGATTCAATCCTTTATTCATTACATTGTCGAAGCTTTCGTAGCCGCCTTTATTCATGGCTACGTTCATTCCGAAATATTTTGGAGGTGCAGAAAGTCCGTCTAAAACTGCGTCAATAAACGCTTCTTTGTTCGGTTGGTTTAATGCGTAATTGGTTTTCTTTTGGTTTCCAAGCAAATCAACTGTTTCTTTCTGCATATTTTTTCCACATGCAGAACCAGCGCCGTGAGCCGGATAAACCGTAATGTCATCCGAAAGTGGAAGAATTTTGGTGTAAAGACTGTCATAAAGCAATCCTGCCAATTGTTCCTGCGTCATGTTTGCTGCTTTCTGAGCAAGATCAGGACGGCCGACATCACCCAAAAACAGGGTGTCTCCGGAGAAAATAGCCGTTTCTTGTCCATTCTCATCAATCAGCAGAAAAGTAGAACTTTCCATCGTATGCCCTGGAGTGTGAAGTACTTTAATCTTTACCTTACCGATTTCAAAAATCTGATTGTCTTCAGCAATAATCGATTCAAACTCAGGATTTGCGGTTGGTCCGTAAACAATTGGTGCTCCGGTTTTTCTGCTCAGGTCAAGATGTCCTGATACAAAATCTGCGTGGAAATGAGTTTCGAAGATATATTTCAAAGTCACACCATCTTTCTCAAGCCTTTCAATATAAGGCTGCACTTCTCTCAAAGGGTCGATAATTGCTGCTTCGCCCTCAGATACGATATAATATGCGCCCTGCGCAAGACATCCGGTGTATATTTGTTCGATTTTCATAATGTAAACTTTTTAAGTTCTTAAATTTACCATTATTTCATTAAAATTATGCCACAATAATCTCAAAATCCATTGATATTGTCGATTTTACTGAATTAGAAATCAAACAGGCCTTCTCGGATTTTAGGATTACTTTTTCCGCAAGTGCGCGATCTTCTTCGCTGCCGATGGTGATTACAGGTTTTAGCAAAACCTCACTCATCATATATTTTCCGTCAACTACTTCCAGTTTTCCTTCAGAATCGGATTTAAAATCTTTAAAATTCAGTTTAAAATTCTCAGCAATGTTAAGAAAAGTTGTCATAAGACATCCGTTTACTGCTGCCAAAAAGTAATGTTCCGGAGACCAAATGCCGGGCATTCCTTTCGGAAATTCCGGAGGTGTAGCGATTTCAATAGTATGATTTAGGACTTCTGAACTTAGAGTCCCTTTTCTTTCTTCGTCGTATTGAACGTTTACTTGGTATAAATGTGCTTGAGCCATAATCTAATATTTTGTTATGGCAAATTTCCGAGATTTTTGTGGCTGTGTGTGTAACTTTAATCACACATCCGATAGATGAGGTCTATGTGAGTGTTATTCCTCAGTTTCAGGCTCGCGGAATTTTTCTTCTTTTCCTGCTTTATCAGTAAGTGTTCCGCTGAGACCACCTTCATCCATTTCCCACATCATATTATCATTGGCAAAAACAGGATTTCCACGGGAGCTTACCACTTTTGCAACCAACGTCTGTTCAGGTTCACTGTTTTTCGTAAGTTTTACTGCTGCTTTGTCACCTTCGGCGTAGTAAACCACTTTCAGTTGATCTCCTGCTTCATTCTGCAGGATTTTAGCATCCTGTTCCAAGCCGGTTTCTTCGGTTTGTTCGGTTTCAACAGTCTGATTTTCAGCTTTTTTACATGCGGTAAATGTCAGCCCAAAAGTCAATAAAGCAATTGTAAAATATTTGAAATTTTTCATAAGATTTAGTTTAAAAATAATTCGTTTATAATAATGTAAATCCCCATTATAAGGACAAACCAGCCAAACATAGGCTTTAGTTTTCTCCCTTCAATTTTTTTAGAAAGAGCCACGCCAATGATGATTCCCAAAATCGATAATGCAGAAAACGTAAGCAGGAAAGGCCAGTTGACAGTGACTTTATCCAAAGATGATGCAAAACCTATCAGTGAATTAATGGCAATAATGAAAAGTGACGTTGCCACCGCTTCCTTCATAGAAACTCCCAGTAACATGACCAAAGCCGGAACAATTAGAAAACCGCCACCTGCACCTATAAAACCGGTAATAATACCAACTAAAAGCCCTTGTGATGCAAGAAGGGTGTAATTTACTTCGTTATCTCTTCTAAGCCTTGGTCTTTCCTTTTTCTGAATCATCTTAATGGAGGAAATAAGCATTAATACGGCAAAAAGAATGAGAATAAACATATCCTTTGTTACAGAAATTCCCCAACGGTTGATGATGTATTCCGGCAGATGAGGCACTACAATTCTTCTGGAAAAAAGTATCCCCAATATAGAAGGAATTCCAAATCTTAGTGCCGTGGTAAAATTCACATTACCCTGTCTGATAAAACCTATTGAACCAACAGAACTGGTAATTCCAACAACAAAGAGCGACAATGTTGTTGCGGTAACGGCATCAATGCTAAAAAGATACGCGAATACAGGAACGCTTAGAATGCTTCCGCCGCCGCCAATTAAACCCATGACAAGACCTATGATAATCGCAAAAAAATATCCGATAAAATGCATTGAATTAGTTTTAGCAAAAGTATTGCTTAAAGATATTAATTTTTGAAACCAAAGTTACAATAGCTCTATTTTGTTTCTTCCGAGTTTAAGTTTTTTATCTTCTTCAAACTGCTTCAGAACACGGGAGACCACTACACGCGCCGTTCCCAATTCATTGGCAAGTTGTTCGTGTGTTGCATGTATGATTTTGGTTTCGCCCAATTCCGATTTTTTGTGAAGCAGATTCATCAGCCGTTCATCAATTTTCTTGAACGTCACTTCGTTCACCATATCCAGAAGTTCTTCAAACCGTTTGTGGTAAAGTTTGAAGATATAATCCAACCACTCCGGATTGGTTTTAATGAGTGAGGTTACTTTCTCTGTCGGCACGAAAAGTATTTCTGCATCTTCCTCCACTTCTGCTTTCACTTTGCTTGTTTCGCCCTGTATTCCGCCAAGAAAAGACATTACGCAACTTTCTCCGGCTCTGATGTAATACAGAAGAATTTCGCGGCCGTCTTCCTCCGTTCTCAAAACCCGGATGCTTCCTTTTGTTACCACAGGAATAGACCGAATATTTGAATTTTCGTTGAGGATAATCTCTCCGGCACTGTAATTTTTTACAATGCTGAAATCATAAAGTTCGTCCAAAAGTTGCTTCGATACAGCAAAACTGTTTTCCATTATTCTGTTTTATAGAAGAGTACATACATCAGCTCGCGGGTAGGTTCGTTGATGTCCTGTTTTATCCTGAAATCTGTAAAAAATTCTTTTCGGCTTTCACCTTCCGGATAATCGATAACGCCGTCGTATTTATAATAAAGAAAATCCTTGGTCATATTTCCCGACACAATTCTTGAAAGCTCCCCGAAATATTTTTTTGTTTCGTCCGTGCATTCCCATTTTTCTCTATTGCCGTTGTAATATTTTAGCATTTCTTCAATCTCAAAAACTTCTGCATCAATATTCATCGGACTGAAGCCGGTTTTTCTTTCCTTTTCAGAAATATTCTTTTTCAGCCAGTGGATTTTAGCTAAAGCTGCTTCCATAGTTGCGTGCATCATCAGCGAGTCGCGTTGAGCGGTTTGGGAAATGATAATATCCGGATCGTTTTCGATGGGAAGCTGTCTGATTTTTGCAATTTCTAATGGCTGAAAATAATTTTCTGCCCGTTTTACCATTTCTATCATTTCAGAATCGGGCATTTCATCACTCGAAATTCTGATTTCAAAATTCATATTTCCACATTCATAAGTAGCGAGGTATGAATTTTTCTCAATGTATTTTACACCTTTGAAAAAATCAGGTTTTGCCACAGAATTTTTGAAAATTGTAGAAATGAAATTTACAGTTACCTCTTCATCAGAAATTTTACCAAAAGCTGGTTTTACTTCTGCTGCTCCATTTGAGTTTTTGTAAATAATTTCCTGGAACGATAGAAATTCATTTCTAAAATCTAAATTATCAGCATCATTTGGATAAACATATACTGTAATTGTATTCCTGCTATTCTTTGAAACCTGCTTTACATATGAAGCACCAACATTGGTTTGGTGCTTGTCGTAAGACTTTAGCTGAGCTCGGACATATCCGTTCCAAAGTTTCGGAAAGATGGTTTTCGTCAGTTTATGGGTATAATCATCATCTGTATTGATATCAAAAGCTTCTCCCTGCGCAAACAGCATTTGCAGAGGGAGGAGCAGAAAAACAAGCCATAAGTTTTTCATGTTATGATATCGATTTTATTTCGAGAACGTTCGGCCCGATTTCAACTTTATCACCTACTTTTTTCCCTTTCAGTTTCTGAAAAATCGGAGCGCCTTCAGAGAAGGATATCACATCTTTTTCGTCAAACTTGAATGAAGGAACCGAAATCCCAACGAAAAGGAAATTTTTATCGGTTTCCACTAAAGAACCTTTTTCAATTTCAGAATGCGAGTTTTTTTCTTCATCCTTCATAAAAGCCAATTCCACATTGGCCTCTCTCAACATTTTCTCGAAGCGGAGCTGCATATCTTTCATCTCGGCCTGCCTTGAAAGGTCTTCAGGGTCCAAAGTTGAATCTTCATCGATGTCAGACGCTATTCTGTATCGCTCTACAGAGTCCTTCAGATTAGCGATAATCTTGGTTTGTTCCTCAATAATTCTTTCGAGGATTTCCGCTCGTTTCATGTCTAAAATTTTAGGTGAATAACAAATATAATAATTTTCATTAAAGTTTGAAATGAGAAACGTCATATAAACGCTATTCTAAAACGAGTACGTAAACGCCAGTCCAAAACTTCTTCCCGGAGAAAGAATCCGTCTTGTTTTATCTGTAGAAAATGCTCTGCTGAGGTGTTCTGCGTAAGCAACATCAAAAATATTATTCACGCTTCCAACCAAATATCCGTTTTTGAAAACTTCGTATCTCACATCGAAATCAAAGACTGAGAAAGCAGCCGTTTTCAATTCTCCAAAATTTGGATTGATGCGGTCCTGCTTCCCGGAATATCTGTATTTCAAACCTAAATTCACTTTGTCGAAATCTGCAATGAATCTCCATCTGAAATCGACAGGAGCAATCTCCGGAAGCGGATCTTTGGTCGTTAAATCCTCTGCATAAGTATAAGCAACCGCCATTTCAGTACGCAGAAATGGGAGGAACTGCCAGTTGAAATTGGCTTCAGCACCGGTTTTATACGCTTTCTCAATATTCATATACTGTCTTACGCCGGGAGCTATCATAGAATATTTCTTCACATTCGGATTTACAACGCCTGAAATATAATCCTGAAGGTAGGAGTAGAATCCATCAATCTGGAAGTAAACATTTTCTCGTTTATAAGTGTAGATTAAATCTACCTGATTGTTGGTTTCTGCATCCAATAGAGGATTTCCGAGCATTTCGTAACCGTCTATTCCAACCGTAAAAAGATTAATATAGCGCTCTGTAAGACTCGCACTTCTCTGTCCTCTACCCATCCAAAGCGACAGCATCGAGTGTTTGTCTAAAGAATGGCTGTAGCCTAAACTCATACTGTGATTAAGATTTTCTGAGCTTACATCACCATAAAGGGTATTGAAAAGGTTGGAAACTTCTTTCGCATCCGAAGTGTTATAATCCATTCGGTAGGATGCTGAAAGTTTGCCTCTTCCGAAAATATGCTGGAATTCATTGAACCATCCAATCTGTTGAATTTCAGAATCCTGCCATGCAGTACCATCTCTCATTTTCATATTGGCAGGCATCGTCATTCTTATGTTTTCAGCCGCTTCACTTTTAAAGTCTAAACCGGTGTAGAAGGTACTTTTGTTTTTTGCAAATTTCAGCTCTCCACGTCCCCCGTAAGTGGTGGATTTCACATCAGAAACCATCATTCTATTCGGTGTTCCCATGGAATGGTCAACCAAACTTAAATAAGAATTGAAATCGAAATGCTTCAGTAAACCATCAAATTTTGCCAAATGTTTTCCCTGAAACATCCAGGTTTTATCGTAGATAAGATCCATGTTCAGCGCAGCGAATTCCACATCGCGGCCTTGGTTGGTATTCACCTGTATGGTTGAAATGTTATTGTCGTTCCATTTAAAATTACCTTTAGTACCAAGGTTATATCTCTTAAATGCAGAGCGCACTTTATCGCCGTTTCCGTCTTCGTAAGAATCGCCGTTTTGGTAACCGCCGAACAAATCCCAAACCATATTTTTGGATGAAAGCGTGGTAAGAAGCTCATTTCTGAAAATATTTCCGTTGCTTTCGTAGCCCGTAGTTACTCTTCCGGAAAACTCAGTTTTATCTGTAAAGATTGGATTTAAAGTTACAAAGTTGATGGTTCCTCCCAACGCAGCACCATGACGGAAATGATAAGGACCTTTGTAGATTTCAGCTTCCTTCACCATATTCATATTTACCTGGCTTACCGCAGGATCCATTCTCGAAGGGCAGGCATTCACAGCATTTGCTGCGCCATCAATTATTACATTTAACTGTTCATATTTAAAACCTCTTAATACGGGATCGGTAGCGTAATTTCCGGCTTTGCGTATACCGTTGATTTCTGGGATATTGTTTAGGAATTTTCCCGCATCATGATTCAAAAGGTCGGCAGAACTGGAGGTTTCCAAGCGTTCTTTATTTTTGTCCTTAGGCAGAAGTTTAGTAATTTTTACAACTTCAATATCATGGAATAAGGAATCCTGTTCCTGTTGTGCATTATAGTTTTGATTTAATAGAAATGCAGCAGCGATAAACGTTTTCAGCGCAAAGACTGAAACAGTTTTGTTTTTCATTTTTCTGATTTTAATTTAATGGATAGATAGAACGGTCTCACAAGATTTGTGAAACATCATTTTTAACGAAAATAAAAATCAGGCTTCAGGTGGTTTAGGATAAGTAAAAAAATGGCCGTCTGATAAAGTGTTATCAGTATTTGAAAACAGCTTTTGTTTGTTGATAATGAGCTTGTTACTTGTCTTGTTTATCTTTACGGCAATCGGCGGGATAAAGTTGAAATCGAAGTTTTTCAGCACCACATATGTTGTGGAGTTTTGCTCCGTTTGTTCTTTCAATTCACATTTTCCGTGGCAATCCATTTCGGGTTTGTCTTTGTTTATACAGTGTTCCTCATAGAAATCGCGGTTCACCTGATAATCCAGAAAAATCAGCGAGTTCTGAAAACTTGCCAGAAATATGATAAAGGATAATATGAACGAAGTGAAAACTTTCATTTACACCACAAAAATAGGATAATTTCTGAGGTTTGGGCTATGATTACAGTCACAGAAGCCTTATGACATAAATCATTTATATAGCCATTAAGAATATTAAGGAAAAAGATGAATTAAAGGTGTTGCTTAATTGCAGATTTCTCTGAACTTAAAATTCCTGTTATCCTTTCTTAATTATTTAATGCTCATAATGTTTAATTAAAACTTTCAATTAAATATTGTTTAAAAGAAATTTCGTAATTCCGTAAAACCCGAAAATTTCATTAAATTTAGACTTTGAAAAAATAAACACGATGGCAGACAAAGTAAAATTTGTAGAAGAACTCAACGCTAGATATACTCCGAAAGGAGAACACATCATCCTCGGAAAAGGAATGCTCGACGGTGAAGTGGTAACGGATGTAAACGTTACGCTTCCTCTGAAAACCATCAACCGTCACGGTTTAATTGGTGGCGCAACAGGAACCGGTAAAACGAAAACCGTTCAGGTGTTCGTGGAGCAGTTGTCGCACGCCGGAGTTCCTTCGCTTGTTCTCGATATTAAAGGGGACTTCTCGGGAATTGCAGTTCCCGGAGAAAGAAACAAAATTATTGAAGAGCGCTATGGAAAAACTCAACTGCCTTGGAATGCACAGAATTTTCCGGTAGAACTGATGACGATTTCCGGCGAAAAAGGTGTGAAACTTCGTGCCACGGTTACTGAATTCGGCCCTGTATTATTAAGCAAAATATTACTGCTCAATGAAACCCAGAGCAGCATAATGTCTATTATTTTTAAATATTCTGACGACAAAGGGTTGCCGCTGATTGATTTGGACGATCTGAAAAAAGTTCTTCGTTATGTAACCGATGATCCGGTTGGTAAAGGTGAACTGTCTAAAGATTACGGTTCCATTTCTTCGGCTTCATTGGGAGCAATTCTGCGTTCCATTGTTGCTTTGGAACAGCAGGGTGGTGCTGCTTTCTTCGGCGAGCCAAGTTTTGATGTGGACGATTTGCTTCAAACCCGTGACGGAAAAGGAGTGGTAAGTATTTTGCGCGTTGCCGATATTCAGAGTAAGCCGCAGTTGTTTTCAACTTTTATGCTGTCACTTTTTGCGGAAGTTTATATGACGTTCCCTGAGGAAGGCGATACCGGAAAACCAAAGTTGGTATTGTTTATCGATGAAGCCCACCTGATTTTCAAGGAATCCTCAAAAGCACTTCAGGATCAGATTGAAACGATGGTAAAACTCATCCGTTCAAAAGGTGTGGGAATTTATTTTATCACACAAATTCCTGGGGATGTTCCGGAAAATGTGCTTTCACAGTTAGGTTTAAAAATTCAGCATGCCCTACGTGGATTTACTGCAAAGGATAAAAAAGAAATCTCAAAAGCCGTTGAAAATTATCCGATTACGGAATATTATGAGGCGGCAAATCTCATCCAGAATCTTGGTATTGGTGAGGCTTTTGTAACGGCTTTGGACGAAAAAGGTATTCCGACACCATTGGTGCATACCTATCTAATTTCACCGGAATCGAGAATGGATGTACTTACCGATGCGGAGGTTTATGAACTGACAAATAAATCGGCTTTGGTAAGAAAATATGAAACAAATGTAAACAAAGATTCTGCTTACGAAATGCTGACCACCAGAATGGAACAGGCCGCGAAAAATGCAGAACCGGAAGTTGCAAAATCCAGAAGACAGCCAAAACCGGAACCAACAATTTTAGAAACTGTTGTAAACAGTAGAGCGGGAAAAACATTTTTCACAACTTTTGCAAGAGATTTGGCTAAATACGCATTAGGATTTTTAATTGGGAATAAGACAAAAAATAAAAATGGGACTTCAAAATATGGAATTCAGGGAAAACCTGATGAAAAAATTAAGAATAAATAATATTCATCCTTGCATTGAAGATGTATTGAATAGCATTATTAGT
>CAZPQV010000052.1:0-7032 GCA_964588705.1 uncultured Chryseobacterium sp.
ATAACCGTAGTTCCAGTTATCGTAATAATGGGTTTAGTTTCCGGCATAAGTTCCCCAATCGGAAGATTCACCTTCGTTCGACCAGTTTTCGTTTTTATAACGGTTCTTTTTTGCCATCTGGTTATTTTGGCTTTTCTGAAGAACAGAAGTGGAGTCTTGATAATCGTAGTATTCACCAACCTTATTACCACCTTGTTCCATCACCATACCTTCAGGTAATGTATCGGTATTTGGGTCATAATATACGCCGTCAGTTTCAGAGTAACCTCCGGTATAAACACCACAAGAAGCTAAAATCAAACCTCCTGAAACTGCTAAAACCACTCTGGACTTTAGCAATCCGAATAAGTTTTTATGTATATTTTTTTTCATAATGATTTAGAAAAAGTTTAATTTAAA
The DNA here is from genome assembly GCA_964588705.1 of uncultured Chryseobacterium sp. Lineage (GTDB taxonomy): Bacteria > Bacteroidota > Bacteroidia > Flavobacteriales > Weeksellaceae > CAZPQV01. The sequence continues at coordinate 400 of CAZPQV010000052.1, forward strand.
TTATATTTGCAAATTATACCAAAAGTGTTCCATTTATCGGTATATTCACCACGTAAATTTACACTTTTTTATTTAGATGTCGGTGCCGGCAGAAAGTTAAATCAAGATTCAAAAATAATGGCAAAACTAACTTCGAGAAGCGAAGATTACAGCAAATGGTACAACGAATTGGTTGTAAAAGCGGATTTAGCAGAAAACTCAGGAGTGCGCGGATGTATGGTGATAAAACCTTACGGATACGCCATCTGGGAGAAAATGCGTGATGAACTGGACAGGATGTTCAAGGAAACAGGACATCAGAATGCTTATTTCCCCATCTTCATCCCCAAAAGTTATTTCGAAGCCGAAGAAAAAAACGCAGAAGGATTTGCCAAGGAATGTGCTGTAGTAACGCATTATCGCCTGAAAAACGATCCTGATAATCCTCAGAAATTAATGGTGGATCCGGAAGCAAAATTAGAAGAGGAACTCATCGTTCGTCCAACTTCGGAAGCCATCATTTGGAATACTTATAAGAGCTGGATTCAGTCTTACAGAGATTTACCAATCCTCATCAACCAATGGGCAAACGTTGTGCGTTGGGAAATGAGAACAAGACTGTTTCTTAGAACCGCTGAATTCCTTTGGCAGGAAGGTCATACCGCACATTCAACAAAAGCGGAAGCGATTGAAGAAACCGAAAGAATGCTTGAAGTCTATGCAACTTTCGCTGAAAAATTTATGGCAATGCCTGTTATCAGAGGGTTTAAAACACCTTCGGAAAGATTTGCCGGTGCAGAAGAAACTTATTGTATTGAAGCCATGATGCAGGATGGAAAAGCGCTTCAAGCAGGGACTTCACATTTTTTAGGGCAGAATTTCGCAGAAGCATTCGATGTAAAATTCACTAACAAGGAAGGTAAAATGGAGTATGCTTGGGCAACATCTTGGGGAGTTTCCACGAGATTAATTGGCGCTCTTATCATGGCACATTCCGACGATAACGGTTTGGTGCTTCCTCCAACTTTGGCCCCAATTCAGGTGGTAATTGTTCCGATTTTTAAGGGAGAAGAACAGTTGAAACAGATTGATGAGGTTGCTTATGAAATTCAGAAAAAACTGAAAGCAAAAGGTATTTCCGTAAAATACGACAACGATGATCAAAACAAACCGGGCTGGAAGTTTGCAGAGTATGAATTGAAAGGTGTACCTGTAAGAATTGCTTTAGGCGCAAGAGACCTTGAAAACAAAACCGTTGAAATCGCCAGAAGAGATACCCTTACCAAAGAAACACAACCGCTTGAAGGTGTTGAAAATTATATTGAGGAACTTCTGAAAACCATTCAGGACGACAGCTTTTATAAAGCCCTAAAATATAGAGAAGAAAATATCGCTGAGCTTGACACATATGACGAATTCAAGAAGGTTCTTGAAGAAAAAGGTGGCTTCATTTCAGCACATTGGGACGGAACCGCAGAAGAGGAAGAACAAATTAAAGAAGAAACAAAAGCCACCATCAGGTGTATTCCTTTAGATGCAAAAGAGGAACCTGGAGTTTCAATGGTTTCAGGAAAACCTTCAAGTAAAAGAGTAATCTTTGCGAAGGCCTATTAAGAGCAATATCTACTGCAAAAAATTAAACACCAATTATTAATTAATCCAAATTCAACCGAGTTTGGATTAATTTTTGTTACCTTTATAAGGTTAAACATATAAAATTAAACTATTATGTCTTTAAACATCATTGATCTGATAAAAGGTCAACTAGGACCTGCATTGGTGTCACAGGCTGCTACGCAACTTGGTGAAAGCGAATCTGGAATCTCAAAAGCAATCAGCGGACTACTGCCTGCAGTAGTAGGTGGACTTGCAAACAATGCAAGCAATCCTTCGGTTTTAGATTCTATTACTGGAGCTGCTTCAAGCGGTTTACTTGGTAATCTTCTTGGAGAATCTTCTAACAACTCTTTAATTTCTACTGTACTTTCTGCAATTTTTGGAGATAAAGTAGGTGGATTGGTAAACCTTATTTCAGGATTTTCTGGAGTAAACAGCAACAATACAAGTTCACTTCTAAATCTTGTAACAGGTGCTGCTCTTGGATCTGTAGGTAAATATGCTGCAGACAACAATCTTGACAGAAGTGGACTTGCTTCTCTACTTGGAGATCAAAAAGGAATTGTTTCTACACTCCTTCCTGCCGGACTTTCTCTAGGTTCTCTTGGACTTGGTAACTGGTTTGGTGGTGATGATACTGAAAAAGTAAAAGTTACTACTTACGACGAGCCAAAAGTTGAGGTAAACAGAGGAGGATCTACCCATGTAAACGTTGACAGAAACGACAACAACGGTGGTGGTTCTATCTGGAGATGGTTACTTCCGCTTTTACTTCTTTTACTTGCAGGATATTTCCTATGGAAACAATGCGGTAACAAGGAAGCTACTGATGCGACTACAACCACTGAAACTGTAGACTCTGCAGTAGTTGAAGGTGATACTGCAACCGCAGTAGTTGGTGACAGAACTGTTACTGATATCGATCTGAACGGAACTGCACTTAAAGGTTTCGCAGGAGGTATGGAATCAAGAATGATTGATTTCCTTAAAGCAGGAAGCTACGACAGCGCTGCTGATGATGAAGCTCTAAAAGATGTATGGTATGATTTTGATAACGTAAACTTCAAAATCGGTTCTTCAACTGAATTAGAAGCGGGATCTGAAAGACAAATCCAAAATCTTGCTGAAATTCTTAAAGCATTCCCAACCGCTAAAATCAAAATCGGTGGTTACACAGATAAAACCGGTAACGAAGCAGATAACGTAAAACTTTCAGACGCAAGAGCTGAGTTCATCAAAGCTGAATTAGGTAAATTAGGTGTTGGTGCTCAGGTAATCGATGCTGAAGGTTACGGTTCTCAGTTTGCAACTGTTCCTGCAGAAGCAACGAACGAAGAAAGAGCTGTTGACAGAAAAATGGCTGTAAGATTTGCAAAATAATCATTGAAAATCTATATAGTAAATCCCGTCTTTATAGGCGGGATTTTTTATTTGGAGCATTAGGATTCTCCCTTCATTAGAAATTATACACCCGCTTTCCGTTATAATCTTTTGCTTTTCCTTATATAAAAGAAAAGCAAAAGAATTTCCGCTGCAAAACGACGAAGGAGTTTCGACGACTCCATTAAAAAAAATAAAAATATTTGATTCAATCGTGGCTAAGAGAACGGTTTCTTATTCTTTTTCATGATTTCACTCTTTTTCAAAAGATCAAAGAAATGTCTTTGTTTATCCAAATAATTATTCAGTAAAAAATTCCTTGTCTATCCTTGCGTTAATAAAAAAACTATTGCGTATTAGAAAACAATTATTATTTTTGTTAGACGAATCTAACAAATAAATGACGAATCCGTTTTCAAAACCATGGAGATCTGAACGAAGTTCAAATTCTCTTTCCGAATCCTTTTCTTCCGTAAACGTACCGAAGTATGCCGGATTCTGGAAGAAACTTTTCGCATTCGCCGGTCCCGGACTGATGATTGCCGTTGGCTATATGGATCCCGGAAACTGGGCAACTGACATCGCTGGAGGAGCACAGTTTGGTTATGCACTGCTTGCTGTAATTCTAATTTCCAATCTTTTTGCGATGGTGTTACAGCACTTGTCTGTGAAACTTGGCGTCGTTGCTGAACGCGATTTGGCTCAGGCTTGCAAAGACCATTATCATCCGGTGGTCAATTTTATTTTATGGTTATTTTGTGAGATTGCAATTGCCGCAATGGATTTGGCAGAAGTCTTGGGAACGGCCATTGCGCTTAATCTTCTTTTCGGAATTCCGCTCACTTGGGGTGTCGTAATTACCATTATTGATGTGTTCATCATTCTGATGCTTCAGGCAAGAGGTTTCCGCTGGCTCGAAAGTGTTGTTGGTGGATTAATCTTCGTTATTCTCATCTGTTTTGCATATCAAATCATCATTTCGAAACCGGAAATTTTCCCAATTTTAGCTGGTCTCGTTCCTCAAAAAGAAATCGTTACCAATCCTTCAATGCTCTATATTGCTATCGGGATTCTAGGCGCAACTGTAATGCCTCATAACCTTTATCTGCACAGCAGTATCGTTCAGACCAGAAACTACGAACGAACCACAGAGGGTAAACGCGAAGCGATAAAATTCGCAACCATCGACAGCACTGCTGCATTGTTTCTGGCTTTTTTCATTAATGCAGCAATTCTCATTGTCGCGGCAGCAACTTTTCACACTACAGGAAACCACGATATTGCAGATATCCATGATGCTCATAAAATGCTGGAGCCACTTTTGGGCACAAGCTTGGCGAGCATCGCATTTGCAGTGGCACTGTTAGCGTCAGGACAAAATTCAACGCTGACAGGAACTCTTGCCGGACAAATCGTAATGGAAGGCTTTCTAAATATCCGCCTGAAACCTTGGCTACGCCGTTTGATCACCCGTTTAATTGCAGTAATACCTGCTTTATTTGTCACTATTCTTTACGGTGAGAAAGGTACAGCAGATTTATTGGTTTTAAGCCAGGTCATTCTTTCAATGCAACTGAGTTTTGCAGTGATTCCTTTGGTGATGTTTACCAACGACAAACTGAAAATGGGTGAATTCGTTAACGCAAATTGGATGAAAATTCTGGTTTGGATTATCAGTATTATCATTATTATTCTCAATCTATATCTTCTTGTAACTGAGATTTTTTAAGTAAACTCAATTTCCTACTTTTAAGGTAAGGGGCAATCAAATTCAGTTTTATTTTAATTAAATCTATTTGAATGGAATTCGATAATTTAATTACTGATATTAGCGGTTCTTTTCCCATTCTGAAAGAACCTCAATAAAAGAATTCTTCAAAATGGCTCCATTATTCTTCTACATAAAAATCTGACTAATTGTCAATAAACACCCTTTGGCAAAAATTTTGAAAATTACTGTATATCAAAATTGAAATTATGTCGGAAAACAATGATAAACACGAAGAAATTTTAAACGAACAGGCAGAAAATAATCAGGATATCAATCAGGAAGCAACGGAAAATGTGACAGAAACACCTTCTGCAGAAGAACTTTTGGCAGAAGAAAAAGACCGTTATATTCGTTTGTACGCTGAATTTGAAAACTACAAAAAAAGAACTGCAAAAGAAAAAATGGAGTTCTTTCAATATGCAAATCAGGATATGATGACGTCGATGCTTGCCGTTCTTGATGATTTCGAAAGAGCACTGAAAGAAATCGCAAAAAATGGTAACGAAGCAGACCTTCAGGGAGTTGAACTGATTTATCAGAAATTCAAAAGTAAACTTTACGAAAAAGGTCTTAAGGATATTGAAGTAAAAGCAGGCGATGATTTCAATGTAGATTTTCACGAAGCAATTACACAGATTCCTTCACCTTCACCGGAATTGAAAGGTAAAATTGTAGACGTTATCGAAACCGGATATACGCTATACGACAAAGTGATCCGTTTTACAAAAGTTGTTACAGGAAACTAAATATCAATAGTGAATTCGCTTCGCGGTGAATAGTCAATTTTTGAAAATTCACCATTCACTTTGAAAGAAATTCACTCGCAGAAATTCAGAATAAGAAATGTCGAAAAGAGACTACTATGAAGTGCTTGGCGTGTCCAAGGGTGCTTCGGCCGACGAAATAAAGAAGGCATACCGTAAAATGGCAATCAAATATCACCCCGATAAAAATCCGGGAGATAAAGAAGCTGAAGAAAAATTTAAAGAAGCAGCTGAGGCCTACGAAGTGCTGAGCGATGCCAACAAAAAAGCCCGTTACGACCAGTTTGGTCACGCAGGAATGGGCGGTGCCGGAGGATTTGGCGGCGGTTTTGGTGGCGGAATGAGTATGGAAGATATCTTCTCGCAGTTTGGAGATATTTTCGGTGGTCATTTCGGTGGCGGTTTTGGCGGATTTGGCGGTGGAAGACCACAGCAGGTTCGCGGTTCCAATCTTAGGGTGAGGATAAAACTGAACCTTGAAGAAATGGTAAACGGAACCCAGAAAACCATTAAGGTAAAGAAAATGAAAGGAGCTCCCGGAGCGACTTCAAAAACGTGTCCAACCTGTAAAGGAACAGGTGCACAGATAAAAGTGATGAACACCATGTTCGGGCAAATGCAAACGCAAACCACCTGTGGAATGTGCCACGGAATGGGAAAAGTTGCCGATAAAATTCCTGCAGGTGCCAACGAACACGGACTTGTAAAAGAAGATGAAGAAGTAACCATCAATATTCCAGCAGGTGCAAGAGAAGGCATTCAGCTGAATGTTCGCGGTAAAGGTAATGACGCACCTTTCGGCGGAAATCCGGGAGATTTATTGGTTGTGGTTGAAGAAGAGGAGGATAACACGATTAAACGTGAAGGTGACAATCTGCACCAGGAACTTTATATTTCTTTCGCGGAAGCAGCTTTAGGAACTTCCAAGGAAATTGCAACCGTTGGTGGAAGAGTTAAAATAAAAGTGGACGCCGGCACACAGTCGGGCAAGATATTGAGATTGGCCGGAAAAGGACTTCCAAGTATCGACAGTTACGGAAAAGGTGATATGTTCATTCATATCAACGTTTGGACACCACAAAAATTAACTCCTGAACAGCAAGATTTCTTCGAAAAGCAGAT
>CAZPQV010000052.1:7042-8742 GCA_964588705.1 uncultured Chryseobacterium sp.
CGTCTGGAAAAGAGAAAACATTCTTTGATAAAGTGAAAGACTTATTCAGTTGAAGAACGATAAAGAGACTTTTTTAGGTCTCTTTTTTTTGCAATGTCAGCAATAGTTTATCGCTTTAAGATTAAGACAAATGGCACAGAATTATCAATGATGAAACTATGAAGAAATTGATTTTGAAATATCATTTTTGGGTGATTGGATTATTGGGAATGATGCTTTCATCATGTTCTACCGCATATCGAACCGTTTCAGAAAATGGATCTAAAAAAATCTATAACCTCAAATATGGTGAACACAAAAAACAGGTCATGGATGTTTTTCTACCACAGAATTACGCGCCGGATTCACCATTGGTGATGATTGTCCACGGTGGTGCTTGGAAGTTGGGAAGGAAGGAGCATATGAAGATGATTCAAAAAAGACTTTTCACGGAAAATATCCCAACAGTAAATATCAATTACCGGTTAGTGAGAAAGAAAAAAGGAATTACCTATAAACAGCAGCTAGAAGATATTTCATCAGCGGTAAAGGAAACTAAGAATCATTCCGAAGAATGGAAGTTTAATCCAGAAAATTTAATCCTTCTCGGTGAAAGTGCCGGCGGACATTTGGCTTTGCTCTACGGTTATCAAAATCCTGATGAAGTTAGAAAACTGATTTCAATGAGCGGGCCGACAGATTTTTATTCAGAAAACTTCACTTCAACTTTTAATTCAAAATATACTACACCAACAATTTCCGATGTGGTTGGATCAAAATTCGACAGGGAAAATATTTCAGAAGAATTCAGAAAAGCAAGTCCTGTGGCCAATGTCAGCAATGTACCGACTTTGATTTTTCAGGGAGATTTAGATCATCTGGTGAATAAAAATCAGGGACTGAAACTGGCTTCAAAACTGAAAGAAGAAAATATTCCTCACAAACTGGTATTTATGAAAAATACCGGTCATACGCCGAGATTTTTCAGCAAGATGAAAAGAGACAGTATTATTTTCCCAAATATTTTAGAATTTATCAGGGAAGATTAAAATAAAAAAACCGGCAATTGCCGGTTTTCGTTTTATTTCTGTTCAGTTTTTCGTTCCAGAACTTCATCTACCATTCCGAATTCTTTCGCTTCAGAAGAAGTCATCCAGTAATCGCGGTCTGAAGATTTTTCTACCCAATCATACGACTGTCCCGAATGCTGAGCGATAATTTCGTAAAGTTCGTGTTTCAGTTTCAGCATTTCTCTTAGGTTGATTTCCATGTCAGAAGCCACACCTTGCGCACCTCCGGAAGGCTGGTGAATCATCACACGAGAGTGTTTCAGAGCAGAACGTTTTCCTTTTTCGCCCGCTACCAAAAGCACGGCACCCATACTTGCAGCCATTCCGGTACAAATCGTAGCAACGTCCGGTTTAATAATCTGCATGGTATCGTAAATTCCAAGTCCTGCGTAAACGCTTCCACCCGGTGAATTGATGTAAATCTGAATGTCTTTGCTTGGATCAGCACTTTCCAAAAACAGAAGCTGAGCCGTTACAATATTTGCAACCTGATCGTCGATTCCTGTTCCAAGGAAGATGATTCTGTCCATCATCAGACGCGAGAAAACATCCATCTGAGCAACGTTCAGACGTCGTTCCTCCATTATATAAGGGGTGAGATTGGTAGGATTAAAAATCCCCATATATTGGTCTGTCGCCAAACCGCTGTTT
>CAZPQV010000052.1:8752-15322 GCA_964588705.1 uncultured Chryseobacterium sp.
AGAGAAATCTCTGAAATCTTTTTTAATATCCATAATTAATATTTCTTTCTTAATCTTTTATTCGCAAAATTTATTCCTAAATGAAATTTAGACATACTGTCATAAAATTCTGTGCAGCGCCTCATCAATCTCGTTTTTCAACTGGCTGAGACGAATGATTTTCATATACGTTTCCGAATTGTCTTCTGCTTCACTCAACAAGTCTTTCAAATCGTGAATCATCTTCATAATGAATTCCCTTTTATGCCGGATTCTCACGTCTTCCACAATCTTCGGAACCAATTCGTACTCTTTGCTGAAATAAATGTTATGCTTCGTCCAGTCACTGTTTTCGTAAGGTTCCATCAGTACATCAGCAACCTTCACAGAAAAATCTTCATCCATTAAAGTTAAGAAAAATTTCCCTGAACGAAGTTCATTTTTATCAATTCCAGATTTAATTTCATCAATAATTTTTGAATTTAATGGCGACTGAATTTCATAGCCATCTTCTTCAAAATGGGTGAGGATTTCCTCAATAACCGTGGTTTTATACGGTTGATTTTTTTCATCACTTCTGTTGATGACCTGATCTCCGTATTTCAGCATCATTTCCACCAGTTTTTCTTCGAGAACAATCAGTGGATTTACGGCAAAAGTGGTATCCCGAACGACTTCAAGCTTCGGCTGAACTTTCACAGGTTCCGGACGTTGGGTCTGGGTTTTTATTTGCCGCTGAACGCCTAATTCATTAAACAGACTCTGCTCACTCAATCCGAATTTATTGGCAACTTCCTTCAGGTAAACTTCCTGTTTAAGAGCGTTGGTGACAAATGCTACTGATTTTACAATATCACGAATTGCTTCGGCTTTTTTTATCGGATCTTCTCCAGCTTCCTTTAAAAGAATCTCTGCTTTGAAATTGATGAAATCGGTTGCATGTTCGTTAATGAAATTCTCTACATATTCCTGCGGATGTTTCCGTGAAAAAGAATCGGGGTCGTCGCCTTCAGGAAACAACAAAACTCGTATGTCCATCCCTTCGGAAAGCAGCATATCAATACTTCTGAAACTTGCTTTTATTCCCGCAGCATCAGCGTCGAAAAGGATGGTAACGTTTTCTGTGAGCCGTTTTATGAGTTTAATCTGCTCCGTTGTCAATGAAGTTCCAGAACTGGAAACCACATTTTCAATTCCTGCCTGATGGAGCGCAATTACGTCCATATATCCTTCCACCAAAAGGCAGAGATTCGCTCTCGAAATTGCCTGTTTGCTTTGGTTTAAACCATAAAGAACATTTGATTTATGGTAAATTTCTGTTTCAGGAGAATTGAGATATTTAGCAGTTTTAACATTGCTTTTCAGAATTCTCGCGCCAAAACCCAGAACTCTTCCCGAAAAGCTGTGAATTGGAAAAATCACCCTTTCCCGAAAACGGTCGATACCATTTGGAGAATTTTCCGGAAAAATTGAAAGCCCTGATTTTTCTAGAATTTCCTTTGAATATCCTTTCTCTAAAGCATATTCCGTGAACGCATTTTTTTGCTCTGGCGAATATCCAAGTTGAAATTTTTTGATGATATCATCCCGAAGCTCACGCTCTTTGAAATAGGCGAGGCCAATCTGTTTTCCTTCATCAGTTTCAAACATCTGCTCCTGAAAATAGTTGTTGGCAACTTCGTGGATTTTGTAGAGTAAATCGCGCTCGGTTTGTGCAGCTTTCTGCTCTTCGGTTTGTTCGGTTTTTATCTCCTCAACTTCGATTCCGTATTTTTTTGCGGCATGACGAAGTGCTTCAGGATAGGTGAAATTTTCAATTTCCATAAGAAAAGAAATTGCTGTTCCGCCTTTTCCGGTAGAGAAATCTTTCCAAATCTGTTTGCTTGGAGACACCACAAAACTCGGCGTTTTTTCGTCCTGAAACGGGCTCAAACCTTTAAAGTTGGAGCCGGCACGTTTCAGCTGCACGTATTCGCCGATGATTTCTTCCACACGGATGACGGAAAAAATTTTATCGATGGTCTCTTTGGAAATCATTCTGTAAAAATAGTTAAAATTGCTGCGAATTCAAGAATCTTTTGTCGCAAAGTGTGTGCTGTTTTTTTAGAGGATACAAGTATAAATTTTCGGCGGCGCGAACGAAGTGAGCGCCAAAAGAGTTTAGTATTAGAGTTTTTGCTTTAAGTTTATTAAAATAAAAAATCTCAGGAATCTGCTTAATCAGCGTGAATAATAATTCGTGAATTCGTGGCTTTTCTTTACTTTTGAAAAATGAAAATGATAGAAATAAAAGCAGGTAAGTTTTTTGAATTACTGAAAATGAAAGACACTTCGATGTGGGAAATTTTCTCACAAATGATTGACGGTGAGGAGAAGGAAATTATCTTTTTGGATGATGATGAAAAGGTGCTTTTCAATTATCGTTTGCCTGTGACTTTGGAGAAACTCCAGGAAGACCAAAAGATTTTTGCGAAGGAATATGCCGAAAAATTAGCGCAAAATAACTAATACTATAGGCAATAAAACACGAATTTTTAAAAAAATATTAATGCATCCGTGACAATAAAATTTGCGAAATCCGATTAATCTGCGAGAGACAAACCCAAAGACTCTGTGCTAAACTTCGCGAACTCCGTGTCCTAAAAATAAATCCAAAGTCTTTTTTGCCTCTGCAACATCATGAACCCGCAAAATTTTCGCACCCTGTTCCAAAACTTTTAAATGTAGTTTCTGCGTCTCTTCGTTGATGTCCAAAGGTGATTTTCCTAAAGGTTTGTAAATAAAAGACTTTCTCGAAATACCAATCAGAACCGGAAATTTTCGCAGCCCAATGAATTCCACTTCATTAATCATTTTATGCTGATCTTCGACCGTTTTTCCAAATCCAAATCCAGGATCAAGGATGATGTCTTTTACGCCAGTATTCAGTAATTCCTGAGCTTTTTCTAAAAGAAATTTATTTACAGAAACCGTAATATCATCATAGTGAATTTTTTCGTGCATATTGTCGTAAGTCGGATTGACATTCATCAGAATATAAGGCAAACCGGTTTCTGCAACCGTTTCAAACAGTTTTTCATCATATTGTCCGGCGGAAATATCGTTTACAATATCCATTCCTTCGTTGTAGGCAAATATTACCGTTTCCGACCAGAATGTATCAACAGAAATCAAAGTTTCCGGGAACTCTTTTTTGATGGTTGAAATGATAGTTCCTATACGTTTTATTTCTTCATCAGAACTTAGAAAATCTGCATTTGGACGTGTCGATTGTGGACCGATATCAATAATTTCGGCACCGTCGTTCAGCATTTTTTCGGCTTGAAGCAATGCGTTTTTTTCATCACTGAATTTTCCACCATCAGAAAAAGAATCCGGAGTAAGATTAAGGATTCCCATAATTTTTGGGGTGGTTAAATCGATGATTCTGCCGTTGCAGTTCAAGGTAAAAGTTTCGGGGTTCGAGTTTCGGGATTCGAGTTTCATTTTGCAAATTTAACATAAATGTAAATTCGCAACCTCGTATCTCGGATCCCGTATCTAAAAATCAGTCAAAATCCTTATCTTTGAAACATTAAGAAAAACTATGACAAGAACATCGTTACAGTTTGACGAAATCATAAAACAGTGCCGGGATTTATTTGAAAAAAAATATAAGGACTACGGTTCGGCATTCCGTATTTTGAGGTCTACATCGGTTACAGACCAAATTTATATTAAAGTAAAGCGACTGGTAACACTTCAAACCTCCGAAGTAAAAAAAGTGGAGGATGAGAGCGAAGAAGAAGGATTTATGGCCATCGTAAATTATGCGGTAATTGGACTGTTACAATTGGAAAAGGGAACATCGGAAAACCTGTATGAAAATACCGAAGAAATGATGTCGCTTTATGATAAATATACGGCCGAAGCTAAAGCGTTGATGGAACGTAAAAACCACGATTATGGTGAAGCTTGGAGAGAAATGCGGATTTCATCTATTACTGATTTGATTTATCAAAAAGTTTTAAGAACCAAACAGATCGAAGACAATCAGGGGAAAACTTTGGTGTCCGAAGGTTTGGATGCTAATTATTTTGACATGCTGAATTATGCAGCTTTCTGTCTGATAAAACTCGCTGAAGAAAACGAAGAATTTAAATCGAAGTTTGTATGAGAGTTTTCAGAGAAGTTTTAAGAATTGTAATTGCCCTTATTTTCATTACTTCGGGGTTTGTAAAAGCAGTAGATCCTGTAGGTTTTTCATTTAAGCTTGAAGAATATTTTTCGCCAACGGTTTTCAATATGCCGTTCTTGGAAAAATTTGCACTACCAATTGCGATTTTCATTGTTTTGTTGGAGGTAGCGTTAGGACTTTTTCTGTTATTCAAAATAGCACTTAAAACCACACTGCGAGCATTAATTGCACTTTGTGTGTTTTTTGGTTTTCTAACATTTTATTCTGCCTTTTTCAATGTGGTTACCGATTGCGGATGTTTCGGTGATGCCCTGAAAATGACTCCGTGGCAAAGTTTCTGGAAAGATATTGCTTTGCTTGTAGGTCTAATTATGCTTTGGTTTTTGTATAAAAATGATTTTGAAAAGACCAATACGAAAAGTATTACAAAAAATATTATTCTTGGTGTACTCGGAACAATAGTCGGATGGTCTATGGGAAAAGGAATTTACGGAGAGCCAATTATTGATTTCAGAGATTATAAAGTCGGGACCAATCTTAAGCTTGAAAAGCAGAAACTGGCTGCCGATCCGTCCGAGTACAAAACTTTTTATGTTCTTAAAAACCATAAAACCGCTGAGGAAAAGAAAATCAATCAGGATGATTATGTAATGGATAAATCCCTATGGGAAGAGGGAACGCCATGGGAAATTCAAAAAGATAAAACCACTTCGGAAATTGTGAAACAGGGCTATGAATCCGAAATTGCAAAATTCAGAATTGAACAGAATGGAAACGATATCACCGATCAAATCCTGAATGCTGAACATGTGGTTTTGCTGTTTTCTTATAAACCCTCTGATCTTACGGTTGAGGAAAGAAAGAGCGCTCAGAATGCGGTGACAGGACATCCGTTAGTGTATGGTGTTTCCACAAATCCGTCAACATTTACTAAAATTACAAATGCTACAATGGATGGGACTGCTATAAAAACCATAGCAAGGAGTAATCCTTTTGTACTGGTTTTAAATAAAGGAAAAATCGTAGAAAAAGTAAGAGTAAAAGATTTTAAAAATTAAAAATTAAAAATTACAAAAATATATTGCTATGCAAAAATCAAATAAACCTATTGCAGGTTATCACCTTTTAATGATTCTATCAGCGGTAGACAACGAATTTGCTCCGGAAGAAGGACTGAAAATTCAACAGTATCTTGCAGATGAATTTCCGTTCAGAATGAATCTTGATAACGAACTGGAGGCGATTGCTACCCTTAAACCTGAAGAATGGAAAGACCACTTCGAGTTCCATGCAAGATGTTTTTTGGAAGACTCCAACGAGCAGGAAAGAAAGAGTTTTCTGAATTTTGCGAAATCCCTTATTAAGGCAGATGATGATGTAAGCGACGACGAACACCGCTTCTACAAACTGCTGAAAAATATGTGGAAGTCTTAAGAATAATCACACCAAAAAATATGAAAAAACTATTTGCATCATCTGCATTAATACTTGCTTTTATGGCGAATGCACAAATTTGGCCGGATATTAAACCGCCGGTTGCCGAGAAACAGGATCATGTAAGAACCATCCACGGAGATTCTGTAAACGACCCTTATTACTGGATGATTGATTACTTCAAAAAAGGAAAAGACTCTACAAAAGTCGTGAATTACCTTACTGAAGAAAACAATTATTGGGAAGCCATGATGAAAGATACAGAACCGTTCCGCGAGAAACTGTATCAGGAAATGCGTGCCCGAATTAAGGAAAAAGATGAGTCGGTTCCGGTGTTCAGAAACGGATATTACTATTATACCAGAACCGAGGAAGGGAAACAGTATTTTAAGTATGCCCGTAAAAAAGGTAGTCTGAAAGCGCCTGAAGAACTTCTTCTGGATGTTGATAAAATGGCGGAAGGACACGCCTATTACGCAGCATCAGGATTCAGTATCAGCCCCGATAATAATAAGATGATTTTTGGAGTTGATGATGTTTCCAGACGTCAATATAAACTATATTTAAAAGATTTAAAAACAGGAAAAATTACTGACCTGAATATCAAAAACACCACAGGTTCTGCAACTTGTGCAAACGACAATAAAACGATTTTTTATACAGCCAAAAATCCTGAAACCTTACTTTCAGAAAAGATTATGCGTCACGTTATTGGCACCGATCCAAAAAATGATGCAGTCGTTTACCACGAAAAGGATAACACGAATTACATCGGACAGTTTAAATCTAAAAACCAGAAATATATTTTAATCAGTTCTTCGGCAACGACGTCTTCAGAGATTCGTTTTATTTCCGCAGACCGTCCTATGGACGAGTTCAAGGTATTTCAGCCAAGGATGAAAGATGTGCTTTATGATGTTACGGCATTGGAAGATAAATTCCTGATTACCACCAATAAAGATGCCCTCAACTTCAAAGTG
>CAZPQV010000053.1:0-15079 GCA_964588705.1 uncultured Chryseobacterium sp.
CCACTCTGCCATCTCTCCAGAAACGAAATTTTTCGTTTTCAGTGGTGCAAATATAAAAAGGTTTTAACTACTGCACAAATTATTTATCCGAAATTCTTTTAAAACATTTATTATCAGAGGAAAAAATTAATTTTTCATCAGTTGAAATCCTAAAACCACAGCCAAAAAACCTAAAATAATACTTAAAAGGATGTACAGAACCATTATTGAATAGTTTCCGTTCTGCCAAAGAGAATAATTTTCAATTGAGAAAGCAGAAAATGTCGTAAATCCTCCACATAATCCGGCGATAAGAAGATATTTCAAATAATTATCAACTTTTAGAAAATAAGCAGAAAAAATTCCGATAAGGAAACATCCTATCATATTCACGATAAATGTTCCCATTGGAAAACTACTGACGTTCCAAAGTTTTTGGGTGTAATTGGAAATCAGAAAACGAAGAACGCTTCCTAATCCTCCCCCGATGAATATGTAGATTAATGATTTCAAATCCAGTAATTGAATGCTTGAGTTTTGAGTGAGTCGTAAACTCTCCAATTCCACAATTATCAAACTCCCAACTTCTATTCAAGTTCTGCAAGATATTTCTCCGCATCCATTGCTGCCATACATCCTGTACCTGCAGCTGTAATCGCCTGTCTGTAAATATGATCCTGAACGTCACCAGCAGCAAAAACACCCGGCAAATTTGTTCTTGTAGAACCTTTTTCAGTAACGATATAACCGTTTTCGTCGGTAGTAATCTGATCTTTAAAAATATCTGTATTTGGTTTGTGACCAATAGCGATGAAAATTCCCATCACATCAATTTTCGAAGTTTCCTGAGTCTGATTGTTAATCACAACCGCTCTTTCAACCAAACCGTTTTCTCCTTCAATTCCAATCAGTTCGTGGTGGTATTTTACTTCAATATTTGGTGTGTTGTTCACTCTGTGAACCATGGCTTTCGATGCACGGAATTCGTCTCTACGCACCAACATCGTCACTTTATTAGTGAGTTTTGCAAGATAAGTTGCTTCTTCGGCAGCCGTATCTCCTCCACCAACAACGATTACATCTTTTCCCTTGTAGAAAAATCCGTCGCAGGTTGCACATGCCGAAACGCCGCCGCCACTGTATTTTTTCTCATCTTCAAGTCCAAGATATTTTGCAGTAGCACCGGTTGAGATGATTACCGTTTTTGCTAAAATTTCTTTATTTCCTGCCCAAAGTTTATGCACGCCACCAACTTCGTTTGAAAACTCAGCTTTTGTAATCATTTCGTAATGAACTTTAGTATCGAAACGTTCTGCCTGTTTTTGCAGCTGCATCATCATTTCCGGACCGGTTACACCATCCGGATAGCCGGGAAAATTATCAACTTCCGTCGTCGTAGTCAATTGTCCTCCGGGTTCGAGGCCGGTATAAAGTTGTGGTTTCAGGTCTGCTCTTGCGGCGTAAATTGCTGCTGTATATCCGGAAGGCCCGGAACCAATGATTACGCAATCGTGTATGTTTTCCATAATTTTTATTGTTTCAAATTTTAATGATTAAAACTTCAGTTTATCACTGAAAAATTAACTTTCAAAAATCGGGATTTTATTTTGGTTTTAAAATTTTTTTGTGATGAATTTTGTCAATGAACATCTTCATCTTATATGAACTGTCGAATATTGATGAGAATTTGCGCCCCGGATTGCAATGGAAATCCTTTTTTGTGAGAGGATTTGCCGAACAAAAAAGATTGTAATGGAAAGCCGGAATTGTGCGCCAAAAAGAAAAAGCACTGAACGATCTTGTTAGACCTTCACTTTTACCTTATCTACATTCAGAATTTTATATACCAATTCGGTAAGCAGCTCATCGTCAGCGGTCTGATTGGCGCCAAGTCCCTTGCTTTTTAAATCTGTTTCGCGGAGCAAAGAAATGACTCTTGTGGCGTGCTTTAACGGATAATATCTTGCTGCATCTGCATATTCTTTTACAAAATAAGGATTCACGCCCAGCGCCGAAGCCAATGCCTGCTGACTTTGGCCGGGCATCGTATGGTAAATAATAATATTTGAAAAGTAATTATACATATTGCCAATCATCATCTGCATAGGACTGCTTTTCGGGTTTTTTCCGATGTAGTGTGCAATTCGTAACGCCCGCTCACTGTTTTTTGTTCCTAAAGCTTTGAGGCGTTCAAAAACATTAAAATCCTTGCTGATACCAATATGGGTTTCGACTAAATTTTCATCCAGAGTTTCTCCTTCTTTTAAAATCATCTTCAGCTTAGAAAGTTCGTTGGAGATTCTTGATAAATCGTTTCCTAAATACTCGGCCAGCAATTGAGCGATATTCGGCGCGGTTTTTATTCCCATTAAGGTACATTCATCCGCAATCCATTTGGCGAGGTTCCAGTCTTTCACCGGTTCGCTCAGAAAGAGCATTCCACCCTTCTGCAGCTGCTTTGCCAATTTTGTGGTTCCGAGAAGTTTTTTGTGTTTATGGGCGAAAACAAGAATTGTGGTTTCTATTGGATTATCAAGATAATTTTCAAGGATTTTCCTTTCTTCATCACCAAGTTTTAAATCCTGCGCTTCTTTTACGATAATGAGATTGTAATTTCCAAACATCGGAAACTGCTGCGCCAAAGAAACAATTTCAGAAATATTGGTGTCTTTTCCGTAAGTAACTGTTTGTCCGAAAGCTTTTTCATCCTCTTCCAAAACATCATTTTCGAACGATTTTACGGCAACATCTATATAATAAGGTTCTTCGCCGTGAAGGAAATAAACGGGAAGAAATGCTTTATTTTTAATACTTTTGAGGATTGAATCCAATTCTTTCATAGCCGATGGAACTTCCGAAACTGAACTTTGCGGAAACTTTTGATTTTAAATTCAGGAAAGACAAAGATAAATTTTTTATTTATGATTTACCACGCAAATCGTGGCTTTTGCTTACGCCTGAAGAATGGGTGCGGCAACATTGGATTCATTATTTTCTGAATGTTAAAGGCTACTCAACATCAGCACTCATTACAGAAAAAAAATTGGAGCTGAATGGTCTCACCAAAAGAATTGACCTTTTGATCACCAGAAAAACCAAGCCTGAAATTTTGGTTGAATGCAAAGCTCCGGGAATAAAACTCACCGAAAAAACCTTCGAACAGATTGCCCGATACAACTCTATTATTGGTGCTAAAAAAATTATTCTGAGTAACGGCCTGCACCATATTAATGCAGAGTTAACAGAAAATGGGTATGAGTTTTATAATTTTGAATATTAATTAGCGGGAAGATGGATGATGGAAGATGGAAGTCTATAAAATCATCTTAAATTTTCCTTATAAATTTGAAGAAAACTTATGAATGACAATTCAACATCCAGCATCCAGCACCCAACATCCAGCCATATCAGAAATATAATTTTCGATTTTGGTGGTGTTCTGATGGACTGGAATCCTCGCTACTTTTTTAAAGATTATTTCAACGATGATGAAAAAATGGAATTCTTCCTGAAAAACATCGCTGTGGATGAGTGGAACGCTGAACAGGACCGTGGAAGATCTTTAGCTGGAGGCACCGAAATCTTAGTAGAAAAACATCCGGAATGGGAAAAAGAAATCCGTGCGTACTATGAAAATTGGACCACGATGCTCCGTTCAGATATTCCAGAAAATGTTGAAGTTTTAAGAAAACTTGCCAATACTGATTACGAGCTCTTCGGGCTTACCAATTGGTCTCACGAAACTTTTCCTTATGCTCTTGCAAACTATAATTTTTTTGAATTGTTTGAAGAAAAAATTGTGGTTTCCGGAGAGGAAAAACTGATTAAGCCCAATCCTGAAATCTGGAAGGTTTTATTGGAACGCTACAATATAAAAGCAGAAGAATCTGTCTTTATTGATGATAATGCTAAGAATGTAGAAATGGCTGATTCTTTAGGATTTATCACGGTTCACGTAAAGGATGATACTGATTTGGAGAAGGAACTCCAAAAGATTGGCTTAGCTTTTTAAATATCCCGATAACAATTGAGAAGAACAAAAATTTTACGTCGTCTTTGTCATTCCGTAGGAATCTCTACAGTGAAATGATTAAACTACACATAGATTCCTTCGGAATGACAAAGTGACTAATGATTTTTTTATTTATTAGCATCTTCTCGGTTCACCAAATCCATAGAAAACGCCGGCAGACAAATCGCAATATATTCACATTCCGCATCGAAAGGATTGCTGTAACGTACTCTTGCACCTTTTTCAATCAGAATGCTTTGTCCGGCTTCAAGAACCACGACTTCTCCATCTATTTCAAATTGCTTTTTGCCTCGGATGATTAATGTGAATTCGTCAAACTCCGGATTTTGATGAGGCTCACTCCATCCGCAAGGCGCAACCATGTGAGCAATTGAAATATTGGAGTTTCCTGTGGAATTACCCCAATGTTCTTCAATCAGTTTTCCGTCGGTGGTAGGCACTACAAATGGAGCTTTTTGGATTTTGTATTTTTTCATTTTTTAATTCATTATTCAAAAATAAAAAAAGCAGGAAATTTAATCCTGCTTTTTTTATTATTTCTTGTTAAGCTGTTTAAACTTATAGTATGAAACTCCTGCCAGCAATATCATTCCTGCCGTTCCTAAATAAACCCATAACGGTACAGGAATCGGGTCTCCCGTTGCATAAGAATGAAGTCCGCTTAGATAGTAATTTACTCCAAAATAAGTCATGATTATCGTGCTGATAGCAAACATTGTTGCCACATGATACGCCCATCTTCCGCGCAAGCCCGGAACCAAACGCATGTGCAATACAAAGGCATAAACGATTACTGAAACGAAAGCCCAGGTTTCTTTTGGGTCCCAGCTCCAATATCTTCCCCAAGATTCGTTTGCCCAAATTCCTCCGAGAAATGTTCCAACGGTAAGTGCATAAAGTCCTATGGTTAAAGACATCTCAGAAACAATGGTCAATTCTTTAATCGTTCTGTCGTTATGAAGTTTATACGATTTCTTATCGGCCATGATATAGAACAGCAGACAAATCATCGCAATTACAAAGGAGAGTCCGAAGAAACCATAACTGGATGTAATAATCGCTACGTGAATAATAAGCCAGTACGATTTAAGAACCGGTTCCAAAGGTGTAATCTGTGGATCCAATGCTGAACCTCCGTGCGCAAATCCCATCATAATTACGGCAACCATAAATCCGGCTGCAGGAATTAATGCGTTCGAGTTTCTGTAAAGCGCAAAACCTGCCGTAATACCAACCCACGAAATAAAGACAATCGCTTCGTAACCGTTACTCCACGGAGCGTGACCGGAAATATACCACCTTCCGATTAATCCAACCAACTGAAGGAACCATCCAATCGCACCAATATAAAGTGTGATTTTAATGGCTTTTTTGATGATGTTTTTAGGTCTGAAAAGTTCAATGAATCCAAGTACCACCAATATTCCACCGATTAAGGTATAGAAAATCAGAAGCCTGAAGTTGATGTCTACTTTATTCATAAGAACTTCAGTTTTCACCTGTGCATCTGCCGGTACTACGTTTTTCCCCCAAGTTTGCTGATAGTCTATAAGTTTTTTCAGTTCGGCATCAGCTTTTGCCCAGTTTCCGTTTTGCTGTGCGTCCAGAACTGATGAGAAATAAGGTCCCATGACGTTCTGGCTCTCCATATCCGGCTCAAAATTTTGGTCAAGCCATGAATGCCATGTTGAGTTCGGGTCGTTTTTTAAAGGAACAATTCTCATAAACTGTCCGCTGAAGAATTCATTAAAAATCTGAACTCTTTCGTTTACCAAAATTACCTCCTTATCGTAATTACTCTGTTCTGCAGGTTTTTTAGCAAAAGCTATATTGTAATCTTCTTCCAGAACATAGCTTAAAGATCCGTCCGGATTTGCCGGGAAAAGATTCATCAAAGATGTATAACCCTCGTCGTTGGCCTTGGTTTTTTTCTTCAGTTCTTCACCACCTTTTGTTCCAATTCTGATGAGCGGAACCATCGTCCAGCTTGGCGTATCGGTATTTACTGAAAGGAACCATTGCTCTGCCGTTAAATAATTTTTCCCGGATCCTTTGAATTTATCTTTTTTATAAAGTTTTCTAAGAACGTTTACCGCCTGCGTACTCATCGGAACGATACGACCTTCGTAGTTCTGCACCAACAGGTAAGCAAATTTATCGGCGTGTTCTTTAGAAATTCTTGTTTTTGCAATCGCTTCGTCGGCAGAAATGGTTTTCATTGTTGAGAATGAACGTGCAACAGAGTTTTGCTGTGGCTGTGGTTCTGCCTGTTGCGTTTCGCCTTCATGCTCACTGTCTAAATGAACAGTTCCGTCTTCATGAACGTGAGTTCCTTCTGCAGGCTTAGTCGTCGTTACTTTCGGAGAGCCGTCGGATGCTCCGTGTGTTTCAATTTTCTGAGCATTAATTCCGAAAGTTAAAAGTAATGCGATTACCGTTGCAGTTTTCTTTTTGCTCATATTTTTAAGCATAGAATTCAGTTTCCAGAAATGGGTGCCTTTCCAGAAGAATACCACAAACATTGCGGTGAACAGGAAGAAATATCCGATGTATGTAATGAGAGTTCCCCACCAGTCATGGTTTACGGAAAGAACGGTTCCCTGTCTGTCCGGATCAAAACTTGCCTGGAAGAAACGGTATCCTTTATGATTCAGAACGTGGTTCATATAAATTTTATAAGGCGTCTGTTTTCCCTCATCAATAATCTGGACATGGCTCTCATACGCACTTGGTGACGAACTTCCGGGATAGGTTTCCATTACGAAATCATCCAGTTTTAAAGCAAAAGGAGTTAAATAAACTTTTGGGCCGAAACCTAGCATAATGTTCAGTCCGTCCATTGTAATTTGTTTGAAAAGGTTTGGATTTCCTTTTTCTACAGGAAGTTCTACCAACTGTTTTGTTTTTGGCCCCTGAACTTCAACCGTCAGCATATCAGGAACGTTTTGGTCTTTCTTTTTATCTCCTTCGTAAGCTTCAAGTTTTCCTTTCCGTATTCCTTCCGGCACCACAATTCTAATATCATCATTGATGGTATATAAACTACGGAGTGAAAGCGGTTCGTAAACATCTTTTGCTACACTTCCGCTGTCCTGCGTTGCCATCACCATATATTTGGCGTCGGTAGGTGTTTTAATAAAAAGCTCACCATTTTCTTTCTTAAATTCGATAGCGCCATCAATCGGACGGTTGTATGAAACCAGCATTACTTTCATTGATTTCGATTCGCCATCTTTCAGGAAATAATTCACTCTCCCGTTATCACCGGCATAAACGAAGTGCAGATATTCTGTTCCGTTTTCGTTTGCCATCAAGGTATCTTTCTTTCTTTGAATGAAATCAACAGCTTTTACTGATATTTTCTTTCCGTGATAATCGTAAGACGCTTTAAAGTTTTTATGGAGCGGCGACATCAGATAAGGAATATCTTTATAATTCAGAACGTCGCCTTTTTCTTCAATCTGTATTTTAAAGAAATTTTTATCGGTAATAATCTCGTTGGAAGTTTCGCCTTCACGAATGTGCATTATCCCTTCGAAACTGATATATCTTGTAATGGCTCCACCAATAAATAAAAGAATAAATGAAAGGTGAAAAACCAAAACCGGCCATTTTTCTTTTCTCCAAAGTCTGTAACGTGTGATATTTCCAACAAAATTCAGGATAAGAAGCAGCATCACCACTTCAAACCATTTTGCTTCATAAACCAGGGCTTTGGCAGTAGGCGTTCCGTAATCGTTTTCAATGAAAGTTGCATAACCCATTGCTACAGCATATACCAGCAGCAAAACAGCCATCATTCTTGTTGAAATAAAAAAGTCCAGGATTTTCTTCATAATACACTCTCTATATCGGACATTAAAGTCTGAATTAATATTTGATAATGCGCAAAAATACAATTTTAAAACCGTTTATGAAATTTTAAAATAAAAAAATTGGTAGATAAAAATGGGCTTTTCATCGATAAAATTTGAATAAAAACTCTCCCACTTTCTGATAAAAAATTAATTATAGAAACCTTTGCTGACAGACTTATTGCAGAAATCCACAGTAAACCGATAATGTTTAGTGTTTTTTACCATTTTTGAGTTAAAAACATTAAATTTGCCAACATTGATATTATGGACAAGAAAACAAAAAACACACAGGAAAATTTAAATCCAAATAATAAAACGCTTTCAAAACCACGCATCTTTTTCGGACTGCTGTTCATCATTGTTTCAGCAGTATTTTTAATATCATTTGCTTCGTATCTGCTTAACTGGAGGGCAGATCAAAGCCAAGCCGGAACGATGCTCGACAAATCCGTAACCTCTTCCAATATGTTTGGAAAAGTCGGTGATTTTTTGGGTAATGTTTTTGTTTTTGAAAGCATTGGCGTTGCAGCGTTCATCATCGCTTTTCTGCTTTTCATGTTTGGAACCTTAATCCTGAAAAAGAAATATTTTAAACCTTGGAAAACCATTGGTCATTCCCTGTTTTTCATTTGTTGGCTGCCAATTTTAATGGGTGCTATCACGCAGGGTGAAGGTGTTTTGAGCGGTGTTTACGGGTTTCAGATTATGGATTTTCTCCAGTCTGTCATCGGAAAAGTTGGACTTTGGGTGGTAATCGTTTCAAGCATTGCGCTTTATTTTATTCTCGAATTTAATCTTCGTCCGAGTTCCATAAAATCGAATCTTGAATCTTTGAACGACAATACTATTGGAAGGGTTAAAAATATGCTTCCGAGCACTGAAAAATTCGAAGCAGATGAAGAATTGGATGAACTTGCAAACGACGGAAACGAAATCGAAAAAACAGCACCACAAAAAGTAGCAGTTACAGAAAATGTTTCTCCTAAAGGTTTTCCTGAAGTTCCGGTAAGCAACGATTTTGAAAAAATATCAACTCCGAATAAAACTTCATTTGAAAATGAAGAACCAAAACCTGTAAGTGTAAATCTTGGCACTGCGACAAAAACAACCGAAACAAAAACCGAAAAAGATAATTTTGATTTTAAAGTTGAAGTTGCGCAGGAAGTTGATCAACTGGATGAGTCGGAGAAAAAATCTGCTGAACTCGTAAAAGAACATGGTTTATATGACCATAAACTAGAATTAGCGAAGTTTCAGATGCCAAAAATCGACCTTCTGAAAGATTACGGCTCCGAAGAAATCTCTATTAATAAAGAAGAACTTGAAGAAAATAAAAACCGAATTGTTGGTTTACTGAAAAATTTCAATGTTGGAATTTCTGAAATTAAAGCAACGATTGGCCCAACGGTAACGCTGTATGAAATCGTTCCGGAAGCGGGAATCCGTGTATCTGCGATTAAAAAACTTCAGGATGATATTGCCCTGAATCTTTCAGCATTAGGAATCAGAATTATTGCTCCAATGCCTGGAAAAGGAACTATCGGAATAGAAGTTCCGAGAAAAAATCCAACAATGGTTTCGATGCGAAGTGTAATCGCTTCACAGAAATTCCAGAATGCTGATATGGATTTACCGGTGGTTTTTGGTAAAACAATTTCCAACGAAATCTTTACAGCCGACCTTGCAAAAATGCCTCACCTTTTAATGGCAGGTGCAACAGGACAGGGTAAATCTGTTGGGATAAACGCCATTCTTACATCACTGCTTTACAAAAAACATCCTAGCGAACTGAAGTTTGTAATGGTGGACCCGAAAAAAGTGGAATTGACACTTTATTCAAAAATTGAAAGACATTATCTTGCCAAGCTTCCTGATGCTGAAGACGCCATTATTACCGATACACACAAAGTGATTAACACACTGAATTCACTTTGCGTGGAAATGGATACGCGCTACGAATTGCTGAAAAACGCATTCTGTAGAACCATAAAAGAATACAACAAAAAATTCACCGAAAGAAAACTGAATCCTGAGAACGGACACCGCTATTTACCTTATATCGTTTTGGTGGTTGATGAGTTTGCCGATTTAATTATGACTGCAGGTAAAGAAGTTGAACATCCAATCGCACGACTTGCACAGCTGGCGAGAGCCGTTGGAATTCACCTGATTGTAGCGACTCAAAGACCATCGGTAAATGTTATCACCGGTATGATTAAAGCTAACTTCCCTGCAAGAGCAGCATTCCGTGTGATTTCGAGTGTGGACTCCAGAACGATTTTGGATTCTCCGGGAGCAGACCAATTAATCGGTAAAGGTGATATGCTTTTCTTCAACGGAAACGAAATTATCCGTTTACAGTGTGCGTTTGTTGATACTCCTGAAGTGGAAAGAATCTGCGAATATATCGGCGAACAGAAAGGTTATTCGTCAGCATTTATTCTACCTGAACCACCGGAAGCCGAATCTTCAAGCAGCGCAGGAACGTTTGATCCGAATGAGAAAGACGCTCTTTTTGAAGAAGCTGCCAAAATTGTAGTTTCTACACAACAAGGTTCTACTTCGATGCTGCAAAGACAGCTGAAACTAGGTTACAACAGAGCCGGCAGAATTATGGATCAGTTGGAAGCCAGCGGAATTGTAGGAGGTTTCAACGGTGCAAAAGCTAGAGAAGTCCTTATTTCAGATTTAAATTCTTTGGAACAGTTTTTGGAAGATTTGCGCAGGTAAAGATTAATTTCAAACATTCGTTTAGTAATAAAACTTAACTTTTGCTGAAATAATTCATCCAAAAAACAGAAAGTAGTAATAAAAAGAATTTAAAAAATGAAATCAATGATTAAAAAAATATTTTTTACGGCAATGGCTTTTGGTGTAGTTTCTATGGGATTCGCTCAGAAAGCAGATGCAAAATCCAAGTCGATTCTCGATGCAGTTTCTGCTAAATATAAAGCCAATAAAAACACATACTTCAAATTTGCATACGGAACCGGAAAAAACGGAAAAGTTTCGCAAACACAAACCGGAATTTTCTACACCACTCCATCTCAGTATAAACTGAAAATTATGGGAATTGAGCAGATTTTCGACGGCACGAAGGTTTATAACATCAGTGAAGAAGATCAGGAAGTGACGATTGCAAAGGCAACCGGTAAAGAAATGATGTTCTCGCCTACCAATTATCTGAATTCTTATAAAAAAGATTATAACACAACTTACGTTGGTAAAAGAACCATCAACGGTGTTTCTGCAGATTTAATTAAGCTGGTTCCAGTGAAGAATGAAGGCATCAAAAATGTTTACATCTTTGTGGATACTCCAAGGAAGCAACTTCTGAAAATTGAACAGTATTCCAACACCAATGATGTTGCAGTAATTGCAGTGCAGGATTATAAAACCAATCAGACGCTTGCAGGAGATATGTTCAAGTTTGATAAAAGTCAATATAAAAACTTTATCATTACCGAATTGTAAAATATTTCTGAAAACCATAAATAAGTCACAGAGTGAAAACTTTGTGACTTTTTGATTATTTTTGCCCCAATGAAAATCATAGACCGCTATATCATCAAGACTTTTTTCGGGCCGTTCCTGTTTATATTCAGCGTTCTGTTTTTCATATTTATTGTAAACATCATCTGGATTCAGATGGCGCAATTTGTAGGTAAAGGACTTACCTACGGCGAAATTGCAAAACTGCTTTTCTATATGGGTGTAAGTGTGGTTTCGATGGTTTTGCCACTTACGATACTGCTCTCCTCTATCATGACTTTCGGTGAATTTGGCGAACGCTACGAACTTGCCGCGATGAAAGCTGCCGGAATTTCACTAACCAGAGTGATGACGCCTCTTTTTATCGTTACGTTACTGCTTTCGACAATATTGTTTTTATTTCAGAATAATATTACGCCGGATTTTCAGCGAAAAGCAAAGAACATGCTTTACAATATTGCTGCTACCAAACCTGCGCTGAACTTTACTCCGGGGCAGTTTATCAATCAGATTCCCGGTTATTCGGTAAAGTTTGATGAAATTTCGGGCGAAAGCGGCGAACATCTGAAAGGTGTTTTCATTCATAAAACCACAAACACCTACGAAGACCAACAGTCCATCGTTGCAAAAACCGGAAAATTTGTTCCGGCAAGTGATAATAATTACCTGAAACTACTGCTTTACGACGGTTATATCTATGAAGACAATTTCAGAAACAGAAGCTATGACGACCGCTTGAAGCAGCAGAATCAGGCTGTAAAATTCGATACACTCACTGCACATTTTGATGTGAGCGAAATCATCAGTAAAGCCATCGAAAGAGAACAGATTACCGATGACTACCGTTTCCAGACCTATAACCAAATTGATGAAACCATCATCAAAAAGAAAAAAGAAAATCAGGATATTTTTGTTGGTTTGGGAGCCTCAATGGTGAGTAATACCAATAATTACATCAACGTGATTGAAGCCAGCAAAAAACCTTACAAAGAAAAGATTGTTCCGCAATACAAGATGGATACGCTGAAGAAAGATAAGAAAATGGACGTTCTTTATTCGGCCTTTAAAAAAATAGAAAATCTTAAAAGAGAACAACAGGTAAAGGACGAGCAGGTTTACGGCATCATTAAACATCAGAATAAAATGATTATGTATCAGCAGAGGATTTTTGCGTATTCGTTTACATGTATCATTTTCTTCTTAATCGGTGCAAGTTTGGGAAGCATCATCCGAAAAGGAGGCATGGGACTGCCGGTAGTCATTGCAATCATAATTTTCATAATTTTCTATGTGATGAATCTAACGGTAGAAAACATGTCGTGGAAAGGAAAAATGAATCCTTATTTGGCGGCTTGGCTTCCGAATATTATTTTGTTCCCTTTTGGAGTTTGGCTTACATTTAAAGCTTTAACTGATTCGCAATTGTTTGATATAGAAAAATATAAAACACTGCTTAAACCAATTATTGAGCGATTCAAAAAACCGGAAGAACATCAGCGATATAAATAATATTTAAAATTAAAATGAATTCTGATAAAGAACAAAAAATAAAAAACATCACCATTGGTTCCTATATAATTATGGGAATTATTGTTCTGCTCTATTTCCTTAATACTTTCGTTTTCAAAAAACTTGAAGAGTATAATGTGCAGATGTTGGTTTTTGCTTTACTACTTTCCATTCTTTTTATCAGAAGAATTTGGGTAAGAAGAATTAATTCAAAATAAAAAAGGCTATCTCACTTTTGAGACAGCCTCTTTGATTTTATAAATATAAAGATTGATTAAATCTTCATAATATCCGCTTCCTTCACTTTAAACTGTTCATCAACCAGTTTTATGTACTTATCCGTTAATTCCTGAACTTCAGCTTCGGTATCTTTAATAACGTCTTGTGAAACACCATCAAGTTTTTTCAGTTCTTTCATTCCGTCATGACGGGCGTTTCTAACCGTAATTTTTGTTTGCTCAGCTTCAGCTTTTGCCTGTTTTGCAAGATCACGGCGTCTTTACTCTGTTAATGGCGGAACATTAAGAATGAGATTTTCACCATTATTGGATGGCGCAAAACCAAGGTTGGAATCTATAATTGCCTTTTCAATTGCTTTGATGGCAGTTTTGTCCCAAGGTTGAATCGAAATCGTCATTGCATCCGGCACTGAAACATTCGCCACCTGATTAATCGGCGTTGGCGCTCCGTAATACTCCACCATTACGTCCTGCACCATAGTTGTAGAAGCTCTACCTGCACGAATTTTCTGAAAAGCGTGATCAAGGTGTCTGATCGCAGCATCCATTTCCTCTTTTACCGTGTCTATTATTAATCCTAATTCTTCCATTATTATCGATAATTTGATAGGTTACACATTAATCTTAAAATCAGTTTACCAATGTTCCAACATTTTCTCCCTGAACGATTTTCAGAAGGTTATTCTCCTTGTTCATATCGAAAACGATGATTGGCAGTTTGTTTTCGTGGCTCAAAGTAAAGGCAGTCATATCCATCACTTTAAGATTTTTTTCAAATACTTCATCAAAAGAAAGTGAATTGAATTTCACCGCATTTTCATTTTTCTCAGGATCGCTGTCGTAGATACCGTCAACTCTAGTTCCTTTCAGGATAACGTCTGCTCCAATTTCAATGGCTCTTAGCGTTGCAGCAGTATCTGTTGTAAAATATGGGTTTCCGGTTCCGGCACCAAAAATTACAACTCTACCCTTTTCAAGATGCCTTGTTGCTCTTCTTTTAATGAATGGTTCTGCAACTTTATCCATTTCGATAGCACTTTGCAGTCTTGTGAAAATTCCTGCATCTTCAAGAGCTCCCTGCAATGCCATTCCGTTTATTACGGTTGCAAGCATTCCCATATAATCTCCCTGCACTCTATCCATCCCTTTTGCTGCACCTGCCAAACCTCTGAAAATATTTCCTCCTCCGATAACAATCGCTACTTCACAACCTATATCAACAACTTTTTTTATTTCCTGGGCATATTCCTGAAGTCTTTCATTATCTATACCGTATTGTTGATTTCCCATTAGCGCTTCACCACTAAGTTTCAGAAGGATTCTTTTATATTTCATTTTAAGTGCAGATTTAAGTTTTGCAAATATAATGAAATGTGAAGAAAAACGTTAATACAAATAGATTTAAGCCCGAAATTATTTAAAATAAATTATTTTTGCAGATATATCTCATGGTCCTGAAAAAGATTCTTACAACTTCATTTCTTGGAATTTCATTTTTTCTGTTTTCACAGGACGGAACGAATGTTTATCCGTTTATGAATATTCCCGTTTCGGCGCGACAGGCAGCATTGGGAGGAGATGCAATTTCGGTAAGAGATTACGATGTTGGTTTTACCACAGTAAATCCCTCTCTTCTGAATTTGGATATGGAGGAAAGAGTTTCCATCAACTATGGATCTTATCTTGCAGATTCCAATTATGGAACCATCAATTATGCTAAAGATTTAGGTTACGGCCATCTACTTTCCGTAAATGCCAGATATATGGATTACGGAAAAATGCCTAGAACCGATGAAAGTGCAACAATTTCAGGAGAGTTTGGAGCGTCGGATGCAGCTTTGGGTGTAGGTTATGCGTATCAGTTCGAGGAAGACTGGACGATTGGAGGAAATATTAATTTTATTACATCTAAAATTGATAACTATTCTTCGATGGCTATTTCAGGGAGTGGAGGAATTACTTATCATTTA
>CAZPQV010000054.1:0-14868 GCA_964588705.1 uncultured Chryseobacterium sp.
TGTGGCTTTTGTTTCCAAATCTGAAGAACAGCAGACAGGAACTGCCTATGTTACTGCAGCAGACGGTGTAAATGCCATTGTTGTGGTTCCTGCAGCAAATTATTCGCTGAAAACTTCGAACGTAGATTGGGCTGAAAAGTTCTTCGATTCTGTTGATTTAATTCTTCTACAGCTCGAAATATTTATGGATGTGGTGGAGCACACCGTAAATCTGGCAAAAAAACATGGTAAAAAAGTGGGGATTTATGCGGCTCCTGCAATGAAACTGTCTCAGGACGTAATTGATTATGCAACGTTTATTGTGGCTAAAAGTAATGAACTCTCAACGGTTTTTGGTGGAGATGAGTCCCGTGAGAGTATTATGAAGAAATATCCCAACAAACTTTTTGTTCGCGATGATTCTAATTCCACAACATATTACAACGGTTCTGAAATGAAATATTACCGCAACGATCACGATGATGTTCTGCATAAAATGGGAATGGGAGATGCGTTTACTTCAGGTTTTGCCGTTTCATTATGCCACGGAAATCCAATTGATGAATGTGTGAAGTTTGGCAATGCGGTTTCTCTGAAAGTTGCAAAAAACAGAGGCTCACAAAGCGGTTTGCCTTATCTGAAAGACTTAATTTAGAATCTTATTTATCACATATCGAAAAATAAATTAGAGAAGATTAATTTATCTAATTTTAAAGCATAAAATTCCACTTTTAAAGTGGAATTTTTTAATCCTAAAATGAAAGAACTTCACCTTACGACTTCCGATGGTTACAGAATTGTTGCGCATCTTTTTTCGCCCGAGAAAAGCAATGGCAAATTTCTTTTGGTGAATTCCGCAACCGGTGTGAAACAGCAGATTTACTTTTCTTTCGCCAAGTATTTTGCAGAAAACGGTTATACCGTAATCTGCTATGATTATCGAGGAATTGGACTTTCAAAACCACAGAAAATGAAAGGTTTCGAAAGCAGCATGAGAACTTGGGGAACAACTGATTTCAAAGCGCTTACCGATTATATTCAGGAATATTATGCGGGTTATCAGAAGTTCTGCTTGGGGCATTCAGTTGGTGCGCTTATTTTGGGAATGAACAAAGATTCCGCAATCTTCGAAAAGTTTGTTTTTGTTGGAACTCAAAAAGCTTTTGTTGGAAACTTAAATTTTAAAACTAAAGTTTTAAGTTATGTTGGTTTTGGGATTGTGCAGCCGATATCAACTAAACTTTTGGGTTACTTTCCTGCACAATATATGGGATTGGGTGAAAGTTTACCCGCAGGTTCAGCAAACGACTGGAGAACGCTTGTTTTGAACAGGAAATCTACAAACCGTTTATTAGAGAAAATTGACGAAGATTATTCCAAAAACTTAGATCAGGATGTTTTGGTAATTCGTGCGGAAGACGACAGTTGGCTCACAGATAAAGCCGTTAGAACGCTTTTGGAAGAAACTTATCCCAACATGAAACCGTTTTACAGACTTGTGCATACCGTAGAATCTGCAAAAGGTGAAATCGGACACATCAATTTTTTCAGGAGTTATAATATTAAGCTTTGGGAAATAATTCTTGATTATCTTAAAGATTAAGAGCCTGTTTGAATTTTATAGTCTAAATTTTTTTAGCTATTTTTAGATGGATTTTGCTTTTGGATTTTGAAAGTTTAGCTGGTTAGTCTGAAAAATTCAATAGTGAAAGACGCTGAAAAGAACAAAACAGTTGACTAAGACCTAATAATTGTTCTTTTAGTAAAAATTTTCGTTAAAATTTAAACAGACTCTAAGATATTTGCATTAATTAATGCCAATGGAATCCAAAGTTTCAAAAACCGTATCTTTCGTAAAAGAAAAACTAAAAGATGCCGAAGCCGGACACGACTGGTTTCATATCGAGCGTGTTTGGAAGTGTGCCGAAATCATTTCAAAAACAGAAGAGTGCAATGAAGAAGTGGTGGCGTTTGCGGCTTTACTTCATGATATTGCCGATCCAAAATTTCATGATGGTGACGAAATTTTAGCACTTAGAATCTCTGAAGATTTCCTGAAATCAATAGATGTTGATGAGATTATCATCAACCAGGTTTTATTTATCATTAAAAATATTTCGTTCAAAAACCGTAACGAAGATGTTGGTAAAAAACCGATTGAACTGCAGATTGTACAGGATGCCGACAGATTAGATGCGATAGGGGCCATCGGAATTG
Organism: uncultured Chryseobacterium sp.; assembly: GCA_964588705.1. GTDB lineage: Bacteria > Bacteroidota > Bacteroidia > Flavobacteriales > Weeksellaceae > CAZPQV01. The sequence continues at coordinate 2,197 of CAZPQV010000054.1, forward strand.
CCAGAACTTTCAACTTTGGCGGTTATAAAAATAATCTGATGTATCATCCCGATATTCCGCCAAAACTGAATATGAAGAAAGAGGAATACAAAAAATCTGAAGGAACGACCATCAATCATTTTTACGAAAAGCTCCTTCTTCTGAAAGACCTCATGAATACAGAAAAAGGGAAAGAAATGGCGGAAGAAAGGCACAATTTCATGCTGAAGTTTCTCGAACAGTTTTACCGGGAGTGGAATTCCGAAGTTTAAAGGAATATCTTTATCTTTACGGCGATGGAAAATTTTGTTTTTATCATATTTTTACTGCTTTGTATTGCAGTGGCACTCACGGTTTACAGGCGGGGAGAACATTTGCTGAAGATTAGGCTGGTTCGTATTTTCATCACTGTTATTTCAATTGTATATTTTGCATATTGGTTTTCTGAGAGAAGTATCTCGAATTTTGTGAAGGATTCTGTGGTTCTGCAAATCATCAATAAACTTCCGCAGGCACTGGATTTCTATGTGATAAAAGTGAATAATCTTGCAGATGGAGGCGACAGAAAATACGAACTGCAACATTCCGGAAAAGTGAGGCCTGAACATTACAGGGTTGAATATCTGAAGATGGAAAACTCCGAAGAATACTGGATTGCAGGTTATCTTGGAAAGAAAAATCTGGTGTATTTCTCACAACATTCTGTTCCCAATAAAAATATGGATCAGATTCTTGGAATTAATAATTACATCAATCAAAGCAGAAAACTATCGGAAACTGCTGAAAATATTATCAATAATCATCGGTTGATTGATATGGGACGAAGTGTTTGGGTAACCCTCAGTTTGCTGCTGATATTTTTCAGCATTGCACTTCTTATCCAAAAGAAATAAAAAAATCCTGAGAAGTTCTCAGGATTTTATTTTGTTATTTTTGCTTTTCTTTCAGTGCTTCCTTGTCTTTATCACTCGGGTTCCACACTTTAATTTCTGAATCTTTTGTAATTCCGGAAAGCACCTGAACGTTGATACCGTCGCTTGCACCGAGTTTAACTGTGCGTTTTGCAAACTTGCCGTCCGGTTGTTTTACTTCAACAAAAGGAACATCTTTTCCGTCTTTCTTTTCATATTGAATTAATGATTCGTCCAATAGCAATGCATTCTTCTGGGAACTTAAAACAATCTCACCATTTGCGGAAAATCCTGCTCTGATATATTCATTAGTTGGGTTGAAAACGTCACCTTCCACAGGGAATTTAATAGTTCCGTTCTGATCTTTTCCTTTTGGCGCAATCATCGTAAGTCTTCCCGGAAATTTCTTATTTTGAAGAGCTCCGATTACGATGTTCATATCCATTCCTTCTTTCAGTTTTCCGGCTTGCGCTTCATCAATTTCACCTTCGAAAATAAGGGAATTGAGGTTGGCAACGGATGCGATGGTAGTTCCGGCGTTGAACTGGTTGGCTTCAATCACCTGATATCCTACTTTTACAGGAACTTCAAGAACGGTTCCATTGGCTTTTGAACGGATTTGTGTGGTTGCTAAACCCTGAAGCTCCGGCGTAACACCGGTTCTTGCAATCTGAAGGCTTTTTTGTGCTGTGCTCAGTTGCTGATTTGCGTTTCTCAGCTGAATCTGTGCCGACTGCAATTGCTGCTGAGCCGTAAGAAATTCCTGGCGCGAAATTACACCCTGGTTGAATAAACTTTGCTGCATTGCAAACTGTTTCTGCTGCGTATTCAGGTTCATTCTTGCATTACTGATCTGCAGATTTGCATTGTGAATTTCCTGTGTTGCGGCGTTTACACTTTGCACACTCGGAACGATTTTAAGCGTTGCAATCAGTTGTCCCATCGAAACATTATCACCTTCGGTAACGTAAATTTTATCGATGATACCCGACATATTTGGTTTTATTTCAATTTCTTCACGCGGAACAATTTTTCCTGTAGCCATCACTTTATCTTCCATATCCTGCACCACAGGTTTTTTGGTAAGGAAAGCTTCACTTTCTTTAGAATTGGACTTTACAAGATATCCGATTCCGGCGAACAATCCGATTGCCAGCAGTAAACCAAGGAAAATGTAGATACCTTTTTTCAGTGTGAATTTCTTTTTCATATAATTTTTCAGTTAATTTTTATTAATGAGTTTCGGGTTGTATAATTTATTTTACTCTGTTCTAAGTGCTTCAATCGGTCGGATTTTCACTGCACGCTGCGCCGGAATCATTCCAACAATTAAACCTAAAGTAAGCATCACGGCCATTGCCATCAGTACATTGCTGTAATCTACGGTTGGATTGTAGAACGGGAATGTATCCTGATTTTTGGTGAGGGTATCGATAATCATCAGCAGGAGTATCCCAAACATAAATCCTAAAGTCCCGGAAGTGAAGGTGATTACAACACTTTCAAGCAGGATTTGGTTCCTGACTTCGTCTGGTTTTGCGCCAATGGCCCGCCGGATTCCGATTTCCTTGGTTCTTTCTTTTACGGTAATTAAAAGAATGTTCGAAATGGCAATAACCCCGGCTAAAATGGTGAGCGTTCCTACGACGATGGTAAGCAGCTGCATTCCGCTCAGGAAACCTGTAAGTTTCAAAAATTCCTTTCCAAGGTTGAAACTTCCGAAAGCGTTGGAATCGTCAGGAGCAACGTTGTATTTCTTCTTCATTTCGTCCTTTACCTTTTCTTCAACGATATTTACATCGGCATCCGGCTTACTTACAATCGCAAAGAAGCCCACTTTATCGCCATCGTTATACATTTTGGTAAAGGTGGAAAGCGGTATAAAAACGGTTTGGTCGTTATTCATTCCACCACCGCCCTGTCGTACCCGGAAAACACCAATCACATTAAAGAAACTTCCTTTGATATTGATAGATTTACCGATTGGATTTTCATTTTTTTTATGGTCGAAAAAGTTCTTGTAAATCTCTTCACCAATTACCGCAACATTTTTATTTCCATTGACGTCGGCATCATTAATATATCTTCCGAAGATTAGTTTTTTTTCTGAAATTTTATTTCCGATAGGATAGTCGCCGGTTAATGTATAACTTGCTGTTTTTCCGTTTCTTGACATTTGTTCGGGCGGACTTCCAAAGTTTCCTCTTGAGTTTTGAGGAGAAATATAATCGATTTCCGGAATTCTTTTTTCAAGCATTTCGATATCACCAAGATGAAGATTCATCTGTCTTCCCTTCGGAAAACCGGCGTAAGGAATATTGGTATTTTGGGCCCACATAAAAATAGAATTTGTGGCAAATCCTGAGAACAGTTTGTTGAACCCATTTTCCATTCCTTTTGCTGCTCCTAAAAGCGTTACATAAAGGAACATTCCCCAAGCCACGCCAATCATTGTAAGGAATGTCCGGAGTTTGTTGTTGCGCAGCGAATGGTAAATTTCCTGCCACGTATCTGCTCTGAAAATGATGTTCATAATATATCAATTTTGCTTTGCAAGTGAATCATTGTGAATTGGCTTCGCAGTGAATCTTCAACTGTTTATTAAGTTACTTAGTAGAATAAATGTTGTTTTAATATTTTTTCCTAACTCAGTCATTTCATTACTTGCTAAATAATTTTCCTCATAAATAATATCACCACAGGTATCGATTTCAATTACTGAACCTCTTGCCATTTCATAATATCTGTTTCTTTCTGTTTTTGACTTTCGGGATGAACCTTCTGAAATATTCAGCACTATAGAAGTTGAGGCTCTTCTCATTTGATCCGTTAAATTATACTTTTCGGACTCCGGCAATTTTCGCAAAATTTTATAAGCATTTATCCTTAATTCTCTGGCTGCTTTGAAAACATCTAAATTATAATGGTTTAAATTCAAGAACATATTTCTATCATTATTAATTTAAAAATTCACTTTAAAAATTCACCATTCACTGTAATGCAAATTCGCCTAAATTCTACTCGTTTCTCAACGCTTCAATCGGTTTAATCTTACTCGCTCTGTACGCAGGAACAAACCCTGCAATAAATCCTGAAATAATCAGGCTGATGAATGCAGCAACGATAATTCCGGTTCCAACGCTTGGTTCGAGGATGAAATATTTTTCAAGATTGTCGTCAATTAAATTTAAAGTTAAAACCGCGAGCCCGACACCGATAATTCCCGATATCACCGTAATCGTTACACTTTCCTGAATAATCAATGCAACGATGCTTTTCGGCTGTGCTCCGATGGCTTTTCTCACACCAATTTCCTTCGTTCTTTCCTTTACAATATATACCATAATATTGCTGATACCGATGATTCCCGCCAACAGCGTTCCCATACCGATAAATCCAACAATAAAAGTTAAAATGAACAGGAACTGGAAAGTGTCTCCAAGGTTTTTGGCGTTGTTTCTTACGATAATCGCATTTTCGTCATCCGGTGAAACTTTATGCCGGCTTTTAAGCTGTTTTTCGAGCTCGTCGCTGTAGCTGATGGCTTGAGTCGGGTTCATTTCCTGATTGTAGGTAATGTAAATGGAGTTTACCGTATCCGACCCTTTTTTCATCTGCTGAAGCGTGGTAATCGGAATTGAAATCATACGTTCTTCCCAGTCGCCGCCCCCTTCATCGGAGAATACGCCTACAACTTTAAACATCGTTCCGTTGATGTTGAGGTCTTTTCCAATTGGGCTTCCGTCTTTTATCAGGTCTCGCTGAACCATTCTTCCGATAACGGCAACATATTGTTTCCGAGCAAGATCGCCGGCGCTGATGTATCTTCCGTCTACAAGTTTTCGGTTTTCAATCTGTTTTTCTTCGGCGTTGGTTCCACTGATTTGATAATTACCGCTTTCCCGGCCGTATTTCACATTCATACTTGTGGAATATCTTGGAGAAGAATATTCTACTTTTTCGGGAGTGGTATTGGTAACGTTGTCGTAGTCTTCGTTTTTAAGAACGATGGTTCTGTCCGACTGAAGTCCGCCGTAAGCAATGGTTGTTTTTCTTGTAAAAATAGAGATAAGGTTCTGTGCGTCTCTCGCAAATCCCTGTGTAAATGCATTTTGTAAACCGGTTCCAATTCCGAAAAGAACGATGAAAATATACAGACCGAGCGCAACCGTAAAGCCCGAAAGAATAGTTCTCAGGACATTACTGCGAATGGATGCAAATATTTCTTGCCAACGGTCTAAATCAAACATATTTTTATTTTGTTTCCCGCATTTGCGGATTAATTTTCTGATTACTCATCGCTTATACAAGTACTCTCTGCTCAATCACTTCATCACTTACGATAATGCCGTCTTTAAGCGTGACGTTTCTTTTTGTTTCTGCGGCAACTTCGGGTTCGTGGGTTACAACGATGATGGTTTTGCCTTCGCGGTTAATTTCCTGCAGAAGTTTCATGATATCATAAGTTGTTTTACTGTCGAGTGCACCTGTAGGTTCATCAGCAAGTATCACTTTTGGATTGGTAATCAGTGCGCGGGCAATCGCAACACGCTGTTTTTGTCCACCCGAAAGTTCACTTGGCAGGTGATCTGCCCATTGTGCGAGGCCTACTTTTTCCAGATATTCTAAGGCCTTTCTGTTGCGTTCTTTTCTGCTGACGTTTTGATAATAGAGTGGAAGCGCAACGTTTTCAAGCGCTGTTTTATAATTGATGAGGTTAAAAGACTGAAACACAAATCCAAGAAACTTACTTCGGTATTCTGCGGCTTTGGCTTCGGAAAGAGCTTCGATTGGAATGCCGTCTAATTCATAAGTTCCTGAATCTTTTTCATCCAAAATGCCGATGATGTTCAGAAGGGTAGATTTCCCCGAGCCGGAACTTCCCATAATGGAAACAAATTCACCATTAGAGATATTCAAGTTCAGGCCTTTCAGAACGTGCAGTTTGCTCTTTCCTGTATCGTAAGATTTATGAAGGTCTTTTATAACTAACATTGAGCGAAAATTGATTTATCTGATAAGTAATGGATTTTTGACTTTTGTTACAATTCAATGACAATGTAATTTTTATTTCTTTTGTTTAATCGTAAACTCTTGATTTAAGAGGGTTGTATATTAAATGTTTAATTAATAATGGTCTTAAACAACGTGTATATCTTTCAATTACCGCCAAACACGCTGTAAGCGTGCACTCTGTGTGAATGTGGATAACTTTTAAGGCTTATAATGAGAGATTTAATATTAACGGCTTTTAATATATGGTCTTAATTTCTATTTTTGTTTTCAATTCTGTAGAAAAGAAATCATTAATTTTTGTGAATAATTATTGGGTGTAATTGGTGCTCAATCAGATATTTACGGTGTTTTTAGTGCTTTTCCACACAGGTTCTGTTTAACTTTTTAAAACAAAAAATAGTAATGGGAATTTTTGACAAAAGAGTAAGTTATAAACCGTTTGAGTATCCGGAAGTTTTGCAGTTTATTGATGCGATAAACAAATCATTTTGGGTGCATTCTGAAGTAGATTTTACAGCGGATGTACAGGATTTTCATTCTCAACTGGAGCCGCACGAAAAAATGGCGGTGAAACATGCTCTTTTGGCAATTGCTCAGATTGAGGTTTCTGTAAAAACTTTCTGGGGAAATCTGTACACGCATCTTCCAAAACCGGAACTGAACGGACTTGGAGCAACTTTTGCCGAGTGCGAATTCAGACATTCTGAAGCTTATTCAAGATTGCTTGAGGTTCTTGGATACAATGAAGAATTCCTTTCGGTAATTGAAACTCCCGCTATTAAAAAGAGAATCGATTTCCTTTCTAATGTGTTGAAGCACGCCAATTCTACCACTCCAAAAGAATATGTTTCTGCCCTCTTGCTTTTCAGTATTCTTATTGAAAATGTTTCGCTGTTTTCACAGTTTGCCATCATCCTTTCATTTACGAGGTTCAAAGGATATATGAAGAACGTGAGCAATATTATTGCCTGGACTTCCGTTGATGAGCAGATTCACGCGAACGCAGGTATTTATCTGATTAATAAAATCCGCGAAGAACAGCCCGAACTGCTTACAGATTCCGATATTGATGATATTTATACGTTGGTTGACCACTCCATTGAGGTAGAAAGCGAAATCTTGGATTGGATTTTCGAATTGGGCGAACTGGATAATTTCTCTAAAGAAGACCTTCTGAATTTCATGAAGTACCGTGTAGACGATTCTTTAAAGAAAATCGGTATGAAAACGAGATACAACATCACACCTGAACAATACAGACCGATGATGTGGTTTGAAGAGGAGGTTTTTGCTAATTCTCTGGACGATTTTTTTGCAAAAAGACCGGTGGATTATACCAAGCACGATAAGAGCATTACTGAAAACGATTTGTTTTAATCAATCGGAACAGACTTCAGAATTGATATTTTAAAATTAGAACCTGAAACTCGAAACATTAAAAAAATGGAAGAAAATCAACTTGATATATGGTGGCTCAACGATGAGTCGGAGCAGATGCTTAACCGCGGATATTTGCTGAAAGGTGAAACGGTAGAAGGCGCAATCGACAGAATTACAACTGCCGCAGCGAAGCGTCTTTATAAACCTGAACTGCAGCCGGCATTCAAAGAAATGATTGTGAAAGGTTGGATTTCTTTCTCATCACCGGTTTGGGCGAATATGGGAACACAGCGTGGTCTGCCGATTTCCTGTTTCAATGTGCACGTTCCGGATAATATTGAAGGTATTACCGGTAAACTTGGTGAAGTCATTATGCAGACGAAAATTGGGGGCGGAACTTCTGGATATTTCGGAGAATTGCGTCACAGAGGAACTGCGGTTACCGATAACGGAAAATCGTCGGGAGCGGTTTCGTTTATGAAACTTTTTGATACGGCGATGGATGTGGTTTCACAAGGCGGTGTTCGTCGCGGAGCGTTCGCGGCTTATCTGGATATTGACCACGGAGATATTGAGGAATTTCTTTCAATAAAAGATATCGGAAGCCCGATACAGAACCTGTTTACAGGTGTTTGCGTTCCTGATTACTGGATGCAGGATATGATTGACGGCGATACTGACAAACGTAAAATCTGGGCAAGAGTATTGGAAAGCCGTCAGCAGAAAGGTTTACCATATATTTTCTTCACCGACAATGTGAACAGAAATAAACCTCAGGTTTACAAAGATTTAGGACTTCCGGTAAATGCATCGAATCTTTGTTCGGAAATCATGCTTCCTTCTTCGAAGGAGGAATCGTTTATCTGCTGTCTGTCATCGATGAACCTTGAATTGTTTGATGAGTGGAAGGATACCAATGCCGTGAAATTGGCTATTTATTTCCTGGATGCAGTGCTTTCAGAATTCATAGAAAAAACGGAAGGAAACTATTATCTGCAGGGCGCAAGAAACTTCGCGATGCGTCACCGTGCGCTTGGTCTTGGAGTTTTGGGCTATCATTCTTATCTGCAGAGAAATATGATTCCGTTTGAGTCTTTCCAGGCGACGCAGTTCAATGCAAGAGCATTCAGACATATCAAAGAAGAGGCGGAAGCCGCATCAAGAGAACTGGCGAACATCTACGGCGAACCTGAATTATTAAAAGGTTACGGATTGCGAAATACCACGCTGATGGCAATTGCACCGACCACTTCATCTTCGGCAATTCTTGGGCAGACTTCTCCCGGAATAGAGCCGTTTGCGTCCAACTATTACAAAGCAGGTCTGGCTAAAGGTAACTTCATGAGAAAGAATAAATACCTTGCAAAATTGCTGGAAGAAAAAGGACTGGATAACGAAGAAACGTGGAGAACCATTATGCTGAATCACGGATCTGTGCAGCACATGACTGAACTGACCGATGATGAAAAAGCAGTATTCAAAACCTTCAAGGAAATTTCCCCAATGGAAATTGTAACACAGGCGGCACAAAGACAGCAATATATTGATCAGGCACAGTCGTTGAATTTACAGATTCCTTCGACAATGCCGGTGAAAGATGTGAACTACGTAATGATTGAAGCGTGGAAGAAAGGCGTGAAAACATTGTATTACCAAAGAAGCTCGTCGGTTTCTAAAGAACTGATGGTGAACTTTGTGAACTGTTCCTCGTGTGAAGCGTAATGCACAAGAAACAAAACTAAATAAAAAAATGAAGCCGCAGATTTTTTTCTGCGGTTTTTTATTTTACCATTTCAAACTCGCCGCAATCCACCCGAATTTCCGAATCCTGCAGGTTTCTGTCAAGAAGCCTACAATAATGTTCACCATTTACGTTAGAATAATTATTACAACTGAAACACATTCGCTGCAATGAAATAATATTCTGCTGATGAAGATTGTGAATCACATCGGTTAGACTTTTAAAAACTGTTTCTTTCTGATTTTCGGTAAGATGTTCAATAGAATTTTCAAGTCCGGAAACAAAACGCGAAGCTTTTTCCGCAATAGTTTTCCCGGTTTCTGTAAGAAGGATGATCTGACTTCTCAGATCTGAAAGATTTTCTTTTTTAGAAACCAATGCTTTATTCTCAAGAACCTTAATGCTGTCGCTAACAGTGGCTTTGGTAATGTTGAATTCTTCCGCAAGATAACTTACGGTGCAGTATTCTTCACGGTGAAAAAGCAGGAAAATCAGAATCTGGTTTTGAATGGGGCTCAAAGAATTTTCCTTGCTCTCATTCCACAGCAAAACCCGGAGCGCATTCGAAATACGTTCCAGGGCTGCGGTAATTTTACTGTTCAGATTTTCGTTCTGATGTTCTGTGTCGAAAGATGATTTTTCAGTCACAATTTTCCATTTCTACAATATAGTAGCCTTTTTTGTTAATGATATCCTGAACTTCGGGTTTTGCGGATTCGATGTGACAAAACTTAGATTCTTTGGCACCGAATTCTTCGTATTTTTCATTTTTCTCCTTCAGGTATTCTTTTCCAAAACTAAAGATTTTTTCTTCATCCTTCAATTCTTCAGGCACAATGATGTCGAAATGCATCATACGCCCGTCTTCTCGTTTCACATAGGTGTCCCAAACTGCTGTCTTCATATTATCCTTTTACTTCGTCTATTGATGCGCCATAGTTCAGGTGTAAGATGCTTCCTGAAGGTGTTTTGAGTGCAGGAACAGATTTAACTCCTTCTCTTTCTGCATCTGCAATTCTATCTTTCTGTTCACCGAGATGAACGATTTCTACATTTTCCTTACCGATTAAATCGATGATTTCTCTTTCGGCGTTCTGGCATACTGAGCAGCCTGCGTGATAAAAAACGGATTTTTCCATAATGAATATTTTTTAGTGATGCGACAAAATTGTCATTTCAAATATAGTAAGGAATCCTAATTAAAAACAAATTATTTATATTAAAGTTTTGTTAATAGCAACTACGCCGATCATTAGTATGCAATAAGACAAAAGTCATACTGTTTGTATTTCAGTAAATTAATAAATCGTAGTATATTTATAAGCAAAATGAAAACTTATGGCATCACCGATGGATAAAATCAACGGATTGAAATCTTTGGTAGGAAATACACCTCTGATTGAAATTGAACTCACTTACAAAGGCGAACCCCGCAAAATTTACGCAAAACTTGAAAGTTATAATTTTTCCGGCAGTATTAAGGATAGAATGGCATATGCAATTCTTAAGAAATCCTATGAAAACGGCACGCTGAAGGAAGGCGATACTATCGTTGAAGCCACCAGTGGAAATACCGGAATTTCGTTTTGTGCACTCGGTCGAGCGCTCGGTCATAAAGTGATTATCAATATGCCGGATTGGTTGAGCCGCGAACGGTATCAGATTATTGAAAGTCTCGGAGCCGAAATCAATTTAGTAAGTAAAGAAGAAGGTGGTTTCCTGAAAAGTATTGAAATCTGTGATAAAATGAGAGAGGAGCGCGATGATGTTTTCTTACCACATCAGTTTTCAAACTGTTATAATACAGAAGCGCACTACGAAACTACCGGACCTGAAATCTGGCAGCAGATTGAAAGTTTAGGATTGAAAGTTGATGCTTTTACAGCCGGGGTTGGAACCGGAGGAACCGTGATGGGAACCGGAAAATATTTGAAAGAGAAAAATCCTGAAATTAAAATTCATCCTTTAGAACCTTCAAATTCGCCGACGCTTACGACTGGTTATAAAGTTGGTGCACACCGTATTCAGGGGATTTCTGATGAGTTCATTCCTGAAATTGTAAAGCTGAATGAGCTGGATGACATCATTCAGGTGGATGATGGAGATTCAATATTGATGGCTCAGAAACTTTCGCGACAACTCGGTTTGGCAGTTGGAATTTCCTGTGGCGCTAATTTCCTGGGTGCGTTGATTGCTCAAAATAAATTAGGAAAAGATGCGGTTTCGGTAACTGTTTTTTCGGACAGTAACAAGAAATACCTTTCCACCGATTATATGAAAGAAGAAAATTGTTGTGACGATTTTTATTCTCAGGATGTTGAGTTAATCGGCTTTAAAGCAGTTCCGAGAACAAATATTTAATAGAGTTTGTCTATTTAAAAAGAAAATATTATTTTTAAAACAAATTATCAACGATGAAATTCGGACAAGTTGAAGACCCTTCTTTAGTAGATTTTACGCTACCTGAAGACCATCCAAAGACCAAAGAGATTTTAAAGAAATCCAAGGCGAAAAATCTCGATATCTCCATTGGATGTGCAAAATGGAACAAAACCGACCTCAAAGGTTTCTATCCGATAGGGACGAAGGACGAACTTACGTATTACGCCACACAGTTTAATTCGATTGAGCTGAATGCTACGTTCTATGGCATGCCAAGTCCGGAACAGGTCATAACCTGGAAAGAAAAAACACCTTCTGATTTTAAGTTTTTTCCCAAGATTACCAATACGGTTTCACACTTCCGCAGACTTTTGAATATTACCGATGTAGTTACGCAGTTTGCAACTTCTGTGATGAATTTTGATGAGAAACTTGGGATGGTATTTCTTCAGCTTCATGATAATTTTAAACCGAAAGATTACGACAGACTCGAAAAATTTGTGCAGCAGTGGCCTCAGGAAATCCCATTGGCAATTGAACTGAGAAATAACGAGTGGTTTTCGGATGAAGTGGTTTTCGAGAAAACAATGGAGCTTTTCGAAAAACATCATATCACCAACATCATTGTAGATACGGCCGGAAGGAGAGATATGCTGCATATGAGACTGACGACTCCTGTAGCATTTGTCCGCTATGTAGGTGCAAATGCCGAAAGCGATTATACAAGACTCGATGACTGGCAGGAGCGCTTAACCAAATGGAAGGAACTGGGGCTTCAGAAAATGTATTTTTTCGTACATCAAAATGTTGAAAAAGCATCACCATTGTTGACCTCGTATTTCATTCAAAACCTGAACAAGGATTGGGGAACGGCTCTGAAAGTGCCTGAAATGGCGGAAATCAAAACGAAATATTAAATTATATAAATTTTAAATACGTAATATAGAAAGAATAAAAGATAGATTTATCCTTTATTATTATTTTAACCTCTAATTTAGCATTAATAAATGTTTTCGAAATCGTGTGAATATGCAATCCGGGCTTCTATTTACATTGCAAGAGAATCTTTGCAGGGTAGAAAAGTGAGCCTTAAGGAAGTGGCTGCAGCAACCGATTCACCGGAAGCATTTACCGCTAAAGTTCTGCAGAAACTCACCAAAGTAAATGTGCTGAGTTCTGTAAAAGGTCCGGGAGGTGGTTTTTTTGTGACGGATGAAGACCTTTCAAGGGTGAAACTATGGAATATAGTTTTTGCAATTGACG
>CAZPQV010000055.1:0-6258 GCA_964588705.1 uncultured Chryseobacterium sp.
CCACCCACCTCAAACAGCGCCGTCGTAATCTGTCCAAGCGAACAGTGTTTTCCGGCTTCCATCATCACTTCAAATAAATTCTGTTGATTGATGGCTGCTTTCTGGAGTTTGTCGAGCATTTCTCCCGATTTATCAGCATGTGCATTCTGGAAATTCTCTAAATTGGAAATCTGAAGTTGCTTTTCTTCCTCAGTTGAACGGATAACTTCACGAGGAAGAATCGTTGGCGAACCGTCTTTTCCAAGGAATGTATTCACTCCGATAATAGGATATTCTCCGGTGTGTTTCAGCCATTCGTAATGCATGGATTCTTCCTGAATTTTTGAACGCTGATACATGGTTTCCATTGCTCCAAGAACTCCGCCTCTTTCGGTAATTCTGTCGAATTCTGCATAAACAGCTTCTTCCACCAAATCGGTCAATTCTTCAATAATGAAAGAACCTTGCAGCGGATTTTCGTTTTTCGCCAAACCTAATTCCTTGTTGATAATCAACTGAATCGCCATCGCTCTTCTTACGGATTCTTCAGTTGGAGTCGTAATCGCTTCATCATAAGCGTTGGTATGCAAGGAGTTACAGTTATCGTAAATCGCATAAAGCGCTTGAAGCGTCGTTCTGATATCGTTAAAATCAATTTCCTGCGCGTGCAGTGAACGACCGGAAGTCTGAATATGGTATTTTAGCATCTGAGAACGCTCGTCTGCACCGTATTTCAGCTTCATGGCTTTAGCCCAAATTCTTCTGGCAACACGTCCGATAACGGCGTATTCCGGATCGATTCCGTTGGAGAAGAAGAAAGAAAGGTTAGGAGCAAACGCATTGATATCCATTCCTCTCGACAAATAATATTCCACATACGTGAAACCGTTGGCCAATGTAAATGCCAGCTGCGAAATCGGATTGGCACCGGCTTCCGCAATATGATATCCGGAAATGGAAACCGAATAGAAATTTCTCACTTTATTGTTGATGAAATATTCCTGCACGTCGCCCATTAATCTCAATGCAAATTCGGTAGAGAAAATACAGGTGTTCTGTGCCTGGTCCTCTTTTAGAATGTCGGCTTGAACCGTTCCACGAACCGTTGCAATGGTTTTCGCTTTGATTTCGTTATATACTTCAGCATCCAGAACTTCATCACCGGTAATTCCCAGAAGTTTTAAACCTAATCCGTTGTTGGAAGGCGGAAGATCTCCGTTATAAGTTGGTCTTTTCAGTCCTTTATCGTCGAATTTGGCTTTTAATCTTGCTTCAACTTTATCCCAAAGATTATTTTCCTCGATGTACTTTTCACAGTTTTGGTCGATCGCCGCATTCATAAAGAACGAAAGCAGCATTGGCGCCGGACCGTTAATCGTCATTGAAACGGAAGTCAGCGCATTAATCAAATCAAAACCGGAATACAGTTTTTTGGCGTCGTCCAAAGTGGCAATCGAAACTCCGGCATTCCCGATTTTCCCGTAAATATCCGGTGGTAATGCAGGGTCCTGTCCGTATAAAGTCACTGAGTCAAATGCTGTCGAAAGCCGTTTCGCAGGCATTTCCGCAGAAACATAATGGAATCTTCGGTTGGTTCTTTCAGGTCCGCCTTCTCCGGCGAACATTCTGGTCGGATCTTCTCCGGTTCTTTTGAACGGATAAATTCCGGCTGTAAATGGGAACTGTCCTGGAACGTTCTCCTGGCCTTTCCAACGGATGAGATCTCCCCAATCCTGGAATCTTGGTAGAGATATTTTTGGAATTTTCAATCCCGAAAGCGATTCGGATTTGGTATCCACTTTAATTTCCTTTCCACGAACCAGGTAAGTGAAAGTATTGGCTTTCATTTCTTCTTTGAAATGATGCCAACCCTGAAGGAATAATGTGTTCTCTTCAGAAAGTCCTTTTTTGGTTTTGATGAACACTTTTTCGAGTTTGTCGTGGGTGTGCTCGTCGTCGGTAATCAGCACTTTTGCACCGTCAATCAGATACATTTTCTTGGCGATTAGCGCCTGTTCTTCAACCTCTTTATCGTAATGTCTGTTGTTTTCTACAATTTCAGATAAGTAGCGAACTCTTTTCGGTGGAATGACGGTGGAGTCTTCAGAAACATTCTGCTCCACATATTCTTCAAACTGTGAAGCATTGTCACCCTGAACCTGTAGAAGGATTTCATTTACTTTTTTAATCAAAGCATTGTACACTTCCGTTGTTCCCCAATCGTTGAACTGGCTTGCTTTTGTAGCGAAAACCGGCATATTCTCCAACGGTTGATCGAAGAATAAATGGTTTCGCTGATATTGCTTTCTTACGGCTTGTAGTGCATCCAATGCACCACGTTTGTCTGATTTATTTAATGCAATTAAATCTGCATAATCCAGCATATCGATTTTTTCCAGCTGTGTTGAAGCACCGTATTCAGGCGTCATCACATACATCGAAACATCGGCAATTTCTGTAATTTCTGAACCTGATTGTCCGATTCCTGAAGTCTCAAGAATAATCACATCAGGCTTCGCTATTTTCAGAATATTGATGGCTGAATGAATATAAGGCGAAACCGAAACATTGTTTTCTCTGGTCGCCATCGAACGCATATAAACGCGTTTGTCGTTAATGGAATTCATACGGATTCTGTCGCCCAAAAGCGCTCCTCCTGTTTTCTTTTTAGAAGGATCCACCGAAATAATCGCGATTTTTTTATCGGGATTGGAACGAAGGAATCTTCGAACGATTTCGTCGGTTAACGATGATTTTCCTGCACCTCCTGTTCCGGTAATACCGATAATCGGGATGTTGGATCCGTTGGCTTTTTCGTCAATGGCTTTTACCACATCTTCTTTTTCTTCGGAGAAGTTTTCCACCGCCGAAATAACCTGCGCAATAGATTTTGAATCTTCGAATGAAATTTTATCCAAATCGGAAACGGTGATATGTTCTCCGGTTGCGAAATCAGATTTTTTAACCAAATCATCAATCATTCCCTGTAACCCCAGCTCACGACCATCGTCCGGTGAGTAAATTCTGTCGATACCGTAATCCATCAAATCCTTGATCTCTTCCGGCAGAATAACTCCGCCGCCTCCGCCAAAAATTTTGATCTGTGACGAACCTTTCTCTTTCAAAAGGTCATAAATGTATTTGAAATATTCGTTGTGTCCGCCCTGGTAAGAAGTCAGTGCAATAGCATTGGCATCTTCCTGAATCGCTGTGTTTACCACTTCCTCCGCAGATTTGTCGTGTCCAAGGTGAATGACTTCACATCCCGTTCCCTGAATGACGCGGCGCATGATATTAATCGCGGCATCGTGTCCGTCGAAAAGTGACGCAGCAGTTACGATTCTCACTTTGTTATTCGGTTCATATTTTGAGGTTTCCATAAAGAAAAATAGAATATTTGTATATTCTTCAAAGATAAGGATAAGTGAGGAAGCTTAAAAATATTGATGAAAAAACCTTACAAATATGTAAGGTTTAAATTTTGTTTTTATAATATTATCATTGTTTTACTAAAGCCCAATCACCACCTAAGCCTGCCTGCGACCAAGTTCCGGTATAAGTTTTAGTTCTGGATTGTAGATTTCCGAATATTGTAAAGCCGGATTCTCTTGATTTTACATTCTGAAATGACGGCCCTGACATGCCTCCTTCAAGAATTTCTGATTTCTGATTGACTTCTGAGAAACGCTCTGCTTTTACATAATCTTTTTCACTCACCGTTACTTTAAGGGTGCCGCGGTCTGTTGCTCCTCTATAAGTTCCGATGTATGTTCCGGCATAAGCAGAAACATATTTTTCACGTTCTCTGTTTTCGTAATAAGTGTCGATAATTGATTCGCAGGATACGAGGGTAAATAATATAAAGAGTAAATAAAAAAATCTGTTTTTCACGCTTTCGGTTTTTACAAAGATAATTAAATGTGAGCTTATCATTATATTTGCACAAACAAAAGACTATGCAGAGAGGAATTGTTTATTTCTTAGCCGGGACTTTAATAGGTTATCTATTGAATCATTATGTTTGGGTAAGCCAGGGTTGGCAAATTGACCTTTTCAATGGTTTTGCCATCGGTTTAGGTTGGGCAATGGCTTATATGGTAGATAAACCGGAATGGGCGCTTTCGAAAAAACTCGGCATTTCTTTTATTGGGATGGGGGTTCTTGTGATTATAGGTTTGCTTTTGTTCAATTTTGAAACGGCAGTACCTTCAATAATTAAATTTTCAACCATTTTCGTAGCATATTATCTTGTGGCGAGTTTCCGTGGAAGTAAGTCGCTTCGTAATTAAGTTATTGCTGAATTTTTAGTAATTATTTAATTTTAAGTTAAATACATTCAACTGTTTCTGTTGATGTTTCGATCGAAATTCTGCTTTAATCATTTAACAAATAAATTTTCCTGAATAAAAAAATATTCATACCTTTGCACACCCGTAAAGGGAAAATTATGTTTAATCGTTAACTAAAAAAGTGTGAATACATTAAGTTACAAAACCGTTTCAGCTAACAAGGCTACCGCTAATAAAGAATGGGTTGTGGTAGACGCTGAAGGGCAACCATTAGGGAGACTTGCGTCTGAGGTTGCAAAGATTTTGAGAGGAAAGCACAAAACGAACTTTACACCGCACGCAGACTGTGGTGATAACGTAATCGTTTTGAATGCTGGGAAGATTACTCTTTCAGGAAACAAATGGGCTGATAAGCAATACATCTGGCATACAGGATATCCTGGTGGACAGAAGTCGCAGACAGCTGAAGAGCTGCTTAAAAAGCAACCACTAAAAGTTTTGGAAAAATCTGTAAAAGGAATGCTTCCGAAAAACAAACTGGGTGCTGCTATCCTTAAGAACCTTTATCTATATGAAGGAACGGAGCACAAGCACGAAGCTCAACAGCCGAAAACTATTAATCTTAATAAATAATAATAGATATGTCTACAGTTCATAAAATAGGAAGAAGAAAAACTTCAGTAGCAAGAGTTTACGTGAAGCCAGGTACTGGTAACATCACTGTAAACGGTAAAGATGCGAAAGAGTATTTCTCTACAGATGTGATGGTTTACAAACTAAACCAACCTTTCGTCCTGACAGAAACTGCAGGTCAGTACGACGTTACCGTAAATGTTTTCGGTGGTGGTAATACAGGACAGGCAGAAGCTATCAGACTTGGAGTTTCAAGAGCGCTTTGCGAGATCAACGCAGAATTCAGAGGAATGCTTAAACCTCACGGATTGCTTACAAGAGACGCAAGAATGGTAGAAAGAAAGAAACCAGGTCAGAAGAAAGCAAGAAAGAGATTCCAGTTCTCTAAACGTTAATCAAAGAGATTCGAGATGCGGGATGCGAGATTCAGAAATCTTTATTCTTTGCTCTTGGTTCTATTATCTAATCAAACAAAAAATGCCCCGTTTAGTTTAGCATCCAAACTCTTCTCCCATCTAAAGAAAAGTTGATTGCAAAAAAGCGGAACGTAAACTAAAAACAAAAAAGAGACATGGCTAAAGCAAATGTTAAAGACCTTTTAGAGGCAGGTGTACACTTCGGTCACATGACCAGAAAGTGGAATCCAAATATGGCTCCATACATTTTTATGGAGAAAAACGGTATTCACATCGTAGACTTACATAAAACAGCAGTAAAACTGGAAGAAGCTTGCAACGCTTTGGAAAAAATTACTTCTGCAGGTAAAAAAGTTCTTTTCGTAGCAACTAAAAAGCAAGCGAAAGAAGTTGTTGCAAAACACGCTTCTGAACTTAATATGCCTTATATCACAGAAAGATGGCCTGGTGGAATGCTAACGAACTTCGTTACAATCCGTAAAGCTGTTAAGAAAATGAACCACATTGATAAAATGAAGAAAGACGGAACTTTCGAAACTTTATCTAAAAAAGAAAGACTTCAAGTTGACCGCCAGAGAGCAAACCTTGAGAAAAACCTTGGTTCTATCGCTGACATGGTAAGACTTCCGTCTGCACTTTTCGTGGTTGATATTATGAGCGAGCACATCGCTGTAACTGAAGCTAAAAAATTGGGTATCCCAGTATTTGCTATCGTTGATACCAACTCTGACCCAAGAAAAGTAGACTATGTAATCCCAGGAAACGATGATGCTTCTAAATCAATCGATATGATTCTTTCAATCGTAGCAGATTCCATCAAAGAAGGACAGTCTCAGAGAAAAGCTGACAAAGAAAAATCTAAAGAGGAAGGAGAAAAAGTATCTGCCGAAGCTGATGCTGATTTCGATGCAGAATAAGAGATTTTTTTAGCATAAATAAAA
>CAZPQV010000055.1:6268-13765 GCA_964588705.1 uncultured Chryseobacterium sp.
CTGTACACCGGATTATTGAGAATGATCATTAAATTACCAGCGATGTCTTTCCGTGATGCGTATTTTGCATCACAGATATTACTGTTGAGGTCATAAGCACCTTTGTCTAATACCATAGTGTTTTCACCTTTTGCCGGAACAGCAAGATTGTAGAAATTTTTCGTGCCTTGAATTCGCAAAATCATATTGCAGTCTGAACTATTCTGAACCAAAAGAATGGCTTCTTTTCTGTGAATATCCTGATCGAAAAGTGTATTCAGAAGTTTGACGGTTTTTTCCTTATGAGCATCGGATGTAACGGTCAAAAGTCTTTTAAACTCTTCTGCTTCATCAGAATTTGGCCTGTTTGTAAAACTGCTCGGAATGTCCGTTACAATTGGTCGGGCTTCCATCGGTTTGTGGTTTTTGGCGCCTTTCGTCCATTCAGAATTTTTAAGGGCAATAAGTTTGGGTTTAAGTACGGTTCTGCGTGGATCTTCCGGATGTGCCTTCTTTAGAAAATTTTCAATCTCCTTTATATCCGTACTTTTCAGAATATCGGTTTTTTTTCGTCTTTGTGCTTCAATTGTTCCTGTTCCGATTAACATAAAAATCAGAAAAGCAACACTGATTATTTTTTTCATTTTTTTGTGTAGAGTAGTGTCTTCTTTTACTTCAGTTTAAATTTAATATAGGTTATAGTTTTTCCCTTCGAAGAAAACAGTTCTTCATAGTAGGTTTTTATTTCTCTTAAATGCTCGGTGTTTGGTTCGTATTCCGGAGCGCCGTAAATATCGTGGTGCGCTGTAAGAATTTCATGTCCCATTCCCTGAAGAATTCCCAAAGTATAACCATGCAGAAACTCCGAATCGGTTTTTAGATGTATGATACCTTCCGGCTTCAGGATTTTCTGATAACGCTCAAGAAAATCAGGGTGTGTCATTCTGTGCTTCGTTCTGCGGTATTTTATTTGAGGATCGGGGAAAGTAATCCATATTTCATCAACTTCATTTTCATCAAAAAAGCAATCGACCAACTCAATCTGTGTTCTTAAAAAACAAACATTATTAAGGTTTTTTTCAACGGCTTCTTTTGCGCCAAACCAGAATCTGGCTCCTTTAATATCAATTCCGATGAAATTTTTATTAGGGAAAGCTTTTGCCATTCCAACAGTGTATTCACCTTTGCCACAGCCAAGTTCAAGTACAATTGGGTTTTCGTTTTTGAAAACTTCAGAATGCCATTTTCCTTTCAGATGAAAATTGTTCAACGCTTCATCTCTGGTTGGCTGTATAACGTTTGGTAATGTTTTATTCTCTTCGAATCTTGCTAGTTTGTTCTTTCCCATGATTTTTTTCGAGGTGCAAATTTACGGCTTAATTTTGATAAAATCAGCAGTAAATTAGTTCTCAGATGATTGATGCAGTTTAGAATCGCGAAGGCGCTTCTGATAAATCGGAAGATACTTTTCGATGTAAGGTTTTGTGGCCTCGTAGTCTCTTGCTTCAAGGTATGGACGGATGTTGTCTGAAGTATAAACGAACTGAAGAAAGTTCAGCGTAAGGTTTTGCGGAATTTTCACTCTTTCAAAATAATCTGTCCCGAAATAATTTTTAATAGCTTCAATTCCCGTCATCATTCTTTCGAGTTCATTCAGGCGTTCTTTCTTTTTTCGGTCACCGGAAATAATATCATAAATACTCTCAATACTGAAAGAAAGTCCGCCATCTGCAAGTGATGCCACAGGTTGCACGGGCGAAGTGCCGTCGCCTTTTGGCTCCGGTAAACCAATCATTTTGGCAATTTCCAGAGATTTTTCTGCTTTACGAAGGGAGAGGACGTCTTTTGGTAAATGTCCGGAAGGTTTCCAGCCAACAATAACCTCTTCAATATTGAAATAGCTTGGCTTTAGCTGAATGAAATTTAATTTACTTGAAAAACTTTCATCCGTTAATTTAATATCTTTTCTCTCCGTGATAATTGAGCTGAAACGAATAACATCGCCAGGTTTCGCGTAAATTTTAAATTCGCCGTTTGGTGTAGAAATCACAGTTTTTTGTTCGGTGATATTGGTTACGTAAATCTGATTGAGCCAGATTTCTGAATTTTCTCTCATGAAAACCTGTCCGCTGTAAATCTGCTGCGCACCGACTTTCATCAATAAAAACAATAAAAAAACTGAAAGAAACTTCTTCATAACCGCAGCAAAAATAAGGATAAAAATACTGTGTGTACGATTCTTAGATGCTGCAACGTAGTTAAAGTTAGGTTAAATGTCAGCAGGTTGATGTATTTTATCTGTTTTTTACGAGAATCCAGCCGTTGTAAACTTTGTGCTGATCTGTATCTGGCTCATACCACTTTATAAGATACCAGTAGTTTCCTGTTGCGGCGCTTCTGCCATTTACTTTTCCATCCCAGATATAATTGCCTTCAGAAGCTTTAAATACACGATTTCCGAATCGGTCATAAATTTCAAAAACTACATCCTGATAAATTGAAAGGTCAGAATAATCAACCGAATCGTTTTTACCATCGTCATTTGGCGTAATAACGTTAATGAGATTAATAATCAGAAATTCCTTTGTAACCGGATTGCAATTATATCGGTCTTTCACATACGCGGTATGCACCTTTCTATCAAGATTATTAAATACATTGAAAGATTGCCAGGTTATTCCATCCACAGAATAGCTGTATGGAGCAGTTCCGCCTTTTACATTGATGGTTGCAGTTCCGCCATTAACTTCAATACTTGTAATGACAGGAACCGGCGCTTCAGTGATTTCTACAAAATGTCGGTATTTACATCCGTCAAATTCTAAATCCACATAATATTTTCCAGCAGGAACATTATTTATTATTTGGGTAGTTTCTCCGTTGCTCCAATTGTATGTAGTAAATCCGGCTCCTGCATCCAAAGATGTGGTTGTGTCTTTACAAATCATTTTATCTGCAATTGTTGAACGTTTTGGTTCCCTGAAAATAATTTCGACTGTTATGATTTCCGAATCAGGATAGACGTTTGTGTCTTCGACGTAAAACATAAAACGATCGATTTCACCACCTTTATAATCAAAATTTGGAGTATATATTAAAGTATTGTTTACGGTTTCCAATGTCCCTCTTTTAGGCTGCTCCAAAATTCTGGTTTTCGAAAGATTTACCGGAAATGTGCTGTTTGTGAGCTGTAAAGGAATAATGATACTGTTACAAACTTCTGTATATTTTATTGTAGAGTTTGAAGTACAGTTTAGAATTGTGTAAACCGGTGTTTCTGTGGTTCCGCATGCTGGTGTTCCCAAGATGGCTTTGTATTCTCCAACGCTGTCCGGAATTAGTTTGTGCGAAGTTGCTCCCGAAATATCCTCAAAAATCCCGGTTGAGGTGTTTTTCTTTTGCCATTGATAATTTTCAAATGTATCGTCAACTTCCAGCACAATATTTGGAAAACAGTCTCCAGACTTTGTAATGATGGGCATTGATGAGGCTCCGGCAAAGTATCCACCATATCCTACTGCATTACTTCCGGCTGCAATCCCGGCAGTCACGGCTCTTTCCGATTCTATAGTTATCGTTCCTTCAACATTTGGGACAGAAAAAGTTTCCCATTCTGTAGTTCCCGAAATATTATAAGGACCATATGCTCCATTTAACAGGATTCTTCCGGTGGTAGAAGTAAGATATACTTTTGTAGGATTGGCTGGGTTTGGACTCTTTTGGGTAATGATATTCAGTTTTGTATCGTGCGTATTGAAATATCCCTGCGAGGAATTACCCGGGTTTTCATTTATAAATCCGATTTCATCAATCGTTTTTGGTAGATAGCAGTTTAAAGGAGGTATATAATTCATCCCACCTGCAGCAACCGAACCGGAGCCTGAAAGCAGCTGAAAGACATAGATGTTTTCTGTACTTCTGATATAAATATTAGAGCTTGTGGCGTTTTGCTCAATATAGAAATTGGAAGGAATAATGTAATACTGACCTTTTTGCAAAGTTGTAACCGGTGTTGTTGAAGCGTTCAGATAAACTTCAGTATTATTTTCGGTAGCAACTATAATTGCGGATTCCATTCCGCTTGTTATGGTTCCGTTTCCTTTTAGAAGTATATATTCCTTGCCAAGTCTTTCAATAGGAATACTTTGGTCCATCAGGATGTCGGATCCTGAAGTCTCATTGGAACTAGCATACTGACCGTTGTAATTTCCGTTGGTTATACTAATTGGTTTGTCTGACGTGATTTCTTTTCCAATAAAACTATTATCCATTGGATATCCGGTTTTCAAATAAGATTCGCCACGATTAAGAAAAATAGTTTCACCCATAAAATTTATCTGGGTGTTGTTTTCGGTAGCAATAACTCCAACAGTGAAGTTTAAAGGATTGGTATCCTGCTTGAAGGGAGCGTAAACAGCAAAGAAATGTTTGCCTAAAGAAGCTCGTCCCTTTGAAGTGATAATCTCGGCGTGATTGAACTGCGAGAATCTCAGGTTTGCAAAGAATTTTTTATCTCCAAAAACATGTAATCCTTTTTTAGTTGCAACCCGCACTGAATCGTTCGATCCTGTGGTCATCATGCGCATTTCAATTGGAACTTTCTGAGGGCTGCCTTTAGAGACTTTTATGGAGTCGAAAATCTTTTTATTATTCTCAATTTTCACATAGAAAGGAGTGGTTTCGTTGGTTGAAACATACAGATGCATTTCATCACGGGAATTTTGGGCCTGTATTGCCATTGGAGCAAACCAATGCTCATTATCAAGCTGAGCGCTAAAAAATGATGAAATAAAAAGAGGTAAAAGGAGATAAAACTGTTTCAATATCGAAAAAAATAAAAAACTCTTCCAATCGGAAGAGTCAAATTTATGAATTTCAAACTTAATTGCCTTATGAATACATCTGTTCTTTCAGAGCCTTAATTTTTTTATCTTCAAGATATTCGTCATAGCTCATTTCTCTGTCGATAACGCCTTTTGGAGTCAACTCAATAATTCTGTTACAAACTGTTTGCAGCATTTCGTGGTCATGGGAAGCCAAAAGAATATTTCCTTTAAAACTTACCAAAGAGTTGTTCAATGTTGTAATACTTTCCAAGTCCAGGTGGTTGGTTGGTTCGTTCATCAAAAGAACGTTTGCTCTCTGCAGCATCATTCGGCTGAACATGCATCTCATTTTCTCACCTCCTGAAAGAACAGTTGAAGATTTCAAAGCTTCATCTCCCGAGAACAGCATTTTTCCTAAGAAACCTCTCATATATTCTTCGTGACGTTCCTCTTCATTTTTTGTAAACTGTCTCAACCAGTCTACAAGATTCAGGTCTTTCTCTTTGAAGAAGTCGTTGTTGTCCAAAGGCATATAAGACTGTGTTGTGGTTACACCCCAGTTGTATTCGCCTTTATCTGCTTTGGCATTTCCTGAAATAATTTCAAAAAATTCGTTGATTGCCAATGAGTTTTTGGAAAGAATGGCGACTTTATCTCCTTTTTTTAGCTTGAAATCAACATTTGAGAACAGCAGTTCGCCGTCTTTTGTTTTCTCAAGATCTTTTACTTCCAGTATTTGATCGCCGGCTTCACGCTCCATTTCAAAAATGATCGCAGGATATCTTCTCGATGTCGGTTTTATATCATCAACATTCAGTTTATCGAGCATTTTTTTTCTGGCAGTTGCCTGTTTTGCTTTTGCAACGTTCGAACTGAATCTTGCAATGAATTCCTGTAGTTCTTTTCTTTTTTCCTCAGCCTTTTTATTGGCTTGCTGTCTTTGTCTCGTTGCCAGCTGTGATGCCTGATACCAGAAAGAATAGTTTCCGGTGTAAAGATTCAGTTTAGAATAATCTAAATCGATGATATGCGTACAAACTGCATCGAGGAAGTGACGGTCGTGAGAAACTACAATCACCGTGTTTTCATAATCTGCCAGGAAATCTTCAAGCCATGAAATGGTATCAATATCAAGGTCGTTCGTAGGTTCGTCCAAAATAAGAACATCGGGATTTCCGAATAAAGCCTGAGCCAAAAGAACTTTTACTTTGTCTTTGTTTTCAAGCTCAGACATCATCTGCCAATGCATAGAATCTGGGATTCCTACGTTCGAAAGCATTGTCTGTGCGTCTGCTTCTGAGTTCCATCCGCCCATCTCATCATAAATTACTCCGAGTTCGCCGGCTTTAATACCGTCTTCATCAGTGAAGTCTTCTTTGGCGTAAAGCGCATCCATTTCTTCTTTTATATCAAAGAGTTTTTTATTCCCTCTTAATACAGTTTCCAGAACAGTGTATTGGTCGTATGCAAAGTGATCCTGTTCTAAAACCGACATTCTTTTCCCGGGTTCCAATGAAACATTTCCGGTCGTGGCATCCTGTTTGCCCGTTAGAATTTTTAGAAAAGTAGACTTTCCAGCCCCATTTGCCCCAATGATTCCGTAGCAGTTGCCTTTTGTGAAAAGCATATTTACTTCGTCAAAAAGTACTCTCTTACCGAACTGTAATGATATATTAGATACTGTTAACATATAGTTTTGTAAATTTGCCGCAAAAGTACGAAATATAAGTGAGATTAAAGGTATTACGTATATCCTCAGTTTTGAATTTACAATTGAATGAAGATCCAGAAAACAGTAAATATTCTCAATAAAAGAGCCCGGTTTGAATATGAAATTTCGGAAGAAATAGAAGCGGGAATCGTTTTGACCGGAACCGAAATAAAATCTTTGCGGTCTTCAAAAGCATCGATTACAGATAGCTTCTGTCAGTTTATTGATGGTGAACTGTATATCATTAACATGAATATTGACGAGTATAAATTAGGAACTTTCTACAATCATAAAACAAAAAGGGAACGGAAATTGCTACTCAATAAAAAGGAATTACAGAAATTTGAGAAAAAACTGAAAGATGTTGGCAATACTATAATTCCATTAAAGCTATATATTAATGAAAAAGGGCTTGCTAAATTAATTGTAGCATTAGCGAGAGGCAAGAAACTTTACGATAAAAGGGAGGTCATAAAAGATAGAGAAAATAAACGAAACCTCGACAGAATCGCAAAGAAAAATTAAAAAAACTCGCTGAAAACTTTGTTTATAAGGAAAATTTATATTTATTTTGCATTATCAATTATTTAATCATTTAATTCTATGAAAAATCTAAAATTAGGAATTTCAGCATTGGCACTTATGGTTGCCTCTACTGCATTTGCTCAGACAAGCAGCAATCCGTGGTTAATCGGAGTTGGTGCTCATGGTGTAAATCACGTAGCAGCAGGCGGTGGTGTTGGAGATGTTTTCAAACAAGCGTTTGGAGGTAAGGAATTGTACAGTATAAACAATTATACAATTACTCCACCACTTTCAAAATTAACTGTTGCTAGACACTTAGCAGGACCGCTAGTATTAGACTGGCAGACTTCTGTTGGTAACGTAGATAATAAGAGATTTGGTATGGATAAAGAATTCATGCTAATGACAGGTCTTGGTCTACAATTGAAAGCTAACTCACTTTGGAACGAAGATTCT
>CAZPQV010000056.1:0-13604 GCA_964588705.1 uncultured Chryseobacterium sp.
TTTTTTTAGAAAAAACTCTGTGACTTCCTCTGTGAAACACTGTGATAAAAAAAAGCCTTTCAACACTGAAAGGCTTTCTATATTAAATTCCCATTTCGATTTGTAACCGGACATACCAGTTGTCTTTGGTTTGGCCGTCAAAATATTTGAAATCGTTTTTTGAAACTTCTAACTGCGCTTTAAATGCGTGCTCCCAAATATACTTCGTTAAACCAACCGAATATTGTTTTTGCTTCGGCGCGTAACGAAATACTTCATCCTCCGGTTTTAAATCAGAAAAACGTCCGATGACTTCCCAATTTTTCGGAAAAATATAGCTCAATTGCGTATCAAAACCACTTCCGGCATATACATAATTAAACTTCGTAGGATCCACAGGATTAATGGCTATTGGCGATTCATTTGGTGTTTTACGCATCATATAAGAAGTCATAAACGCCCAACCATTGTACTTCACCAAAGCATCTGCAAGGAACGAAGAAATATCTTTTTCGTCATAAAGCAGACTTCCCTGCTGTCCATTGGTTCTCCGCGCACGCTGATTATAGTGGTAGGTAGAACCAAGATATAGCTTTGGAGTCTGTTCTCTCATAAGATCGCCTTCAAAATATTCACCACCTTTCTTAAAAGATCCTAAAGGAAAAAGTTCCACTCTTCCGGTATATGCCAAACCGTCGTCTTTCGTTCTCGTCCAGTTTCGTCCTTCACCTGTAGAAACCGCTGTTTTGATATTAAAACCAAAATCATTCGGACTGTGATTATTCATATAATATGCCTGCAATCCAAAGTCTCTGTCGATGTTGAAATTGGCGTTATTAATGGAACGGTCTGTCAACTGAAGTGCCCCGGATGAATTCACACGCTGCCTGTTTCCCGGAAGTTTCGTTTGTCCAAATCCGAAGTTCCAGTTTTTATTTGGAACATAGAAAATCATCGCATCTCTGATGATATGCAAATCTCCCTCGTCGTCGAGTGGTCCAACATCTTTTGGCGAAAATGACAACTGAATGGCGTAAAGAAATTTCGGATTTCCAACATAACCGTCAAAACGCAGGCGAAGCCTTCTGATACTGGCTTCATAGGAAGTTTCGTCGTTATCATTAAGGATTTCCAGGCGGTTCTGCATTCTGAAGCGGATATTCATCTGAAATAAACTGTCGGGAGACGTCATCCCAACCCCTTTACCAAAGTTATAATATGGCAGGGCTGCAATTTTAATCTCGTCGTTGTGGTCAAGAATTACAGTATCTTTTTTTTGAGAATAAATCAGTATTGAAAACAATACCAACAAGAAACCTAATATTTTTTTCATTTTCACCTTTAATATTAAATTACTCCCAATTCTTTTCCAACTTTTTCGAATGCAGCAATCGCTTTATCCAGCTGTTCGCGAGTGTGACCTGCGGATAACTGAACTCGGATTCTTGCTTTTCCTTTCGGAACCACCGGATAGAAGAATCCAATCACATAGATACCTTCATCCATCATTCTTTCAGCCATTTTCTGTGCTAAAGGCGCATCGTAAAGCATTACCGGAACAATCGCAGCATCACCATCCGGAATATCAAATCCTTTGGCTTTCATCTGAGTTCTGAAATAGTCTGCATTTTCCATTACTTTATCACGAAGTGAAGTATCGGCAAAAAGCATATCCAAAACTTTCAACGCTGCACCTACGATACCGGGAGCAAGAGAATTTGAAAATAAATATGGTCTTGAACGCTGTCTCAGCATATCGATAATTTCTTTTTTACCGGAAGTAAATCCTCCAAGAGCACCTCCTAATGCCTTCCCAAGCGTTGATGTAATGATATCTACTCTTCCCATCACTTCATTGGCTTCGTGCGTTCCACGACCGGTTTTTCCGATAAATCCTGTAGCGTGAGAATCGTCCACCATTACCAGAGCATCATATTTTTCGGCCAAATCGCAAACGCCTTTCAGGTCGGCCACAATCCCGTCCATAGAGAAAACACCGTCAGTAACGATGATTTTAAATCTATGGTTTTGTTTCGAAGCTTCAATCAGCTGTGCTTCAAGATCGGCCATATCATTGTTTTTGTAACGGTATCTTGCCGCTTTACAAAGTCTCACTCCATCAATGATTGACGCGTGATTCAGTTCATCTGAAATAATTGCATCTGCATCTGTAAACAGCGGTTCAAACACTCCTCCGTTTGCATCGAAGCAGGCAGCGTAAAGAATAGAATCTTCCATTCCTAAAAACTCGGAAATTTTGGCTTCAAGCTCTTTGTGAATATCCTGCGTTCCGCAGATAAAACGAACGGAAGACATCCCATAACCGTGCGATTCAATCATATCCTGAGAAGCTTTCATCACTTCCGGATGGTTGGATAGTCCCAGATAATTATTGGCGCAAAAGTTCAGTAAAGTTTTTCCGTTTGCTACAATCTCAGCCGATTGCTGCGATGTAATAATTCTTTCTCTTTTGTAAAGTCCTTCGTTGTCGATGTTCTGAAGTTCGTTCTGAAGCGTTTCAAGAAACTTATTGGAAATCATAATTCTTATTTTTAAAGGTTCGCTAATTTACGAAAAAGCCACAAAATCTTCCTCTTTAATCAACAAAAAAACCTCTTTCTTGCGAGAGAGGTTTTATATATTTTAATAAAAATTTTAAAGGTTGGTTGCCGGATCCAGAAGTTCTTCCATCTTCTGATTCACCTGATCTACTGAACCTGCGTAATTGTTCACCAACATTGAGAATGCTAATGTTTTTCCGCTTTTCGTTTTTATATAACCTGCCAGCGTTCTAACTTTATTCAGCGTTCCAGTTTTTGCGTGAATGTGTCCGTACGAATCTCCGAAGAATCTTTTCTTCAAAGTACCGGTTTGACCTGCAATCGGAAGCGAATCGAAGAAATCTTTATAGTAAGGTTCGTTCATCTGATCTGCCAAGAATTTCACCTGGGAAATCGGAGTAACTCTGTGATTTCTCGAAAGTCCACTACCGTCAATATATACCAGTGACGACGTATCAAAATGCTTGGTTCTGAGATTCTCAACTACCACACTTCTACCTCTTTCAATCGTTTGGTCGCCCATTTTTTGGAATCCAACCATTTTCAATAATGCTTCTGAAAGCGCGTTATCACTTCTCTGATTTGTATCGTATACAATATCCTTAAGCTGTGGCGATTTATACGCTGTAATCATCATTCTGCTTTCAGGATTTCGGTCTACCATTCTTGTGATTACTTTACCGGTAATCGGCAATCCGTTTTTCACCAATGATGCTCTTAAAAGATTTGCAAGATATAATGGTGCATCCGCAACATGAGTATTTACCCATTCTCCTTCAAACTTATCGGCATAAACCAGTTTGTTGATATATGGTGAAATGTAGAAATACTGCTTCGAATCAGAAAAAGGACTCTTTTGAGTAATCGTCAGTTTTTCGTTTCTCGGATCTACTCTTTGCGTAGTTCCAACCGGAAGAAAATAGTTGTTATGCTCCAGCCAAACGATGTTTTCCGGAAGCGTTTGCATTTTATTTTCCTTAAAAACGGCAGTTTGAATTATAATATCACCTGTAATTTTTTTAATTCCTTTATCTGCAATGGCGTGTAGAAAATCGGTAACAATTCCGGAATATGTTGAAGCTCCGGCTTTTCCTGTTCCCAGCGATGGATCACCACTTCCCACGATGTACAGATTTCCTTCAAGGGTTCCGTCTGCATTAATTTCACCGGAATAATCCAGCTGCGTAATCCATCTGAATTTAGGTCCTAAAAGTGAAAGTGCTGTATCTGTAGTAAGAAGTTTAGTGGTAGAAGCAGGGATAAAAGCGGCGTTCTCGTTGTACGAACTTACGATTTTCTTCGTTTGCGGATCGTACAGAACAAACCCCCAATTTGCGTTTCGAAGAACTGGATCATTTACCAGTTTATTAATCGTAGTTTCAACTAATTCTTTTGCTCCGAATAAATTTTCGCTGGATACGTCTTTTACGGTTGCATAAGTTCTTGTCTGATTTTCATACATTGAACTGTAGTGCGTTGGTATGGAAGCCGACTGTCCCGAAACGAGACCGGCAAAGGCCATAGCAATTCCCGTAAGATATATTTTTACTCTATTCATTCAACTATTTATTTAACTCTTTGATTATCTGTTTTAGTTTTAGTTAAAAAATGACCTTTAAAACCAAAAACTAATTCACAAACGTTCAAATGTAAAAATTATTATTGAAAATCAAACCTTTACAAGTTCTAAATTAGGGTAAAAATTGTTAAAATTTGTTAAAAATCGACAAAAATATACTTTTTGATGCTATGGTAAGCGGAAACCTCATCAAATTCCTGTAAACTTTTTGTTACTAAATTTTTAAATTCTTGATAGCGTTTTCCACGTGGAAGTTTGAGTAAAATCTGATATTGATAAAGCAAATTAATCTTTCCGATTGGAGATTTTTCCGGTCCTAAAACACATTCTCCCGGAAGATATTTTCTAAGAATTGAGCCTAAAAATTGCGAAGCACGGTCGGTTTTTTCTTCTCGGCGGTGTTTAAGTTCAATTAAAATCGTTCTTGTAAACGGAGGATAAAGAAATTTTTTTCTCTCGGCAAGAAAATAACTGTAGATCTTTTCGGTATCTTTTTCTTTGATTAACTGAAAAATCGAATGATTAGGATTGAATGTCTGAATAAGAATTTTTCCCTCTCCCGAAACTCGTCCTGCCCTTCCCGAAACCTGCATTATTAATTGATAAGCGCGTTCTTCAGCTCTGAAATCCTGAACGTAAAGCATTTGATCTGCCCGTGGAATGGTTACCAATTCGATATGGTCAAAATCCAGTCCTTTGGAAATCATTTGAGTTCCAACGATGATGTCGGTTTCACGGTCTTCAATTTTCTCGTAAAGCTTTTCGTAAGCAAATTTTCTGCGCATTGAATCCACATCCATTCTGTCGACTTCCGATTCCGGGAAAATTTTTGATAATTCCTCGTGAATCTGTTCTACACCAACGCCTCTGGTATTGAGATTTTCGGAATAGCATTTCGGACATGCTTTTGGCTTCGCTGCTTTATGGCCACAATAATGACATTTGAGTTCGTTCGAAAATTTATGATACGTCATCACCACATCACAATTACTGCAATAGGCGACGTAGCCGCAGCTTTCGCACTCTACGACATTAGCATAACCTCTTCGGTTGTGCAGAACCATTGTTTGCTTTTTCTCCTCGATATTCTTTCGGATTTCCTCAAGCGTTCTTAAAGCGAAATTGCCATTTACACTCTTAGAATCCTGAGCTTCCTTGAAATTTATCAGTTCAAATTCCGGAAGATTAACATTGCCGAATCTTTCTCCCAAATAAACATACCGGATTCGGTCATTTTTGGCCAACCAATAACTTTCAACCGAAGGCGTAGCAGAACCAAAAATTACTTTTGCATCATAAAATTCTGCCAAAACCAAACTCGAATCTTTGGCATTGAAATAAGGCGAAACTTCGCGGGGTTTATAGGCACTGTCGTGCTCTTCGTCCACAATAATCAATCCCAAATTCTTAAATGGCAGAAACAGTGAATTCCTCGTTCCAATAAGGATTTTCAGCTCATTATTTTTTACTTTTCTCCAGACTTCCACTCTTTCAAAATCGGTAAGTTTTTGGTGATAAAAACCAAGTTGCTTACCATATTTTTTTTCAAGTCTTTGCGTGATTTGTTTGGTTAAAGAAATTTCCGGAAGCAGAAAAAGAACATTCTTTCCTTCCTTGACAGTTTCATCAATTTTTTCAAGATAAATATGGGTTTTCCCAGAGGATGTCACACCATGAAGGAGCACATTTTTATTATCATTAAAAGCAAGATCTACTTCAGATTTCGCTTTTTTTTGAGCATCGGTCAGTTCTTCAATTTCTTCCTTTTCGCCATCATAGCTTTGCAGCCGGTCTCTTTGCAAATAATATTCTCCAACAAGCCCTTTTTCAATCAAAGATTTTAACTGAGTGTTAGCAAAACCGCCTTCTTCAAAAACGTCAGATTTTCGGACAGGTTTATCAGGATGCTCGGTTTGCTTTTCCAAAATTATTAGAAATAATTCCTGCTGTTTTGGTGAGCGTTTCAGTTGAAGCAAAATTTCAGGAAGATTCATCGTAAGCGCTTCATCCGGAATTCTCAGAAATGCAACTTCTTTGGCTTTGTATTTTTCAGCAATTTTCTCGTCAATTTCAATATACTGAAGATCGATGAGCGAATTGATGGTTTTCACGATTTCTTTCTTAGGAATGAACGCTTCAATTTCCGTAAGATTAATCAACTGACGAACTTCCAAAGCCTGAATTAGATACATTTCATTCACATCCAGATTCTGGAAATTAATAATCGCATTTGGTTTTAATTTCAGATAGGTTTCGCTCTCAAGTTTCAGCGAGCCCGGAAATGAAAAACGATAGATTTCACCAAGATTGCAGAGATAATATTCAGAGAGCCAGTTCCAGAATTTCAACTGTTCTTTCGGCAGAATCGGAGATTCATCTAAAGTATTGATGATATCTTTCGGAATGAAGGTTTCCGGCTGAATATTATGCAGTTCGGCAACAATTCCTGTATAGATTTTTTTTCCACGAAACGGCACCAAAACGCGCATTCCCACTTCAATTTTATCAGAAAGTTCCTGAGGAATTTTATAAGTAAAAGTTCCTTTGAGGTTCAACGGTAAAATAATTTGGGCGAACAATTTGTTTGAAATAGTTTTTTGTTTGTGTGTCCGAGATTGTTATTTACAAAAATATAATAAATTTTGGCTGAAGCCAACCAAAATTTATTAAATGAAAAAACGGGCTAAAGCCCGTTCCTATTGATATTTAATTTACTCAGATTAATTTTTTCTGCGTATCAGTTCTTTTTCAATTAAACCAAGTTCACGTCCTGTTTGTCCTGCAACGGAAGTGTTCTCCTGTGCTCTCCTTGTAAGATACGGCACCACATCTTTCACCGGTCCGTACGGAAGATATTTGGAAGCGTTGTACTTCTGCTCACCAAGATAATAAGTGATGTTGTCGCTCATACCGTAAAGCTGCCCGAAGTACACATTTGGATGATCGTTCTGAAGTCCTTTTGCCTTCATTTTATCCATACAAAGCTCAGTAGATTTTTCATTGTGTGTTCCGAAATATCCTGAAACTTTATCCAAATTATTTAATACAAATTCTATTGCAGCATTGTAATTGTCGTCGGTTGCCTCCTTTGTTGGCTGAATTGGATCCGGAATTCCGAGTTCCGCAGCTCTTTCGCGCTCTTTTTCCATATAAGCACCACGAACGAATTTATAACCAAGATAATAGCCCTTTTCTGTGGCACGTTTCAAATCGTTTTCAAGATATTCCAAACGTCCGGTTCTGTACATCTGAACAGTATTCCAAACAATTGCTTTTTCTTTGTTATAAAGTTCCATTTGGGCGTTTACCAACTCATCCACCACATCCTGCATACAGGTTTCTTCGGCGTCAATCATCAGAACAACATTTCGTTCATAAGCCAGTTTACAAACCTCTGCATAACGGTTTTTAATCTTTTCCCATTCTGCTTTTTCGCTGCTCGTGAGTTCTTTTCCGCTCTGTACCTCTTCGTAAAGTTTCAGTCTGCCAAAACCTGTCGGTTTAAAAACCACAAACGGAATCGCGGGATTTCCTTCAGCAAATTTTATATTCTGCTTAATCTCTTCGCAAGTGTGGTCGAACGTTTTTTCGTCTTCCTTCCCTTCAATCGCATAATCGAAAATACTTCCGATATGATGCCTGAAGAGCTGCTTTACGACTTCCATACTTTTTTCGCGGGTTTCTCCTCCTGCAAACTGTTCAAACAGGGTTTTCTTTACAATGCCTTCCACAAAAGGAAAATCTTTTTTAATTGTGAAATTCAAAACATTGATTCCCAAATTGGTAATGGTAGGATTTTCAATGGCTTTAAACATCCAGAATGCTTTTTTCAGTTGAGAATTCGATTTGTCCTGAAAAGCAATTTTAGTATCGTTGAAGATTGACATAGAATTTTTTGGAATTAATTCATCAAATTTAACCAAAGTTAAGGAATTGGTAAAATGAAAAAAATCATATTAGTATTTTTGCATTAAATTCGTAAGATGATTTCTACACTCGACCACGATTTCAACCAACTGAATCAGTTTTTATCTGAATTAAAACCCAGCAAAATTCTGATTTTATGTGATGAAAACACCCACGAATACTGCCTGCCAATACTTTTACCAAATCTTGAAACCGATATTCCTTTTGAAATTATCGAAATAGAAGCCGGTGAAGAATTGAAAACCATTGATACGGCCATTCAGCTTTGGGAAATCTTTTCTGAGTTTGAAGCAGACAGAAAAACACTGCTCATCAATCTCGGCGGCGGCGTGATTACCGATTTGGGTGGATTTGTGGCGTCGACTTATAAACGAGGTATAAAATTCATCAATATTCCGACTACTCTTTTAGGAATGTGTGATGCTTCCATTGGTGGAAAAACTGGAATTGATCATCAGTATCTGAAAAATATCGTCGGAACATTTGCTTTGCCGGAAGAAATTTTTGTTTATCCTGATTTCCTGAAAACACTACCCTTTGAGGAATTGAGAAGCGGTTTTGCAGAAATGCTGAAACACGGATTAATTACCGACAAAAAACATTGGAATGATTTAATTGAAATTGATGAATTGAGGGCAGAATCTGTTTCACCGCATATTCAGCAGTCGATGAAGATAAAACAGGAAGTTGTGGAAAAGGATTTCAAGGAACAGAACATCCGAAAAACGCTGAACTTTGGGCATACGATTGGGCATGCTGTGGAGAGTCTTTTCCTTTCCAAAGGGCGAATTGTCCCTCACGGTGAATGCGTGGCGTTGGGGATGATTTGCGAAACTCATCTGTCATTTCTGGAAAATTTAATTTCAGAAGAAACTTCACAACACATTATTAATAACATCAGAAAGTTTTATCCATATATCAATATTGAAGCATTTTCCAATGAAGAAATTATCGCTTTAATGCAAAATGACAAAAAAAATTCCGAAGGAAAAATCAATTTCGCACTGCTAAAAGACATCGGAAATTCAGTTTTTGACTATAAAAGCAACTTAGAAAACATAAACATCTGTTTGAATTTTTATAGAACCGCAAACACCCATTAACAAAGAGAAAACAATAAATTAACTCTCTATTAAATTCGCTGATACTAAGTTGAAAATTCACATTTGGCACACTACTTGCCAACTTTAAGTCGTAAAACTTTAAAAAATTTTATTATGAAAAAGTTATTTTTAGGTATAGGTTTAATGGCAGGTTCGTTTATGTTTGCACAACAGTTTGGTGCAAAGGCAGGTCTTAATGTATCATCAATGCAAGGATTTGACGGAACTAAAGCCAAAACAGGTTTCCATGCAGGTTTATTTATGAATGCTCCAATTGCGGAAAGCTTCAGTATTCAGCCGGAAATTCTTTATAGCCAATATGGTGCAAAAGAAAATGAAGGAAACAGCAACTCTATTAATTTAGATTATATCACGGTTCCTGTAATGTTCCAATATAATGCAACTCCGGAATTTTATCTGGAAGCAGGTCCTGAACTTGGTTTACTGATGAGTTCTAAACTTAAAGTTAATAATGAAACCATTGATATGAAAGACGAAACTGAAAGTTTCAACCTTGGTCTTGGTCTTGGTGCAGGATATTATTTCACACCAAATATTGGACTTAGTGCAAGATATGTTGCCGGATTTACAGATGTGATTAAGGACAATGTTGGAGACGCTGTAAAGAACAATGTTTTCCAAGTTGGATTAAATTATAAATTCTAATAAGAAACTAAAATTTATTAGTAGGCTCTGAATAGTTTTTCTGGGCCTTTTTCGTTTACTGATGATGGTTTTGGCACAATGCTTGTCTATAATATCTCAGTAAAATTTAAAATAGTAACTAAATTTAAGATTATGAAAAAGTTATTTTTAGGAGCAGCAATTGCGATAAGTTCATTGACATTTGCTCAACAGTTTGGTGCGAAAGCAGGTATGAATATGTCTTCAATCTCTGATGACGGTTATGACGATTCGAAATCTAAAATCGGATATTATGCAGGGGTTTTCCTGAATGCACCTTTAGCAGAGAATTTCAGCATTCAGCCGGAAGTTCTTTATAACAATTTAGGTTCAAAAACCACCATTGATATGGGATCAACTATAGGAAAAGTGGAATCTACCCTAAATCTGGATTATATTTCAGTTCCTGTAATGTTCCAGTACAATGCGACACCACAGTTTTATTTGGAAGCTGGTCCGGAATTCAGTTATTTAGTGAATGCTAAATCTAAAACCGATGTAAATTCAGTAATTGGTTCGGGAACAACAACCAGAGAACTAAGCACTGACGATTTCAACAAGTTCAACCTTGGTCTTGGCCTTGGTGCAGGATTTAACATCACTGATAAAATCGGACTTAATGCCAGATATGTGGCTGGTTTCAGCGATGTAACTGCTCCGGAATCTGATCCAAGTACAGATGCCAACAACAAGAACAATACATTCCAGGTTGGTCTGAATTTAAAATTCTAAGAAGAATAACAAACAACAAAAAAGTCAGGAGTTTTTCCTGACTTTTTTGTTTTATTTTACTTGAATGGTTTAAGTAAACAGACTTACATTTTCTCCTTTATCTACCGGATATTTCTCAGTAAAACATCCAAAACAGTGTTTATCTGAACCTAAGATTTCAATTAAGTTTTCCATACTCAGAAACTCCAGAGAATCTACGCCTAAATATTTTCTTAGCTCTTCAGTCGTCATATTCGCAGAGATAAGGTCGTCTTTGGAAGGTGTATCAATTCCAAGGAAGCACGGCGCAATTATTGGCGGAGAAACACTTCTGAAATGAATTTCCTTCACACCACATTCGCGAAGAATTTTCACCAAACGTTTTGAAGTGGTTCCACGAACGATGGAATCATCAATGATCACTATCCTTTTTCCGGCGATTTCTTCTTTTATAGGATTCAGTTTCAAGTTTACAATTCTTTCTCTCATATCCTGAGAAGGAATAATGAAACTTCTTGCCACATATCTGTTCTTAATCAGAACCGGGCGGAACGGAATTCCCGAAACCCGTGAGAATCCAATCGCTGCCGGAACTCCCGAATCCGGAACTCCAATAACAATATCGGCATCCACAGGCGCCTGTTCCCAAATTTTCTCTCCGGATTTTTCACGGATGTCATGCACGTTGATGCCTTCCATTGAAGAATCGGGACGTGCAAAATAAATATATTCAAAAGAACACAGTTTTCTCTCACAGTTTTCTCTCACCATAAAAGACTGCAGTCCTTTCTCGTTATCACTGGTATAAACAATCTCACCCGGAAGAATATCCCTTACGTACTGTGCTCCAACCGCATCCAAAGCAGCAGATTCAGACGCTGCGACGAAAGTTTTCTCATCTATCGCACCAAGCACCAAAGGACGGATTCCGTGGAAATCTCTGAAAGCAAAAAACTTATTTCTTGTGATCCCAACTACGGAATAAGCGCCTTCAATTTTTTCCATCGTTGCTTTTATGGCACCGCGAAGGCCAAGATCCAGGTTTTTCTGAATCAGCCTTAAAATAACTTCAGAATCGGATGTCGCTTTGAAAACAACGCCTTCTTCTTCCATTTCTTTTTTCAGTTCATTTGCATTCGTCAAATTACCGTTGTGAGCTATGGAAAGAATGATTTGATCGTATTCGTTTTTAGCAAAAAATGGCTGAAAATTATATTTCTTTTTGTCTCCTGCAGTCGAATATCTTGTGTGTCCGATAACACCGTTTCCCATAAATGTTTCCGGCTCGTTGATGGTTTTGAAAACATCTAATACCAAACCTTCGCCTTTAACATTATAAATACGGTTGTTGTTCATCACCGAAATACCGCAAGCTTCCTGTCCACGATGCTGAAGCGCAAACAAACCAAACTGAGAAAGCGAAAAAGTATCGAGATCGGTTTCCGAATAAAGTCCGAAAATACCGCATTCTTCTCCGGGAGCATCCGTCAGTTCTTCTTCCTTAGAACGAAACATATTCCTCCCATATTCCCTTCCCTGAAACTGATTAAGATATTGTTCTTTCTGATTTTGTAAATCTTTCATTTTTCTTTTTTCAGAAAATTATTTGTTAAGAGCCGTTTTCAGTCTTTCGTAAATTTCAACATAGGCTTCTGTAACTTCGCCAAGATCCCTGCGGAAACGGTCTTTATCCAGTTTCTTCATCGTATCCTTATCCCAAAGTCTGCAGGTATCCGGCGAAATTTCATCGGCAAGAATGATTTTACCGTCTGATGTTTTCCCCAATTCTATTTTGAAATCCACCAGAATAATATTCATCTTATCGAAAAGCTCTTTAAGAAGCGCATTTATTTTTCCGGTAAGCGCATACATTTCATCTAACTCTTCTCTTGTTGCAGCACCAAGGAAGATGGCGTGATAATCATTAATCAGCGGATCTCCCAATTCATCTTTTTTATAGCAGATATCGAAAATGGTAACCGGTGATTTAATGCCTTCTTCAACCCCTAATCTCTGCGCCATACTTCCGGCAGAATAGTTGCGAACTACCATTTCCAGAGGAATAATTGATACTTTTCTTACCAACTGTTCTCTTTCGCCAAGTTGTTTTATAAAGTGAGTTTCTACACCTTTTTCTTTCAAATATTCAAAAATCAAAGTGGTGATGGCATTGTTCATCTCTCCTTTTCTGTCGAACGAACCTCTCTTCTGAGCGTTAAACGCCGTTGCATCATCTTTGAATTTTACAATCACTTCTTCAGGATTGTCGGTTAGAAAAATCTGTTTTGCTTTTCCTTCGTAAAGCATTTCTCTTTTTTCCATTTTTACTTTTTACTGTATTTAATTTCTGTATTATCGCAAATAAAAAAGCAGAATTTTTCTCTAAAATCCTGCTGTATATTGTGGCGTACAAGCGTTTTGTTTTTCAAAAAAACATTTCAAAACCAAACCGTTGGATGCCGAAATTTTCATTCTACAAATATAATTATTTTATGCAATAAGTATCAAACAAAAAAAACAGTTCCTGAAAAATCAGAAACTGCTTTTCTAAATATCCAATTCGTTTACTTCTTGATAAACTTAAAGGATTTATTATCTAACTGCAGAATATAAACTCCAGGCTTAAGTGAACTTACATCCACAGAATTTTTATTTCTGAATGGTTTTACCTCAGTTTTAATCATTCTTCCGGTCATATCATAAACGGTTGCTCTTTCAACCAACTGCACTTCTTTTCCGTTTGCGAAGAGAACGCCCTGTGTAACAGGATTTGGATAAATAATAATTTCATTTCCTGTTATTTCTACTTCATCGCTGGCTAAAGTTCCTAATTCTTCACAATAATTCAGCCCATAAGTCTGCCATTCTGAAGCGGTATAATTTGATGTAGGATGTTGTACTGTATCAAGCCTGTATAGCGATTTATCAGCTAAAGAATTACTGGTATCTAAGTAACCAACTGCATCTACAGTTGTATCTCTTCTAAGCAGTTCTATTCTTTGGGTACCTCCAAAAGTCAAAACTGGCGACGTTGACACAAATCTTGCCTGATCACTGGAA